>JADYXR010000265.1 GCA_021772095.1 Candidatus Obscuribacter sp. | reverse complement strand
GTCGAAATGCGATATAGATTTGGGCAGTTCTAAAATGCTGACCTATGACGAGGCATTGCAGCAGGTTTTGCAGACAGTCCAGCGCATGCCTGTTGAAAAGGTAGAGCTGGAGCGGATTCTTGGAAGAATTTTGGCGGAATCGATTCGCGCGGAATTTGATTTGCCCCGTTTCAACAATTCAGCGGTCGATGGTTTTGGCGTGCTGATTTCGGATGTCGCTCAGGCGTCGACCGATAAGCCGATCAAGTTGAATCTCGTGGGAACCATACACGCAGGCGATCGCGCCGACGGTCCGGCACTGAAATCGGGAGAGACGGTCAAGATTTTGACCGGAGCGACCGTGCCACCATCGGTGGAGGCAGTGATCATGCGCGAGTATTGTGTCGAAGAGAGTGGCATCGTCGCGTTCGCAACCAACGCTGAAACCGGCGAGAATGTTCGCCGAAAAGGTGATGAGGTCAAGCAGGGCGAGGAAGTTTTACCCGCTGGTATCGAAGCGAGTCCGCCTGTGGTCGGACTGATCGCATCGTTTGGTCATGCCAAATTTCCCGTTTATCAACAACCTCGTGTTGCAGTCGTCGTTACCGGCGACGAGCTGGTTAAACCAGGCGGCGCACTTGAAGATGGTCAGATCTTCGAATCCAATTCATTCGCTCTTGCCGCAGCGGTAAAGGCTCTTGGACTGCCGGATTGTCGAACCATTCACGCCCGAGACGATCGCGAAGCGACGGAGCAGGCGTTTCTCTTAGCGCTCGACGATCAACAAGCGGATGTCATAATCTCAGCCGGTGGCGTTTCTGTCGGCGAGCACGATTACGTCAAAGTTGTTTTAGAGCAAGACATCGGCGTCACATCGGTGTTTTGGAAGATTGCAATCAAGCCGGGTAAGCCAGTCTTTTTTGGTTTTATCGATCGACCCGATCGGGAAGGTGGCAAACCTCGGCGTCGAATAATTTTCGGTCTTCCTGGCAACCCGGTGAGCGCGCTTGTCACCTTTAATTTGTTTGTCAAGCCAGCCTTGATGGCGATGCAAGGAGCCCTCGATGGTCCGAAATCGGGCTGGTTTGGCTCTCTTGAGAGAGATATGAAGAAGAAACCGGGAAGATTGGATTTCGTTCGCGGTATACTAAGTTGTTCGCCGGAGGGGGCACTGAATGTGCTACCAACGCGCGGTCAAGACTCGCACATGCTGAGTGGGCTCGCAAAAGCTGATTGTTTGATTCAATTTCCGGCTGATGATGAGCGTTTGTCACAAGGGCAATGCGTTCGGCTGGAGCGGCTGGACTGGCATTCTTAAGGAGGAATCGGGAGCTCATGGCATCTGAGAAAGTCAGTATCACTATCGGTGACGAATTCTTCGATGCATATGTATCTTTGCCTCCGCAAGGCAGCGGACCCGGCATACTCCTGATTCAAGAAATTTTTGGCGTCAACCAGCATATTCGTGACGTGGCCGATCGGCTCGCCGCAGAAGGCTATATCGTCATGGCTCCGGATCTTTTCTGGAGAATGAAACACAATATTCAGCTCGGATACGAGGGTGCAGACTTCGAACAGGCGCTCAAGTATTTTGAAGCGTTTGACGAAAATAAGGGTTTGTCAGATCTCAAAGAAGCGGCTTCCAATCTTCGTGACCACAAAAAATGCACGGGTCGCATCGGCGCCATGGGATTCTGTCTGGGCGGCAAGCTGGCTTACCGCCTGGCTTCTCAGTTTAATCTCAATGCTACGATTTGCTATTATCCGGTCGGGCTGGAGAAGCACCTCGAAGAAGCGAAACGCGTCCGTTGCGAAACCGCTATCCATTTTGCGGAGCTCGACCATTTTGTGCCTCAAGCGTCTGTAGAAAAAGTGGTCGAAGGTCTTGCCGACCGGCCCAATTTTCATATATACCAGTACGAGGGGGTCGATCACGGCTTCAACTGCGATGCGCGCGATTCGTACAATAAGCAAGCTGCTGACTTGGCCTGGTCCCGAAGTATCGATATCTTGACCAAAGAGCTCATGGGTTAAACTTGGATTTAAGGAAACGATTAGGCGGGCGAGGTTCTAAAATAGTTTTTGTTCCAGACCAGGTCGCTGCAAATACTGACGTAGTTTGCGGCTAGCCTCAGGAGGCTCTCCTTGGTGTCCACTGAAGAATTTCCGATCCTCACGCAGCTACTGCTTGGTAGCGGTCTGATAACTCGTGAGGACCTGGAAGATTACAAAATGATTTCTCGCGACCTGAAGATTCCGGTTTTACAGGCGATTCTGAATTCAGGTCTGATCAACGCCGACAATCTCAAGACTGCTCAAGAAGCTCTGGCAAAAGTGACCGAGAAAAGCATCACGCCGGATATTGCGATCCGTGCACTGCGTGTCTGTATGCAGAAAAATATTCCGTTGGCGAAAGCGATTGAATCAGTTAATTCAATGCACCAGCGCACTCAAGTTGTGGTCGCCGCGTCTAACGATCTGACTGACCTTTTGATGTCCGCCAAGATGCTGTCGCAATCCCAACTCGGTCCACTTTTTGTGCGGTCGGTGGAATCGTCTTTGATGATCGGGCAATTGCTCGTTCTCGATGATTTGATTTCGACAGAGGGATTGCTTGCCGCACTACATGCGGTGCTGATGATGCGAACTTCAGAGATGCCTAAAGGGGATGCCGTAAAGGGTCTAGAGCATGCTAATGCTCAATCGATTTCTTTTGAACAAGCGCTTTTCGAGTTGGGTTTATTTCAACATCCTGATGCAAAAACAACTCGCATCGGAGAGCTTTGTTTGATGGCAAGCTTGATTACGCGTGAGATCCTGGCTGAGTGTTTGGAGATTGAGCTGTTTAAGAAGAAACAGTTTGGTCAGATTCTTCTTGAACGTGGATTGCTTGTCAACGAACAGCTCGAAGCGGCAATTCAGCTTCAGTCCGCCATCTCCAACGACACGTTGAAACCATATCAAGCTGCCAAAGCGTTGCATGCGGTTTGCAAAGATGGCAAGAACGTCTACGAAGCGATGGCTCAGTTTCACGGCGCGCAAGACGAAGGCAGCATGCGGCTCGGCGATCTCATTATCGAAGCCGGCATTTGCGATAAAGAAAAATTGGAATCCGTTGTCAGTAAAAATCCGGACAGCGCAGTAAGAGTTGGCAGCATGCTTTTGAAGGCTGGAGTGCTCGACGAAAAAACTCTATACTCCGCGTTGCGCTTGCAAACGTCCTTGCGGCTCGGATATATGTCTCACAAGAAAACTGTAGAGCTGCTCCGTTACTGCTTCTCGAATGGCGTGACCGTCGAAAAAGGCATGAGCGATAATCATTTATATGTGCCATCGCGAATGCAATGGACCTGGGTTTAGCGTATATCTCGTTGATATATGTCGTGCGTAAACCTGGTTCTAGTCTGCTGTTCCGGCGTCGTCGTTTGGCATAATCTTGATGCCGATGTCTCACAAAATGACGATTTCTGTCCCTCTGCTTGCTGCGATCTGACAGCTCAAAACCCTTGTCTCATAAGCGTTTCCGTGAATTAATTTTAGACCTTGTGAAAACAATTTTTGCTGGGTAAATAGACCTAGGAAGCAAGGAAGATTTGATTGTTATTGAAGGCAACCTCTCACTCGTCATTTTGCGAGCGGGATAGGATTTGCTCTTCGGCAGAATTGTTGTGACTACAGCAGAATGCTTTGATTTCGTTTTGAAATTGAACATTCGTAAGGGGAAGATATTTTGATGATGGCAATAATGGAACGCTCTTCGGAAGCGACTCATCAGGAATGCGCCGCTCGTACGGAAAACACAAGACTTACCAGGTATCGAAGTTTGGCGCAGGAAAACCTGCAACGTCAGAAGTTCGATGCCGCACAACGTTGCTTGGAAAAAGCGGTGTACATCGCTGTCAGAACATATGGACCGACGCATCTCGAGGTCGGAACCAATCTTTTGGAATTAGGCACAGTACTCCACAGGCGCGGTTTCGTCGAGGCAGCTGAGCCGCTGATGGCGCGCGCTCGACGCATTCTGAAGTCCGTGGGAAATTGATCGCATAACACCGAGCCGTAATATTTAAAGAGGCATCGCATGTGGTGCCTCTGTTTGCTTGACGCGTTCACGAAACTAAAATACTTTCCATGTAAAAAGATTGCTGCGTTCAGTAATTGGGGTGTTGATGAATTCGAGTTTTGCATTGCGTATTAGAACGGCTTGCTTACCTGCTTTCTTGTGCTGAGTAAACAACAGATCTTTCCCGAATGGTGTGACGATTGGTTGGACAGTGACACCATTATGCTCAAGTAAACGTTTTGGAAACGCATCGATTATGGTCAGTTTTTTCCAGCCTTCGCTGTTTACAGGAATGCACTCGGGCTGCCATTCCGGGATCCAAACGTCACCGATGCCGGTCTTAAAAACCAAATTGATGAACGCGTTGACGGGGCGTTTTTCTGTCTTCAGTTCGCAAGTGAATTTGAACGGATGCTTCGCGACAAGCTCTTCGCTTATCGGAATAGTTTGGCTTGCAAGATAGAACGTAACGGGGTTTCCGCCGTGAACTGTTTGCTCCTGATCGGGTTTCTGTTCGAAGATTGTTTGGACTACATCGCTCGTGGTTGAATCAGTTGAACTTGATTGTGGAGTGGTGAGTTGCGCTTGTTTCGCCAATTGCTTGGCGGAACGAGGTTGCAACAATAATCGCAGCCGATAGCGTCCCCATTGCGTTCCAAAAGCGGGAGACAAATCCTTATATTCGTCGTGCGAGCGAATCGGGCTAACCAGCGAACTCTCGGTGGTTTTTCCGTTTAGTTGGATAGATTCCAGAAGACGCGGTTCCATTGGAGAACGGTAATCGCTGCCTTCTACCGCGTAATTCCATGATAGCGAATTGACCGAAGGAAGCACTTGTGTTCCGTCTGTTGAGTTCGAAGTTGTCGGGGTGTAGTCACCGTATATGGTGACAGGATGCGTCTTGCGTTTGTTGCGAACAGCGATTGTGTTTTGTTTTCCTTGTTGCAGCAGCTTCGTGGAGAACGGCACTGCATACCAATGCCGCAGAGTCCTAAAGTCCATGTCCATTGAATTCGCTTGCATCGTCAGCGAACCGTTTATCGATTCGTTTTCCTTTTGGATCATTCCAACGGGAATTGGATCTGCATCCAAAACTTGATCGTTTACCTCGACTTCAAGCTGCGGGAGCGGTTCTTCATCGTGCAGGTCGAGGATGACATAACCTGTTTCTGACACCGAGCCCGTTTTATCCGGAAGCTGTATAGTTTGATGAGCCGTTTGATTCGTCAGAGGACAGCTCCATTCGCTCCAAGTGCGCGAACCGACGATGCAACCGATGATGCCGCAACTGGTGAGCAGATAGCTTGCTGCTGCTAACGTCGTCAGTGCAGAGCGTCTCGAGATATCTTCCGCTGTGATGGCTTTTTCGGGTGACGTAGTCACTTGCTGTGAGTTCTTGGGATTGAAGTCGACAGGCGCATCTGACGACGAAGGCGTTTCTAATTGATGCGATTCTGCAGTCGATGGCGAATCAGGAAAATTTTGGACTTCTGTTGATTCGAGATGTTGATCGGGATTCTTCGCGCCAAGTTCAGCACCCCGCGCGGCGCTATTGGAGCTGACATCGTCAGGCGACCTGGCACTATCAGCATCTGACATATTCGGTTCTGACCAAGCAACTTCTGACGAGCCAATTTCTGATGCACCACTTTCTGACGTACCGACTTGCGACGTATGTAATACTGGCGCTCCAACTCCGGAAGTTCCAACATTTGACGTTCCAACTCCAGAAGTTTCAACTCTGGAAGTTCCAACATCTGACGTTCCAACTCCAGAAGTTTCAACTCCAGAAGTTCCAACATTTGACGTTCCAACTCCAGAAGTTTCAACTCCGGAAGTTTCAACTTCTGAAGTTCCAACTTCTGACTTGCTAACTAATGAGGATTTGTTACCGGCGGCATCGGTAGTCTCGTTGTCACCTACATTCTGACGCGCCTGGCGATGCGGCGACGGCGCTGTCAGGTTTGATTGGTGCGAAGGTTGGATCGCTTCAATTGGCGGCACAGGCTCGTTCGTTAATCGATGTATCGCTCTGACAGCAAGATACCAAACACCTGCATAAGCCAGTATCGCAACGCCTGAGGTCAGCCATGGTGCAAATTGGAACCACCAGGTCTCGGGTACTATTGCGCAAACAAACTGCGAGAAGCTGCGGAACTCATTAGTAAGAGCGGACACTGCAACAAACGATGTCAGAACAATAGCTAATCGTTTGCGCGCAGTCTCACCCGAACGCAGCCAATAGCAGAGCGCGGCGGATGCAGCCAAAATCACGAATGGCATCGCGGTGAACGCGTACCTGGACAATGCAATGAAGGCAAGATATATAAAATGCACGGCGATCACACTGAACGTGAGCCACGTTCCAAGCAGCTCTCCATCAGTGAGGTGGCGTTTCGTTCGTCCGACTACAATAAAGCCCCAGCACAGAGCGAGGAACAGCATTAGTTGATGGAATACGTTTTGCGCCGACGCATTGAAACCTAAAACGGAGTATTTGCAGTCATTCCACACGCTCGACCAGAGGCGTGCCACTTTTTTCATTTCTAAAAGTAGGAATTCAACTGGCTTCTCTCGTGCTTCTGCAGCAACCATGATGACCGCTTCCTTCATCTCTTCGGGAAAGCGCACTGTGCTCGGAAACGGAGTGTAACCGTCTATTGATGCTAAATTTCCGGAGACGACATTGTATGCGGGAAGTCGATTAGTCGTGAGGCGAGGCTGTCCCAGAGCCATTTGCGTATACAGGCACCAGGGTAATATTGTCAGTAGAAATGAAAGAACTAAGGCGATAATTGGAGCCGGGGACAACAATGTTGTGCGGGAGCGAGAACCCGCAAATGCTGCGATGCAAATAAGAGGGACAAACACTGGAAAGGCTGAACGCGCGAGTATTGTCAGACCGGACACTACACCGGTTATGGTACCCCATAGAATTCTGCGCGCCACTAAATTTGGTGGCACCATAAGAAATCGTGCGAGACAATAAATCGATGATACCAGCATGAAGCTGCAAAACGTTTCACTCATGCACCATTGCGTATTAACAATGGCAGGTGGATAGAACGCGTACAGCGCCGCAGCCAGAGCGCCGGGAGCGAATCCGAATAGCAATGCGCCGAGGAGGAAAATTAGAACGCAGGTTGCCGAATCGAGCAGTGAATTGGCAAGACTGGCCTTGATGGCGATTTTTTCATACTGCGGATTTTTCGTGTCCAGACCGGCAATCGCCTCTACGCCCGCTAGATAGATTGGAAATATGGCGCCGTCAGTTAAAACGCGATCGACGAGTTTGTCAGATGTGAAGGCGTTGTAGACGCCGCTATAATTTTTCGAATCGTCTTTGATGTTTTGCAAAAGCTGACTCGGGCTTTTGCTTTCATTCACCATGCGGTAGATGGATGCGCCCGATCGCAGGTAGTTTTGCGCATCTTCGAAATACCAAACTCTGTGTTCGAGCGACAGGTTGTGTCCGGCGCGCAACGCAAATGCCGTCAGGAAAATCAAAATGGCTACGAGCAGACGGTTGCTAGCCACTCGAAAGAGAACTCGCGAAAAGTTTTTGGCAGGCGTGGATGCAGTCGAGTCCGACCGCTCTGCTTTTCCACTTATCGTTTGTGACATGAAGTTTCCTGGGACAAGCGCCCGGATGCCGCGAGCTGCCAAGGTATATTACCGAAGAATGGGGCTCGAAGTGCTAGAGGAACCTAATGTTCGCGAGATCATCGCGTGCCGTTTTTTGTGCCTGAAGCGGTCGCGCGGTCGCGGCGCTTACTAACCTCTCAGGCAGCACCTGGTCAGCCGTAGTAAATTTGTCCATGCGCTGGTGTTGTTAACCGATGCAAAGATTGGTGTTGTGAAGTCTTTGAAACTAGACCTGAAGCAGTTGCAGCAATTCGACAAATTGTCGCCGCTGTTTGTCTTCGTATTCGCGCTTGTCATCAGGCTCTACAACGACCTGGTACTTTCTCAGCAACGACTCTGTAGTTTTGGCGATGGATATTTCTTTTTAAAAACCGGACAGGAACTGGCTAAAGCGATCACGTCAGCTTCCGGCTTGTCAGATTTTCTCGCGAAGCTGACAGTGCATACTTCGGAAGTTGCCGGTAGCGTAGCGACTTTCGGATCCGGTGCTCTGGCGGATCGGCTGCTGCTCGACGGACCCGTTTATACCTGCTTTCTTGCGATCGTTCACATTCTGACCGGCGTTGTCACAACCACTGATTATGCGCAAAACTCGAACATCTTCTCGGTGGCAAACTCGCTGATCGATGCGATTTCCTGTGTTCTGATTTATTTTTGCGGGCGGCTTGCATTTAATTCGAAAGCCGGATGGATAGCCGCGTTACTGTTTGCCGTTTATCCTGCCGCCATTTTAAACACCCGATTGTGTTACAGCGAGCTGTTCACATATTTTCTTTTGTTGCTCTGGTCAACGCTGTCTTTAAGCCTGTTTCGGTTAAACCAAAAAGATGCGGTGCTCGTAAAAACTGTTCTTTCTTTTTTTCTGGGAGCCATATCCATTCTGTTGCTGCTCGCCAGATCGGTATTCGTTCCCTTACCCTTAGCCGCTCTTGCGATTCTCTTTATTCCAACGGTGGCTGATTGGAAAGAAGGGAAGAGATTTAAGCCTGGCACGCTACTTCCTTCCATGTCTGCGCTAATCGTAGGCGGTGCACTGTGTATGGCACCTTGGCTCTGGTTCACCCACCAGGTGACAGGCAAGTTTGTGCCCTGGGTTAATCGAGCACCAGGATACAATTTGTTCGTAGGCAATCAGCTAAACACTGATGGATGGCGAACCTGGCCCGCGCAGCCCGGTATTCCTAATGAAACCAG
This sequence comes from Candidatus Obscuribacter sp., assembly GCA_021772095.1. Classification (GTDB taxonomy): domain Bacteria; phylum Cyanobacteriota; class Vampirovibrionia; order Obscuribacterales; family Obscuribacteraceae; genus JADYXR01. Next base: position 80,696 of record JADYXR010000265.1, on the reverse strand, counting down.
CGATGCGCTCAAATCTCTTTCCGGAAATTTTTCGTCCGATCCGTGTCGATTTTCTGCACTTATTTTGCGGAAGGAATCGCGCTTGTGGGCAGGCGTTTGGAATGATTTCAAACATGCGTGCTTTGGTTTCAATTGGCAAGTACAAAATGTTTTTCACGATTTGCTTCTTTTGTTAGCAGTGATCGGGTTTACGAAAGCCATCCGCAAAACAGGCGAGAACACCGCACGTCCTGCGATCATGTTCGCGCTGTTCTCTGCGTATCACGCGGTTTATGCCGGCTTCGAGCCTGTAGCGCGTTATGCTATAACGGCAATGCCTTTTATCGCATTGCTCGCCGGCGCGGCGCTCTCGGTCACGCCATCGCCGGTTCGCAGCCGAAGTTTCTTTGCATTGATTACTTTTGGCGCGTTGTTTTTTGCGCTACTCGATACTCACTTCAGTTTCATTCCATTTTGTTTTTCGATTTTGCCAACGGACAATTTCGCATTGGTGGCGTTCATCGACGCAGCCCTCTGGATAGCTGGCTGGGTGCTGCTTGGGGTCCTGTCTTCAAAACAGCTTGACTCGGCAAAGCGGTGGCAGTCGACTGTGGTTTGGGCAATGGTCGGCCTGCTGATGGTCGTATCGGCTGCAAATTTGATTTACGATCCGGCAAAAACAGAATGGGTTACCGAACTTAAGGAACCGAATGATGCTGTGCAGGCAGAGATCGCTGTGGCGCCGGTGGACGGAAGAGCGAATGTGTCGTATTTAATTGTTGATTTACAGACTGATTTTTCTGCGCCCAATGTGACCGCAAAAGTAAATGGTGTTACATCACTGCCACCAATGCCGGTGCTTCAATTGATGGAGCATCGTGAGGACGCCGCCGACATTTTTTCATTGCAAGCGCAGGCGATGCAGATGGATCCGAGGTCCTATCGCCATTGGTGGGCATTCCCCGTTTCAACGAATGCTGTATCCACCAGTTCGAACAATGTAGTGTCGATCGCTTTAAATAGTAAGAGTGATAATGCTATATCGCCGGTAAGAATATTTGGAGACTATCCGTTTATCGACAAAATGGTGGAGAGTAGAACAACTGCGCCGCCTGGTAGTTCAAAAGCTAATTCAGATCCTGACCCAAATTTCACCACCAGAACCATTCCTTCCTTGAATAAATTTTCGTGGGTGAAGGGATATGTCACCATCGATCGACGCGACCCCAGACCATATGACACGATCAATTCGCACTTCACTGTCAAAAATTGCTCGTACGCAAGCGCCCAGGGCACAAGCACTTCCAACCTTTCGTCCTCGTTCGGGAGAAAGTTCGGAACCTATCGGATGTTCCTTTACGTGCCACCAAATGCAACACCGCCTGTGAATGCCGTCCAAAAATTCGATGACTCGAATGTGTTGTTCTCGCGTAACGAGGAATGTCTAGTGTCCGGCGGCGATCCTTCGACAATGCTGATGAACAGCAAGTCGATCAACATGCCGAGCAGTTCCGGTTCGAGCTCGTATATGCTGAGCTGCGAGTTTCAACCAGTGAAACGCCGATCAATCGGCGGCATATCCGTCGCGTTCAGCCGAGCACAGAGCACCGATGAAAAGCTCGCAAGCAGTGCGCCAAGCCACAACTCATGGTCGTCTCCGTGGAGCCCGACTTGTTTTGTTCTTGCCGACAAGCACTGGAATAAGTTTGTATTTGTAGGACGTCTTCCTGAAGATATTTCAAAAAGTTCTAATACGACGGCTAAGATAATGGTGTCACCATTCTCGGCAGATCGATTGTTTCTTCATCACAAAGAGGCGCTCAGGGACTCAGTTAGAGTGCGCAATGTCGAGTTGCGGTATTTTCCGAACTATGACGCGAAGCTTCCTGCCATTGATAACAATCGGCTATTTTAAATTGAAGCGGAAATGAGAACGCAAATTCACAGTCACGAGAATGCAGATACTCGGTTATGACTAATGCATGTTCGCGTAGTGACTATGCAGATTCAGCGAAGTCGTGTTCGAGCTGTACAAGCGTGATTGCATTCAAGGTTTCAACCACTTCAGGATGATTTGCACCAAGGTTTTGTCGCTTGATGCCGAGTGCTCGAACCAGCAATTCTTCTGCTTTAATGTGATCACCCAAAGACAGATTGAGCATACCGAGTCGGTGTAAATCCTCTGCCATGGCGGGATGTTCGGCGCCGAGACTGCGTTCTTTCATCGCCACAGCGCGACTGAGTAGAACTTCTGCTTTGTCGTAATCTCCGACTTCTTCGTAATAGAGCGATTGTTTTTTCAGTTGGAGTATCTCTTTCATGACCTCTATCCTTCTACAAAGTTGACGCGCAAAGATGTGACCACCCTAGCCAACGTCATTTCGGATGGTTTTGTTTATTCAATTAACCGCGCCCGGCGGTAAGTCTGTAGCATTCCAAGCTTCATTTGATGCCGTTTCTCGCAAGATCTGCTGTTCAAAAACCTGGAATTACTCTAAGAGTACCAACAGAGATTACAAGCGAACAGTACTTACCTCAATTCGGTCTGGTTACCTGAAGGGAATAATTGTGCGCTGTCAAGAGATTTGAGGGTTTTCGCCTGCACATTAAATAGCGTCGGACAGCGCATGAATCAGGAGCACCAAAGCCGGCAACCGGGCGCGGAAAAAAGGCTGCCCATCTTTGACGATGAACAGCCTCTCTTGATTTTTCGTTCAGTCAGCTTTCTCGGTGCAAACCTTTACGGTTTAGGCTCCGTTGGCTTTTATGACGCAGATTGCGGTTGGACGTTTTACGCGCAGAACGAGTGATTCATAGACTCTGAATCGATAGTTCATATCGTTTGGTCCGAGGTAAGCAATCGCCAAATCTTCAGCAACTGCGATGTCGAAGTTCTGCGAACCGGTTGAGATCAAAGCTGCGGTCTTAGGTGGAATTTGTGGACTCCACAGAATGCCGTCGGAGCAGAGCTTGCTCAGTTGTTCGAGTTCGAGAACCGGCGATTCGCGCACAGGTTTCAACAATTGCTCGTACATGTCAACCGAAGTCAGCAGCATGTAAGGGAAGTGGTGCTCTGCATCGAGTAATTTTTTCAGTGCAGCGTAAACGTCCTTGACTGGATCGCCGGCTTTGCTCCAATCACCACCGGCTACTTGTTGTGAGCCCGGGTAGTTGAGAAGTCCATGGATGCCGAGTCCCGGGTTGCCGTTGAACAAAAGATTGTCTTCAGCGTCGCCGACCTGGTGTGCTGCGCGCACTGCATTGGCGTTGTCTAGAGGAGCTCTGGAATCTTGGCTCCATTTCACGTCGCGCCAGTGAAGGATGAAATCCTTGTAGATGATTGGAACGCGAACATACGTTTCTTTCTCGTGAGCGCCGATCGGATTTGGATCGGGTTTGCCTTCGAGATCGATTTCTGCAGGCGTATCTTTTTTGATTGTTTCCAGAGAAACGGTTTCAACACCGGCTCCCATTGGACCGTACAAAGCCATTAGCTTGCGTGCCACCACGGTGCGGCGTACTTCCATTACGGCAGCTTGCAGCATCGAGTTCGCTTGTTCGGGGGAAAGCGGTAGTTCAGTTAGTCTTTGATGACTCTTCCACACGGTTAATCTCCTTGGTTCCACAGTGGGCCTACAGTCCATTGACGTTCTTCAGGCTGATTAGCGCCTGATTGATTCGATGGTTTTGAATGGCCCTCGTGAGTTCTATTACTTGAAGTCGAGTGCCCATGCCCTCCTCCGCCGTGACCACCGGATGGTGCTCCGTGCGAACGAGCGCTATGTTGATTGTTTGCGGCATGGTTTGCCGCCTGGTGAGAATGATCTGGTTGCGAACTATATGATTGTTGATGCGCGACAGTTGCACCGGATGTGGTGCCAGGCTCAACATGACCGCTGGCTGTGCCGATGATTTGAGTTTGCCACTCGGCATGCTCTTCCATAAAATGGTGAAGCAATTCTTGTTTCAAATCTTGAGGCATAGTTATATCGGTCATCACTCTTTGCAAAATGAAACTGTGATCCAGCATCTTCTGCGTCAGAGCCGTCGGAGCAGCGCCGTGCAGTTGTGCCAGGCGTGCGGTGTTTTCCGTTTCTTCCAAAATAATATGATCGATCAGTCTAGCCTTGATATCGTCCGCGACACCAGGCTCGCTGAGAAATCTATAAAAGGTTTCGGTGTGATCTGCGATGTTATGCAGAATTTCTGCCAGGTCTGACATCTCAGCTCCTTTGAAGTCGAGTGCGTCCGGTTTTCTGAGGAGTATCTTACGGTAGCGGCGAGCGAAAGCGTAATACTTTGCCGTTGCGGAATATACACTCAAAAGGGCATCCAGTCAGTATTCTCATTCTTGATGAGAACTGTTCGCAGCTCTGCGACTGTGTCACAAAAACCGGGAATTAGGCTACTGCGGCGTTTATCCGGCAGATTGAATGTTTTGTCGCTCACATGTTATGCGAACCGCATTCTCAAAGTTTTCGCGTCTTGAGAGGCGTTGTGTTAAGAATGTCGCGGGATTTGAAACCGTTTGAGTGCGAAGTGACGATAATTCAAGTTCACAAGAGCTCGATGTGGGAATAAGAATTTGGGAACGGCACAGTCGAGGTAAGTTATGTCGCCAGAAAGAAGAGAGTTGGATAAGAATGACGATTTTGCAAACGCATGGTTGTCACCAAGCAATCCAGGCAGCGAGAAAAAGGCTTCACCAGTTCGTCAGAATTTGGAAGCGATCAAGTCTTACGCGTATGAAGCCTTTGACAAGATTGATACCAACAATAATGGTTTCATTGAAACCGATGAACTTTATGCCGCCATGGACAACGCGGACACTCCGATGCGCGACAAGTCCTACATCATGTTTCTGCTCAGTAATCAGGCGGATATCGCAGCGTCCGCGTCGGAAGGCGCTCCGGAGCACAAGGATGGCATCTCAAGGGTAGACCTCGAACTATATTTCCGATTGATTTTGAGTTTGGTTACGTAAGAACTAAACGGTTTTGATTGTTGGAAGGCACCGTAATTGGTGCCTTTCGTTTTTGCTGGCAACGGAGCGATTACAGCAAAGGCGCGGTGGTTGCGAACGTCCAACTGGCGACAGGGTCAGGATTGCTCGTCGAAGCGGTTCTAATCGTTGGAAATCTGTTCTGTTATCGGTCATGCAATTGCATATATTTGAATTAAGGGAATAATGGTCTTGATTTTATCCTCGGTTGAATCTGACGAATCGCGCGGGCGCGCCAATACGATCTAATGACAGAAGAACAAACTTCAGGATTCAAAGAATGGTTTCTCGAAGGAATTAAGCCGGGTCAGACGCAGGTACAGCACCAGGATTCCTGGTGGCGGGTGATGTGCTTGACCGGGGTGGATTACTTTTCCACGCTGGGATATCAACCCGGTATTGCATTTTTGGCTGCGGGTGTTTTGTCGCCGCTGGCTACAATCATTCTCGTTTTGGTCACCTTGTTTGGTGCCTTGCCTGTTTACTGCATCGTCGCCAAAGAAAGTCCTCACGGCCAAGGCAGTGTGGCAATGCTCGAGCGCATGTTTCCAGGTTGGACAGGCAAAACGCTGGTTCTGGCATTGCTGGGATTTGCTGCTACTGCGTTCATCATTACGATTACATTGTCGGCTGCTGATGCCACAGCGCATATCGTGGAGAACCCGATCATTCCTGAATCGTGGCGGTCTCATCGGGTTGAAGTAACATTTGTTCTAATTGCTTTACTCGGCGCGCTGTTCTTGAAAGGCTTTCATGAGGCAATCGGGCTGTCGGTTTTCATCGTTGTCTTTTATCTGTTTCTCAGTGCAATAATTCTCGGCAAGGGTACGTATGAATTGAGTTTTGTGCAACCTCAGTTGCCCGGAGAGTGGGTTAAATCACTGTTCGATCAGTACCGCTCAATTCCGATGATGATTGGATTATCGCTTTTGATGTTTCCAAAACTGGCGTTAGGGCTTTCTGGTTTTGAAACCGGCGTCGCCGTATTACCCCTGGTGAAGGGCTATCCATCTGACACGGAAGAGAATCCGGTGGGGCGGATTCGCAACGGTCAATATTTGCTGATTGCAGCTGGTGCGATTATGAGTGTGTTTCTAATCGTAAGCAGTTTTGTCACCACGATGCTTATTCCTGCTTCGTTGTTTCAACCAGGAGGCGAGGCTAATGGACGAGCGCTTGCTTATCTTGCTCACGAGCATCTAGGCGCCGTGTTCGGCACTGTATATGATATCAGCACGATTCTTATATTGTGGTTCGCCGGAGCGTCGGCAATCGCCGGCTTGCTCAGTCTTGTTCCCAAGTATCTTCCAAGATATGGCATGGCGCCTGGCTGGGCTGCTGCTGTCAGACCTCTGGTTGTGTTTTTCACGGTCGTCGCTTTCGGCGTAACCTTTATGTTCAAAGCGGGTGTCGACGTCCAGGCCGGAGCGTATGCGACCGGTGTGCTTGTGTTAATCACCTCCGCCGCGATCGCCGCCACCACTTCTGTTTGGAAGTCGAAGCCACGAGGGCGCTATTACTTTGCCGCCATCGCGTTCATCTTTGTGTACACCTGTTTTGCCAATATGTCGGAACGTCCGGAAGGCGTTCAAATCGCACTGTTTTTCATCGGCAGTGTGCTGGTCGCATCGGTACTGTCCCGTTCGCTACGGGCGACAGAACTGCGCGTAGATAAAGTTGTATTCGACGACAAAGCGCTGGAGTTTATCGAAGACGCTTTGAATTCTTACCTGGGCGAAGTCCGAATTCTGGCTCACAAAGCGGGTATGAAGGACTTTCGTGAGGACGAAAACCGGTCGCGTTTCGTCCACAGTATTCAACCCGAAGAAGGAAACTTCATTTTCCTCGAAGTGAAACTTTCTGATGCCTCCGAATTTGCGGAGGATTTATTGGAAGTTACCGGTCACGAAGAAAACGGATATAAGATTCTGCGATGCGCTAATCCGGCTGTTCCAAACGCGATCGCCGCAATACTTTTAGAGATTCGCGATCGCACGCGCAAAATTCCTCACGCGTATCTTTCGTGGACTGAGGGCAATCCGATTGCGTACACAGTTAAGTACATTTTTCTGGGCGAGGGTGAAACCGCAACCGTGACCCGTGAGATTCTGCGCGGCGTCGAGCCCTACGAGAAGTCGAGGCCGATTATCCATGTTGGTTGATTTGATTTTTTCGATAACGGTCAAATTGAGGTTTAAACCGTGAGCAATGTTTCTGACGATAAAAATGAGAATGCAGCATCGAAGAATAGTGATGATTCCGCGTCGGGCGGCGCTTCGCGAAAGGCTGGTAATGACAACGAGAGCGGCGGAAAGATGGATGCTAAGAAAGACGAATTGAGTGGCGATAAGGTTGCGAAGAAGAAATCACCAGTCGCGAAAGAGAGTGTGAATGAACCGCATCTTGCAGATACGGCCGGCACAAAATCAAGCACCAAATCCGGTGCGCAGAACGATTCCTCACAAGCTTCGTCGGCACCATCAAAAGGTGGTGTCTTGAAAGATGCCGCCGACGAGGAGCCGAACGTGGGTGCCTCCAGCAAGTCTGCGAGTGCTTCAACGGCGCAATCGAAAAGTGGTGCGTTGAAAGATGCAGCCGACGAGGAGTCGAAGGTGGGTGCCTCCAGCAAGTCTACGAGTGCTTCAAAGGCGGAATCGAAAAGTGGTGCGTTGAAAGATTCCGCGGACGAGGAGTCGAAGGTGGGTGCCTCCAGCAAGTCTATGAGTGCTTCAAAGGCGGAATCGAAAAGTGGTGCGTTGAAAGATGTTGTGCCTGAAGCAAGGGACGTGAGCGGTTCAAATGCTTCCCCTCAGGCTGCATCGGAACAATCGGAAGGCGTGGCCTCAAAAGACTTTGTGAACGAGAAGCCGAGCGGGAGCGATTACAGCAAGCCCGCACAGGCGGCTAGTGTGCAATCAAAATCGAATGAATCCACGAGTCGTTCTTCGGAGCCATCGAAAAGTGGCCCCGATCAAGCTGATGTTGTGAAGGCGACAGCATCCGGTAGTATCAGTGACATTGAAGCGAGTTCAGTCACGGCTACGATCAGCCCCGCAAACAAGGCTGCCGATACAGTTTCGAGCAGCACAGTTCAGGGCGCCAAAATGATAGCGGAAAATATCTTTCCGGAGAGCTTGCCTCTAAAAAACATTTCGAAATTGCTGGAGCCTACGATCTCTCCGTCGAATTCCGATCCTAATCTCACCTATGACGCGATTGCCGCAGCCGCTGAAGAGGCTGATTACGAAAGCCGTCAGGACGTTATCTCATCGGTGCAAAGCATTCTGAGACCGAAGGGTGAGTTCCTCAGTCGAGCTGAATTATTGCAGGCGTCGAAACAGCTTCGAAAAGTGATGCCGTACAACTTCGAAGCGTGGCGTTTGCATGCGGACATTCTGTTGAACGCCTTGCGGCAACTTGAAACCAGGCAGCTCATGCCGGATGAGAGTTTTCAAATTCTGGCGACACCGTTGCGCGAAGATGATATCCGCGATGCGGCCGAAGCTGCTTTGCGAGAGTGTGCGCACTTCGCGCCTAACGAAGCGCGGCGTATCGCCTTAATTGACGAGGCGAACAGTGTTCGTCGTCTCACCTGGTTTTAACTGGAGGATCTTGTGACTTCGTCAACGAAACCAAAACCTGCCATTTCCGTAAGGGTCAAGTCGATCTTCAAGAACGTCACTCCGGTCCGTTTACGGCTGTATCTCGTCGGTAACTGTCTATTTGCAATCGCCATTGCCATGCTGGCGATTTTAACAGTTGAGCAGCACAAACACGCTTTGCAAACTGTCGGTCATGACGCTGCACCATCAGTAGTGGCGGCGCATAATATCAAACTCGGTGTGTCTCGGATGAGTGGCACACTCGCCGATGAGTTTCTATCAGGCGATCCGGAGACCGTTAGGCAGTCTGAAATCGATTTTGAGTCCGGGCGAACTACGGTCTGTCACAACCTGGTTGAGGCTGCTAAAAACATAACTTACGGTCCTGCCGAGCAAACACCAATCGAACAAATGCAATTGGATTTCAGTAAGTTTGGTATGCAGGCGCAACATGCGCGAGACTTGTCTGCGAGCCAATCTCTCGAGGAGGCCTGGACAGCATATAACAAGGCATTCGTAACCGTCGAAAAAAGCTTGACACCACATGCAGAGTCACTGTGTTCAACCAACCTGGAAATCCTCGAGGCGACATACGCTGATGAAAAATCTAAATCGGCGATGCTTTGCGGGGCGGTACTGGGTTTTGGAATCGCACTGGCTCTGACGCTTGGTGCTGCGCAAGTTTATTTGTTTAAACACTTCCGTCGTCGCTTCAGTATTCCATTGGTGATTGCGACGCTCACGACAGTGCTATTTGTTAATCACGTCTACGCTGACGTACACCAGAGTGCCGAACGGTTGCGTTTTGCCAAGGAAGATTCTTACGACTCGATCTTTGCTGTGGTTTCTTCTCACAGTGCGCTCTATTCCGCTAAAGCCGCAGAAAGTCGATATCTCTTAGACCGCGATAACTCCCTGCAGTACGAGCAGGCTTTCGCTAAAGACATCGACTCTATAACTAAGTTCGAACCTGGTCATAATTTTGATTATGCAATTGCAGAGGCTCATGAGAAACTAAAGAAAGATACGGAAAGCCTTACTATTACTGGCTTAAGTGGAGGTGTCGCTGATGAATTCGGCAGCATCGAATACGCCGGTGAGGGTGAAGCGGCGATGGAAATTTTGATGACAATGAAAGACTATGTCGAAGCCGATCGAAAAATGCGGAAACTCGAGAAAAGCGGAGCGCATGATGAAGCGGTAAAAATGTGCTTGAGCTACGCTCCGGGCGGACTCAAGTATTACTTCGAGCGCGTTGATGACGCGATGGTGCGGGCTCTGAGAATCAATCGAGGGCACTTCGATGAACAAGTGTCTGACGCATTCAAGGACCTCGCCGGCCTGGTCATTCTTTCTGAATTCTACGCGTTGCTGACGGTTTCCTGTATCTATCTTGGACTGCGCTCGCGGCTTGCTGAATATTCGAAATAACGGTGAGTTTCTGTTAGAACCCGGGTTCCCTAAGTAGAACCAGAGCGCCGCCCAATAAGGGTTTTCGGGGACCGCCATGCCTTATCGATATGTGTTTTGGTGGACGTCGATATTATTGTTCGATAGATAAGGATCGGATAACGAATAACTTATTGCGCTCAGGAAGTGCTAAGATTTTGCGCGTTCTGGCTTTCGATCGTGATGATACGAGCGAGTTGCGGGCAATTTGGTTTCGTAATGCCACCTGGTTCAATCCGCGGAAATTTTGAAAAATGGTTTGCTGTCGCTGTCTGCGTCGCGCTCGTTGGTGCACCGCAAGTGGCGTCGGCACAGTCTCTGCGGAAGCTGGTCTCGAAAGAAAAAGGCGCCAACTCTCTTACGGAACCCAGACTGATTTTGCGCACAGGAATCGATTTGAGCGAAACCGGTTTGTCTCCAAATTCGCTGCAACTGGCAGAAACCATCGGTATTACACCCGTTCTGCGCGACATCGCCAATTTGCGAAAACAAGTTGAAACTTCGCAAGGTGCTCAGACAATCGACAGGCTCTCTGCCAGGCAAGACCTTTGGGATGCCAGCTTAAAGGGTGCGTTGATTATCCAAAGAGCGAATCTAGAAATTGACTTTGCTCTTGCAGAAATCGACGTAGAACAAGAAATGTATGCTGAACTTCTGGCAACTTATTTGAACGATCGCGACAAATCTCTGGCACGCACAAACGCTGCCGGCTTCATCAGTAATGGCGCACTGTGGGCAGTTTGCGAAGCTTTAGCGATTCCAACTTATAAGCAACCCAGGTACGCAATTCCATCTGGTATCACAGGAATTTTGGCCGGGATTGTTCCTTCCGCGGCTTCGATGTACGCGATGAAACAAGTGAGCGGAAAGAAGCGGCCATCAGAAGTAGAGCCGAATATGTTGGCCAAGGTTTTTGATTATCCCACCGAAGATAACATTGAATATCCTAAAACAGTCTGGACGTTTTTAAACCAACCACCCGCTGCAGAGTCGCCCGGCGCACCGACTCGCAGGGAGCAAATGATCGACAGTTGGATAAGCGACGCAAACATCAGTGCCTTTACCGATCGAACATCTAAAGTTCAACTTGATATTTTGACCGCCAGCAAGTCCCACAAAGACGGGCTTTCCATCGATACTTTAACTGCCCGAAAAGTCATGCTTCAAAAATTGTCAGCTGAAATTTTGAAGATGAAGCGCATGCTTCTCGAAATTTCTATGGCGTTGCAGGGCGAAAAGCAATTCACTGTATATGACACTAAGCGTCCGCCTCGGATTAGTGGTACGAACACGGATACTCCGAAGTAGACTGCGTTTAAACCTGCTGCGACAAATACGGCGCGGGCGTCAGATGTTGCCGTTGTGCGACCATTCAGATCGCCCTCGAAGCTCAAAAGGTTTGCCGCGCAGGTCTAAAGACCAGTCCAGAATAACGTCGTTCGCACCAATACCGTCCCGGAATTCAGCCCATGCTGAGGTTTCACAAGGTTTGAATTAGCACAAAACAGCTCGGTATTTCTGTTCCGCTTAAACTTGTCCAACCCAGTTTGGATTGCTAACTTTGTCCCAGTGGTTTCTGATCGATTCAAATTTGCTCTTACTGATTGGTCCGGATGCAAGCAAATTAGCATTGGTTTTCCAACGACCTGGTTTTGTGGTTCCCACAATCGCTGTGTGGACGCCTGGCACCGCGAGAGTGAACTTCAGCGCCACTTCAACGGCATGTTCCATATCGCCTTTTAAAAAGTCGTATTTCAATTCTTCCAGGCGCTTCCAGTAGTCTTCGTGATAGGAATTCGAAGGTAGCGAATCGTAGCGCCAGGCAGCATTTGCAATTGGTCGTTTGGCAATTACACCCATCCCTTTTGCAGTTGCTTTTGGAATGGTGATTTCGATGGACTCCTGGTCTGCGATGTTAACCGAGGTCTGCAGTGTGTCGAAGGCACCAGTTTCGATGGCATAGATCGCGTCGGTATGATCGCCGCTGTAGCCGATGAATCTTGTTTTGCCTTGCTCTTTTGCATCTTGCAATGCTCGAATCGCCTCACCTTTTCGCAAGGTTGCTTCGTCGCAACTGTGTAGTTGAACCAGGTCGACGCATTCGACCCTCAGACGCTTCAAGCTGCGGTTGATGCTGGCAGTTACTTCGTCATATGACCATTCGCCTTTGGTGTAATCGGCGCCGTGCCCGCATTTTGTGAATAGAAAGAAATCGTTTCGTCGATGGGAAACAGTTTTGCCAATCAATTCTTCGCTGTTCATGTAGCATTCAGCTGTATCGATGACATTGAGACCCTGGTCGAGCGCGGCAGAGAGCATGCGCTCAACGTCTTCCAGGGCAACTCCTTCAAAGCCGATCTCAGCTCCGCCGAAACCGAGGACACTGACTTCCATGCCGGTATTGCCCAACATGCGTTTTTCCATAGACATTCTGACGACCTCGCGGCTGCAAAGAGAGAGGGATTGTTCTTAACGTGGAAGATATACTCTTGATAAACAAAGTAGCAATAGCCTGCGGTGGGAGAATCGCCCCCGCCACCCTCCCGAGGCCCGTAAAGCGTGAATTATAGAACGTCTTCGCGATTCAGAAGAATTGCAATGCTCGCCTTTTTAATTCTGGCAGTACAAACCTCGGAATGCTCCGCGGTGAAAGCGAACGAACTGGCCTGGCAAACATACAATCAGGCCGGCGAGCGTTTTGTCACATCGCAAAAATTTGCTGAGGCGGAGGATGTCTTAGTCCACGCAATCAGTGCTGCCAGAGACATGAAATCTGACGATCATCTGAAAACAAGTCTGGCATTGATGGTTCGAACATATGACGCGCTTAACAAGGCGGACCTCGCGGCAAACCTCCGTAAAGAATTGGGAGCGTTGGGTGGGGTCGTGCCGCCGGTTCCGGTCGCCGCGCAAGCTCCGGCTGTCACTGCCGGCGGTGGCAGTGGAAATAATTCGGTTTTGTCAGGTCAGCAGCCACAGTCCGGCAGACCGACGGATTCCGCCGCTGGATTCGGGCAGGGCTCCGCCGTTGGTGCGGCGGCTCCATTCGGTGCCGCCGCATCGCGAGGCCCGAATGCACCAGCGTCTCGCGCTGGATCCTCAGAGTTCGATGGATCGGGTGTAGGGAGTGAGAAACCGATTAGATTCGCAGCTGGCACGGGCGAACCAATCGCTCCGGTGGCATCACAGTCCTTCGCTCCCCAAAGCGGTAACGCGCCTGGTTTTGGATATCCGAATCAGTCGAGCCAAACCGTGACGGGTATGGCGCCAGGTCAGGGTTCCACTTCTTCGTTTGGACAAACGCCTGTCGCCCAGAGCGCGGCTGGTTCTAGCCCGGCTGCTTCTAGTGCGACTGTCGCGAGCGCGGCTGGTTCTAATGCTGCTGGTTCTAATGCGGCTGGTTCTAATGCGGCTGGTTCTAATGCGGCTGGTTCTAATGCCTCTGGTTCTAATGCCTCTGGTTCTAATGCCTCGGCTTCTAATGCGGCTGCCTTTATCCCGTCTGCCTCTAGCCCGGCTTCTTCAGCGCACGCCGCGAATGAAGTGCCGGACGAGTCGAATGACGCATCTGGCGTTTCGAAAGCGAAAAATTCGAAAACCAAAAAATCAAAATCGAAAGATGCTTTTGCCGATGCGTCAGATACCGAAACCGTCAGTCAAAGCGAGGGTGCCACTACAGATGGTGCCGCCCCCGCTTCCTATGGAGCTTACGATCAAAGCTCAGAAAAAGTTGCCGGCGATTCAGATCAATCGGCTCCGGGAACTTCGGCCGGCGATTTTGGCAAACCCGCGTCGCAGGGCCCGGGCAGCAGAACCTCGAGCGAGTCGATTTCCCACGGCTCAGCCGGCGCTGGAACAGGTTCTTTAAACACATCTGCTTCAGACGGCTTCACTCCCAATAGTAAAGGTTCAAATCCGCCCTCTGAACAATTGGCTACCGGCTCAACGTCGTCGCCTGCCGTCGTCCCACCACGAGAGGTACCGCCGGAGTTGCAAGAGATGGAAGGTGGAACTGATGTGGAACGATTGATTCGCTCTCTGGCGCGGCAGCAAGCGGGTTTACCTCCATTGGCAAACAAGCCGGGAGTATCTAAATCTCCAGATTTGGTTGCGCCAAGAAACGTTTCGCCAAGCGCATTGTCGCCTTCTTCTTCTTCTTCTTCTTCGCCATCATCACCCTCACCATCCGACCCGACTGATGCGACCACCTCCGCTACATCAAGTGCGTCAACTGTAGCAGCTGCCTCAACGTCCTCAAATCCATCCACCTCTTCATCCTCGCCGTCGATACCATCTTCATCTTCTGCGCTCGAAAATAATGATAGCGATGCTTCCAGTCAAAAGATTGCTGCGGCACTGCCGGTGGTGGCTGCTGCCTCCACCACGAGAACAGCGAACGAACTTCGACAGATGCAAGGACACATTGATTGGATCAAAACGATCGCTTTTGCACCAGATTCAAAGTTCGCCGCGTCCGCGGGATCCGATCAAATCGTTCGATATTGGGACGTCGAGGCAGGAAAAGCGCTCGCCGAATTTAAGGGACACCGAGGCGATATTAACGGAATTGCATTCTCCAGGGATGGATCGAAACTCGTTTCTGGCAGCGACGATAAAACCGTTCGGCTGTTCAATGTGACAAGCGGAACCGAAGAACAAGTTTTCAACGGTCACAAAAATCTTGTCACATGTGTTGCGCTCTCGCCGGATATGAAGCGAGTGGCATCGGGCGGATACGATAATTCGATCATTATTTGGAATGCTGACAGCGGCTCGCAGATTGGCAATTTGAACGGTCATACTGCGCCAGTGCGCGACATTTTATTTACTCCTGACGGTCAGAAAATTGTTTCCTGTAGCGACGATCGAACGGTCATTGTTTGGAACGCGAAGAGTTTAAAGCAGATCGCGACGCTTCAGGGTCATGAAAACTATGTGCTAAATCTCGATGTTTCAGAGGATGGCAAGCAGCTTCTTAGTGGTGGTCGCGATCTGACAGTGCGGCTGTGGGACCTGGAAAGTGCCAAGCCTCTTCAAACCATGCGTGGTCATTCTGATTGGGTGCTTCGAGTAAAGTTTGTGAAAGGGAGTAACCAGGCTGTTACCGGAGGTCTGGACAAAACTGTCAGGATCTGGGATCTTTCATCTGGTGCTCTGCAGTCCACCTTCGATGGATTCAACTGGGGAGTTTTCGGTGAAGATTTTGCGCCGGATAAACAACTCGTGTTGACGGGAAGCAATGATAAAACCGTCAGAGTCTGGGCGCTGCCCCATTAGGAGCTGCGATTGGGGCGCGGCATTTCGTTCTTGTGTAGGAACGTTTGCCGTCAGAAAATAAAAATTGCTCGACGTTTTTACGAACAATGTGAACGAAGTGAACCGGAAAGCCGGTAGCATTGCGAGTTCAGGAGACTGAATGACCGACGGATCGAATTTAGAAGCAATCAATATTCTTGTGGCCGGCAAGAATCAAAGCAACGTCGAGCTTGCGAAAGCGGCGTATGCCGGAATCGGCTATCAGGTAATTCCTGCACCGGGAACATCACTGGCGCTTTTTCTGGCACAAAAAAATTATCCGGATCTGATTATTAGCGATGGCATCCTCACCGATGGCGATGGCATCGCCTTTCTGACTGAATTGAAAAACGATCCAGAACTGTCGGAAATACCTTTTATTTTCTTGATCGATAAAAATACTTCTCAAATTGACGAAGACAGTGCCATCACTGCCGGTGCCGTTAGTGTTTTCTATCATCCGATAGAAGCCGGTTGGCTCAAGGAATGCACTGTTCCAATTATCACTAAGCATGCGGCTACAAAAGAAATTCGTCCGGAGCAAACTCCAGAGTAGACTGGCTAGATCTGCACATCAGTCCATGTGAACGAAATGCGCCCGGCTTCCGCAAACCAGGCGCATTTCTTTGTTGTTTTGCAGTCAGCGTTTGATTTCCCCAAATCATTCGCTGTTTCGATCAAGCGTTTGGTTTCCCAGGCCAGGCGCTTCATTGTCATTTGTTTTGTCTTTGTCACGTCAGCGTTTCGTTTCCGCACACTAGCGCTGTTAATTGGGAATCGTTCAGCTTCCGCAAACCAAACGCTTCCCTATAACTCTCGGAACTACGTTCCTTTTTTCATGTAGATGGAATACAGGTCTTCCATGCTTGGCGTCGCGGCTGCTTTACTCAAGCTCTCGCCGGTGATGTATTTGTTTGGAATTTCGCGGGTTCTGCCGCTGCTGTTGCGAGGACCGTGGTTCTCGTGTGCGGTCCAAGTGCCTCTCATGCGCACCACTTCGGCACCATTCCAATTGTCCAACAAGTTTTGAACATAGGCTCTGTTCTGTGGTGTGTAGTGACCGTTGCCGACATCACCATGACGTGAGCGCCAGTCGTATTCTTCGACGAATTTTTTCAGGTCCTTTTGTCCGACTTTGTTGTCGACATCGCCTCTGACACCATCGAGAACTTTGAACAGTGAATTGTTTGGATGTCCGTTTTCAGTTTGGAACAAAGGTGCGACGATGTCGCGTGTCTGAGCGATATTGCGGTCTTGAACAATTCGTTGTTGACGTGCAGATTCGTTGGACTCGAATACCGATTGCACGTTCTGAACATTTCTATCCAGGTGTTTTTGATTGACTTTGCCGCGCTGTGCAAGCCCTGGGAATTCGCTTTCCAGCTGGGAAAGGCGTGATAGACTTTCTGGTTCTTTGGTGGTGCGAATTCCTAAATCTACTTCGCCCCGATTTACTGCTTTGTCACCGGTGATGTCGTAGCGCGGAAGGTTATTGCGTCCCCAGTCGCTTAAGCCCTTGGCGTCAGCGATTCGTTTCGCTTCAGCGTCACGAGCAGTTTTATCGGTCAGGCGCGGATCGGCTTCGAACTGTTTCATGTGCACGGGTGGGGTCAGTTCTTTTGCCATCTCGGCGCGAACTGTTGGAGCTTCGCGACGCGCTTCCAGAGTCGGATTCACGAAAGGTGAGAATACTGTTTGGTTGTTAGACAAACCGCCGGCTTTGCGTAAACTATCGGCCGTGATCGAGCTATTTGTGTGCTCACGATCGTCGACATCTTTCCATGTTCCACGCAATCTTTTTACGTCGGATCTGTCCCAGTTGTTGAGCAAGTTCTCGACGTAGTCTCGTGTTTGTGGGTTGAACTGTCCGGAATTTGTGTCGCCTGTGCGTACGCGGCGCGAATAATCATCCATATATTTTTGCAAATCGCGTTTGCTGATTTCATCATCTGGTTTGCGATCGCGCATCGTATCGAGTACGCGGAAAAGTGAGCCGTTCGGGTTGCCATAAGGTGTCGCAAGCATTGGTGACATCAAGTCACGGCTGTTTGCTTGACGAATTTCATTCAGCTCTTGTTGTCTGCGAACTTCTTCGTTTTTCTCCGCGGACTTTACTTCATTGCCGTAAAACTTTTCGAGATCTCCTACGGAGATGGCGTCACGTCTGCCTTTCAGCTGAGGAAATTTGTTTTCCATCAATGCCAACATGTTGATGTCTTCGGCACTTCCTGATGTTCTAATTCCCATATCGATTTCGCCGCGGTTGACACGATTGTCACCACTGACGTCAAACCGACCAATGTTGTTTTTGCTCCAATCCAGCAGCTTGCCTGCTTCTTCGACTCTCGCATCGTCTTGCAATCTTGCTAGTGCTTTTGGATCCTGGGGTGTTTTCGAACCAGCAGATTCTTTTGTGGTCACGTCAAAATCTTCATATCCAGACATTATTGTCTCTCCTAAGAAAGAATCAAGCCTCCGATGAGCGAAATCGGATGCAATTGATATTGGGGAAGTCAGCAGCGTAGTTTTGCTTAAAGTGCGAGCGTGACTGTATTATGCAAAACCCTTCGGTTGCTGTCAGGAGGGAAAATACGTAGTCGTGTCAAATTTAGCTTTCGAAGAGATAAAACTTTCGATATTACGGCAGCTGTGGGGCTTTATAGATCGCAAATTTATTTGTGATCGCATCCAGTTATGTGACCGACATCCTTATATGTTGTGTCGGCGAAGCAGAGGTTCGTCAGAAGCTGGCGTTTTGTCAGATTGGCGTATATCGACTTCTCGTAAGCCCACCCCAACTGTTCACATGGAATAATGGTGCAAGCTGACTTGTCAGAAAAACAGGCTGAATTTGTGACTAAAATGTGGGACCAAACTTATCACATTATCTATGTGGCGTTGCAGTAGTGGCACGTCTAGCGGTTTCGTCAGCAGTTGTGAGAATGAGTTCCGGTGCGGAGACATCGCCACGATCCAGCACCCAGCGGGCGTGTGGCGCTGCCTTCGTAGTGTCCGCGATACTGTTGTAATGGAAAGCCAGGTAGCTGTGAATGCGCGTCAGTTCCTTTGGTGTTTGAGTTCCTGCAAACAACATTGGCTCCGCGATTTCGTTGCGCAAAAACCTTAGGGTTGGAACGCTGGCGGATCCGCCACCAGATGCGGTGCCAGTCGGGCTGGTTTGTTGAATGTTCAAAAGTAGTTTTGCATCGTTGGCCTTGCCGAGACGCTCCAGAGTCAGGTAACAAAGGACCATCGCTCTTTGCTTGGGCGTCCCTGGTTTTGCCAATGTGGAAAGTTTTTTGAAATCGGACAATGCTTGATCGTATTGCTCTAAACACAAGTGAGCAAGTCCGCGCAGGTTGTACGTTTCGAATTTTGACGGGTTGAGCTGAATCACCCGGTTGGCGATGAGAACACAGTCTTGCAGATCAGGCTCGCTGATCCGAAATTTCCGTGTGATTGGTGGTGGAGTGGCAATTATTTTAGGGGCGCGAGATGCTGCTGCTGAAGCTGGTTTTGGCACATGTGTTTTCTGAACTGGTGGACGCATTTCCCCCGGTTTGATAGTTTTCGTCACGCTTGATACGCCAATCGATTTCTGACTCGATCCCGGTAACTTTGGCGCGGCGCGGTCAGTCAGGCGCTTGGGCTTCGGCGCTGGTTGGTTTCGGCGTACTAGTTTGGAAACTTTACTCGTGTCCGCGTTGCGTGTCTGTTTTTTTGTCAGTATTTTTATGGCATCATCAATCTTGCCGAGATAGGCATTATAAGCGCCTCTTTGAAAAAGAATTTCCGGCAGCGTGGGTGCCAATTGAATTGCTGCATCCAAGCTTTCATTCGCTTTGGGATCTTTCAGTGCAAGGCGAACAGCGCCAAGATTGAACTGCGCCATGGCTACGCTATCGGCACTAGCAACCTTTTTGTATCGCAGTGAAACTTCGAGTGCTTCGCGCGCTTCATTTAATTTGCCGGCTCTCCGCAACGCGGCGCCTAAAATCTGGTATCCATAAGGGCTTGCAGGCGTTAGAGCGACAGCACGCTTTGCGTCTTTAACTGCCTTTTCGGTTTCGCCAATGCGTAGGTATGCAGCCGATCTATTTATATATGCGTCAGCGAAGTCTGGTCTGCGATTTACTAAAAGATCGAAATCGCGGATCGCTTGGACTGGTCGGTCTGCGTCGAGATTGGCTATAGCTCTGGAGTTTAACGCTTCCATCGATCGTGGCTCGATGTTGAAAGCCTTGTTTGCGTCACGAAGTTCCAGGTCTTGCTTTTGGAGACGACTGTTAATGACAGAGCGTATTCGATATGGGTAGCCATTCGATGGGTCTAAAGCGATTGCCGTCGAAACGTATTTCAGCGCGTCATGATGCTTTCCATCGGTAGTTAAATGATCAGCGTAGCCTGTGATGGCTAGCCCGTCTCGAGGAGCGGCTTGAATTAACTGCCGATCCAATGCGATCGCTTCAGTGATTTTGTTTTCCTGAACTAGTTTTTCAATTCTTTCAGTTAAGCTGTCGATGTTTTTTTGCTGATCGTTCAGAAGTCTCTGTGCGCGTTTCAAATCTGCTTGCGCTTCCTTGGGTTTGCCAATCTGCTGGTAGCCCGCGGCTCGCATGAAATAAGCTTCTCGGATGTTCGGATTGAGTTTGATCGCTCGCGTTAAAACGGCAATCCCATCTTTTGTTTTTTTAGTCTTGATGTAAACTGTACCTAAGTCACTGAGAACGTGAGCGTTATCTGGGCAAACGGCAGAGGCTTTTTTTAAGTCCGCAACGGCTTGCGGCGTCTGTTTCAGCGTGTAACCGCTTAGACCTTTTAATGCTAGCGCCTCCGCTTGAACCTGGCGGTAGGTGTCACCACTACTGGTGTCACCGCGAAGAATTGGCAGCGGGCGTTGAATCTTAGGCGTGGAATTTTTTTTAGCGCTCAGGTCAGAAAGCAGTTTTGTGGTCTTACTGATGACCTGCTTGTGCTGCCCGGATTCGCTCAAATTGACCGCTTCGGCAAGCGGAATCAAGTAGTGGAAAACTTCGTCTTCGCCTTCTTGTGCTAACGCCGGCGCGCTAATAGACAGAGCTGTCGCCAACATGATTGCCAGGCGAACTTGTAGAGATCGTTTTGTTCTAGACCTTGAGAATGTCATTAAACATCAGTGCGATAAACGTATCCAATGGCTCGACGCACTTAGTCGTCTTAGAGCGCATTATGGCTCCTTCCCAACCGGAAAGGAAGAGTTCTGCCATCTGATGAGGAGAGAAAGATTTTTTGATCTCGCCTCTGTTCTGACCTTCTTCGATGCAACTGGCGAACAGATCTCGCCATTTGCCCATCACGTGTGAGAGTGCCGTTCTGAGCGATTCGCTCTGATCAGCCATCTCCTGGGAAAGATTGCCAATCAGGCAGCCTTTTCTACACTCGTTGGAAACCAACCGTTCTTTGCCGGCCTCGCAGTAGTTACGCAGGCGTTCGATCGGAGTAGCGTCAGTGTTTCTAAGCGTTCGAAGCAGGTTTGCCGTATATGACTGATCGCAGTGCGCGATGATTTGTAGTGCAAAGTCTTCTTTGCTGTCAAAGTAATGATAGAAGGAGCCTTTCGGAACCCCGATGCGCGAAAGCACTTCCTGGATGCCGGTGTTGGTGTAACCCTTTTCGATCATGACGTCAGTACCGGTCTCGAGAAGAGCGGTCTTAGTGTCTTGTTTTGTCGATGCTTTTGGTGACATATTCTCTGTCTGGAGTTCTACTTCTATTTGGCTCATACCCTTCGTTCTCATACAATAATACCACCTACCAGACTAGACCGGTCGTATATCCTCATTAACTATTGGTTCCGGACACGGCTGTACGCTGACTTGGGGCATAGTTTTGAGCACGAATTCTTCCAGAACAATCCATAGAAGGATGGCGCTCAATAGGAATTCCCAGAAATTTGTCAGTATCATTTTGGCTTCTCCTTGCGGGTTTGTGCGTTTGTCGGTTTGTCAGAAAAAATGTCCTTTTATCTGACATCTGACAGGCTGGTTTGTTCAAACCAGCCTGCAGGGCTCACGCGACCTGGTTGTATTTATTAGACCGGTCGGCTAATTTTGAGGTCAAAAGCTTCGGCGAGAAAGCTAATT
The DNA here is from genome assembly GCA_021772095.1 of Candidatus Obscuribacter sp. Taxonomy (GTDB): domain Bacteria; phylum Cyanobacteriota; class Vampirovibrionia; order Obscuribacterales; family Obscuribacteraceae; genus JADYXR01. Next base: position 59,247 of record JADYXR010000265.1, on the reverse strand, counting down.
CGAGACTATGCTTCTTGGCGTAAGCACGATCCGAGGCGATTTGCTGTTTGCGGATCTGACGTTCCCATAATTGGTTGAGGAGAGCTGGGCACTCTATTTGATCACAGGTATCGGTATTTTCGACTTCTAAAACGTCGCTTAATTGTGGTTGGAGTACTTCAAGGTTTCTGGCGTTTAACATCTTCGTCCCTCCTTGGGTCGTTCGGTTATGTTACTAGAATAGACCGGTCGTCTACATTCTGTCAACCACCCCTTTAATCTGGCGGCTCAATCTTGTGTGGTCGGTCGGGCGCGGAGCCGGGGTTTTGTTTGGGTGGTGAAGCAGCGGTTGCGTTGCTTTGCCGCTAAGAGAATTTGGAAACATTCGCGATCAATAGGATGTCATTCTTTATATTGTTAGGGCGGGTGTGGTTGAATTCTCCTGCTCGCTCACTTTTGGAGGTCTTGATGAATAAGTCTATTCGCAACGCATTGCTTACTACTATCGCCGGCGCAGTGGTGTTTGCTCTTCCTGCGTGTGCTGAGTCCAATGAGTGGAAACTCGACCCGATGCATTCAAAGGCCGGGTTCGAAGTCAAACATATGATGATATCGACGGTTCGTGGCGACTTCTCCAAACTATCCGGCACGGCTCAATATGACGGTAAGAATGTCAATTCGATCAAAGTAGATGCCACCATCGATGCCAATTCAATCAGCACTGGCAATGAAGATCGCGACAAGCATCTGCGCAACAAAGACTTCTTCGATACAGAAAAGTTTTCTGACATCAAATTTGTATCCAAGTCGTCCAAAGCGGCAGGCAAAGGCAAGTTCAAGCTGGCAGGCGATCTGACAATGCACGGCGTAACTAAACCAGTGACGCTCGACGTTGACGGTCCTTCCGAACAAATCAATGACAAGCATGGCAATTGGAAGATTGGTGCGTCGGCAACAACTAAGGTCAATCGCAAAGATTTCGGACTTAGTTATGGTGGTCTGATGGATAACGGCGGAGCGATGGTCGGCGATGAGATCAAAATCGTTTTGGATATCGAGCTTTCGAAACCTGTAGATGCAAAAGCAGACGCGGCTCCAGCTGACAAAAAAGCTGGTTCGAAAAAGCCTGAAGCCAAAAAAGATGAGGCGGCTAAGTAGTCGCTGAGGCAACTCTTACTGTCATAAAAAGTGTTCGAAATTCTGACGCGGCAATCTTGCCCGTGTCAGAAACGCGGACAGATTCGGTCATTCACGAAGGGTATCTGTCATAAAAACGGACAGATTTTCTGACGATCTAACTTGCCCGAATTTCCTTATCCCGGCAGCGTAAAATTGAATCCGTCTCTCCCCTCGCGGGTTTCGATGACGAGCGAACCTTGATGAGCTTCAATTGTCGCGCGTGCAAGCGCGAGACTCAGGCCGCTTACGGTCCAAGTTTCGTGCTGGCCTAACTCGACTATGGCGTATCGCTGCAAACAGCTCTCTCTTGTCTCCTGCGGGATGCTACAGCCCTCGGCTGTGACAAAGATGGAGACTCGACCAGGAAGCTTTTCGCTTGTGACAATTGCCGCTGACGTCCGTGGGCTGAAGCGGATGATTGCCGAAACGAAACTGAGCAACGCCATCACGATTCGATCAAGGTCGACGCGAACTTTTGAAGCCGAATCCTGCGTGTCATATTTCAATGTCCGTTCTGAATCGGGCAATGCCTCGTTCAGTTGTTCGGCCGCCGTGCTGACTAATTTCAGCACTGTCACTTCGTTGGTTTCGAACGCAAACGACCCCGATTCTATTTTCTCTAAATCAAGGAAGTCGTTGATGAGGTTGACTAGTTTGCCGATTCTGCTTTCTGATTCAAGCAGAATTTCATACTCCAGTTTGTGCCGCTTGTCGTCGCTCTCAACTGCTTGGATTTGCGCCGACATCATCCCTAATGTGCCATGCAACGAGGTTAACGGCGAACGTAGATCATGGCTGATCATCGAAATGAAGTCACGTTTTACCAGTTCGATTTCGCGTCTGGTTGTGATGTCTTGCAGTACGGCGAGGAAATTGTCTTTGCCATGGTTGACAAACCGGTTGACGTTTAATGACACCGCAATTGGTGTCAAGTCTTTTCGAAGCGCTTGCAGTTCAATTGCATGCGTCTGCGCCGCTTTGACGATACTGGCGTCCTCTGCGTGTTGTGTGGCGCTTCCTGTGAAGAGCATGCTGAAATCTTTGCCGAGAAGCTCGCCAGGTTGATATTGAAACATCTTTGTCGTGGTTGGATTTGCAGCTCTTATCTGAAAGCCGTTACTGAGCGTCAAAACTGTTGCCGGCACACTGTCGATGATCGTGCGAAACTGTTCTTCGCTTTCTCTAATCAAACGATTGACGCGATTGCGTTCCGTGATGTCGTGCGCGATCATCACTACGGTGTCAAACTCTTCGCCCGGTTGTGCGGACCAGACCACTTCTACATCGCTGCCATCTTTTTGACGCACAGTGTTCTCGAATGAAATCGGAATACGTTCATTGAACAATGTGTCGATGGCGGCGAGAGTATCTGCGGTTTCGTCCGGATGGATAAGTGAGCTTATTCTTCTGCCTATAATTTCGTCGCGATTGTATCCCCATAGAGCACTGCTGGCTTGAGTCACTGCGGTGAATATACCTTTGTTATTTATCGAGCAAATGAATTCTGCCGCGTTTTCGAGAATCGTTCGTTCTTTGCTTTTGTAGTCATCTAAGACATAACTGAGATCTCTAATTGAACGATCCAGCTCCGCGATCTCGTCGTCTCCGAAAACCGGCGCCGCCAGAGGTTTTTCAAGAGCAAGATTGATCGTGTTGTCGGCTACTACCTGCAATCTTCCCAGCTCTTTTATTACGAAGAATCGATAGAGCAGATAAGCCGCGGTGATGTTGACGATAACTCCTAAGGAAAGAGCAATTTTGAATAGCCACTCCGATTGAGCTTGAAGCTCATCACTAGTGGATTCTTCGATATGACCAAATTTGCTTTCCAGTTTCTCCAGCTGTTCGGTAGTGAGATTGGAGGCCTCTTGAAGTTTATACAAAAGAAAATAGTGTTTGTGAGTATCGAAGTTTAACTCGCTCTTTAGTCTATTCATCAGGTCTATGCCGACCTGATAGCTGTCGACCAGCTCGTCCAATTCTTTGCGTGTTTCCGGATAAGATTTTAGTGATCGTTTTAATTGAGCCAGTTCTTTGGAAAACTGATTAGCCACTCTGTTGTAATCGCTTGCCCAGCCTTGTAGATCGTCAGTGACCGCATCGGGAGATCCGACTACGTTTAGAACTCCCAATGTCAACTCTTGAGTCAAATTAGATAATCTACTCAAAGTGCTAACGACCAATTTTACGCGTCTGGCTTTTTCTAGTTGCTCTGAAGTCTCGATTACAGCCCAACCTACAGAGCTCAAGAAGATCGTCTGCAAAAGCGCGAACGTACCTAGAAGGATAAACATTCTTCTTCTCAGGTTTGATGATTGGCGCTTTTCTATTGTCATATTTTAGGTACGGTGAACCAGAATCGGCTGCCATGTCCGCCGTCACTTTCCACACCGATCGAACCGTTGTGCGCCTCTACAATTGATTTGCAAATCGACAGACCCAAACCGGTTCCTTTGCCGCGTTGTCCGTCGGCGACGCTGGTTTGAACATATTGTTCGAAGATTGCCTTGCGCATTTCTTCAGGGACGCCCCTGCCACTATCGGTGATACTAATCTCGATCTGATCTTCACTTTCATCAACACTGAGCTTGACCTCGGATTGGCGTGGAGAAAACTTGATTGCGTTGCCGAGCAGGTTGATTATCACTTGAACCAACCTGTCCGCGTCGGCCAGGACAGTGCAATCCGCCTTCTCCCATACCAATGAAATCCCCTGCTGTTCGGCATGATCCGCGACTGCATCGACTGCTTCTTTCAGAATGTTGTGCACCGGTGCTGGTGTAAGCGAGCCAACTAATCTGCCGGCTCCCAGCTTTTGAATACTCAAAAGCTCGTCGATTAGTTTCAGAAGTCGCTCGATATTTGTGCTCACACGAACCAGGCGTTCTTGTTTCTTCTTGTCGGCGCTGTCGGTGTCAATCAGCTCAGTGACACGCTTTCTCGTAGTATTTAGCGGGTCCCTCAAATTGCGCCCGAGCAGATTCACGAAATCTTCTTTGATGCTTTCGAGAGTAACGCGTTCGCTAATGTCATCGAGAACGAGAAGTAGATCCGAAAGACCAGTCGCTGGAAAGTGTGCGCATGTGACTTCAATCGCTAAATTGCCATCCGGACGTTTGAGCAGGCACCGAATTGTTTGTGACGAGTCCGAAGAAATCAGAGTTTTCAACAGATCTTCTTCTCGCAGATCCGTAGGCTCCATCAGAGAAAGTATAGGACGGCTCGCCAAATCCTGACGCTTACGATGAGACATTTTTTCTGTAGTGGCATTTACGGATTTCACAAAACCGCGATTGTCGATCATGACTATTCCTAGAGGAATGTTTTCAATAGCGGTTCTTAGCTGTTCTTCTTGCGCGCTTAAAACAGCTTCCATATTCTTGCGCTGGGTTATGTTGTGAACGAAACAAAACAATGACTCCGTTGATGGTGACCAGTGTACTGACCAGATTGTGTCGATCGACTGACCGTCTGCTGTTTCAACGTGAGTTTCAAAATTGCCGGTTGATTCTGCCGTCATCAATCTCTCAATTTCTTGAGTGGTTTTTTCGAGATGCCGGGGTTTAATAACGGTGCTGAAGTGGGAGCCTAGAACGCGCTCCGGTTCGTACCCCCACTGCGCTTTCACAGATGGGCTCACGCTTGTGAAGATACCTTGATGATCGAGTTGACAAATAACATCTGACGCATTGGCAATCAAAGCTCGTTCATTGCGTCGCGCCTGCGTTAGTGTCTCGGTCATCTCGTGAAACAGGCGGTCGATCTTGCCAATCTCATCGTTGTCCAACAGCCGCTTGTTCAGCGCCTCCCCGTCAGCAAACAGGGCGATATTGTCAGACAGAATGCTGAGCCGACCGGTGATGCGTTTGGCGAGAAAGCCGCCGATACAAAGAGCTCCCACTAAATTGAAAATTGATCCGGCTATAAGTAGTGTGTATACGTTGGTCAGCGAACGTTCCGTCTCAATCGGTTTGGACTGCTCTATCGACTTGTAGTGCTTGATCAGTCGTTTGGAAAGTCGCGTGCAATCTGCCGACAACGCGAACATCGTCGTTGTAAAAGCTTTAAACGCCTCGGGACTGCGTCTGAATTGCGACTGCTGGGAGTCGTAATACGCGCAGGTCTTTTGCATAGCCGCGTCCATCTCTTCCAGAGCTTTCACGGCTTCGGGCTCGTTTTTGATCAGGTTCTTCAACTCCCTGATCTCTTTGTCCAGGTCGCCTTTGAAGCTGTGGTAGTCAGTGGACGTTTCCACAAATTGGAGAAGTTCGGGAGGTGAAGCGCTGCGAATCATCGCGATGCCGATCTTCTGCGAGATGTTAGCCACGTTGTTCAAGCGAGAAACGACCTCTTGAGCGTGCGTTTCTCCAAGCAGGAAACCTTTAACGGTCCACAAGCACATCACCAAAAGAACAACAAAAATGAACTCGCACGTCAGCAAGAGGCAGATGCCGATCAATCCTTGTTTGGAGATACTCAAACGTGAAAACATGGCTGGTTTTGGTAAGTTTAAGGGGTGGGCGATATGTCAGAAAATTTGGCAGGAAATCTGACAAGTGCAAGGCGAGGTTACGAGGCGTCTGTCTATCTTGGGATTTTTCGGTTGGTCAGCTAAAAGCCTTAAAATGTTTGATCGCGCCTAACTCAAAGATATCAGTAATGTTCCAAAATGCCCACAAAATGGGGCTGATCGGGCATTAATTTCGCGATCTGACATGACTTTTCAAGTTTTGTGACTATTGAATCTTGAAGGTATTGCGATTTGTCGATATACACCAGCTTTGCAATGGTATCGCTTGTGGTACCGCTTGGATATAGCCGGGTCTATTTCGCAAAAATTGCTGAACCATATACGGTGCGCCACTTGCTAGGTTCGTATTGTGGTGTATGATTGTGATGAAATGCGGCGCCCTTACTAGGTTTGATTAAACAAGACTCACGCAAGAATAATTTTTTCGGCGTCAGTTCAAAAAAGCCGTGCTACTGCCAGTGATATCATTCAGCGAGGTCCGAGCGTGCAAGATTATTACTACGGAGACCATGAAAACGTCAGCATCGAAACTGATGTCCCGTTCGATTTGGAGCTCGGGGATAACGCGCTAGATAAGCTCAAGAGTGTAAAATTTCCGTCTGACGTCGCTTATCTAGGCGGTGAAGGTCCGGCGCAAGAACATCATGACCCACAAGAGCAGTACGAATCGTTAGATCCTATGACGACGCTGAAAAACAAAAAAACATTCTTGAGCCTGTTTCCCAACAGGTTCGCGAGTGCGATTAAGCGCGGAAAAGAAGGCGATTGGCGTCAGACCAGTCAGTTCCACCACTTGTCAGATGATGAAATTCTAGAAGCGATAGGCGGTCAGTCGACGTTTACACGTGCGTGCATGGCTGACAAAAACACGCGATTTGTCACCATACTTTTGGCGAGCGACAGCTACTACCGCTCCCCTGAAGGGCTGGGCAAACTGCGCGATTGCTTCCGTTGTGTGGGCGTCAATCAGATCAAGCTCTACATGTTTCAAGAGTCAGATCAATGGCAATTGTTTGCGTTCTTCTCGAAGGAAATTGATTCTGCAAACATCACGTCGCTCATTTCAGCGTGGCTCCGCCGCAACGGCATTGTGCCCGGCACCGCTGGAGTGAGTCTCCATCCAGGCGATGAAGCGCTATGTCTGCCATTGCAGTCGGGTTTTTGTTGGATCAACGATAACGGACACATCATCGTATCTCGCAACGAGGTTTCGCCGGAAGCCGCATTAGGCTTATTCGTATCCGATATTGAGCGGACGGAAACTGACGGTGATGAGTTGGTTGAGCGGTTAGAACAAATCCTCAGCTCGCCTGAAAAGAAATAGGCTGATTCTGCTTTGTAGCTTGACTTCCTGGCTGCGTGGGTGGAGTCGTATGCGCCTTTGTCATAAAATCGGGCATTTTTTCTGACCAATCAAAAACCGCAAAAAACCAAGGCAACCCTGACCGTATGACGCTTTCTTTCAAAACCGCGAAAGTGACAAATCTGAAGTACCTGACAAGCAGTCTGCCAAAAATGCATTTTGCATTGGTAAGATTGAACAATCACGGCTCATCGCGAGCGCGTTGAAAACGAAATTTCGTCACACGAGGATGCAATGGTAGAACAGCCTCCCACAGCAGCCAATGGCTCCGGGATGTACGATAAGGTCCGAGATGACCTGATGAAGCGAAAGCCTTTGTTAGCCGCGTCCTTCCAGGGCGATCCGGACATTCTTTCACGTGTCAGAGATTACGAGCAGCGCTCCGCCGACGTCGCCCAGCAAGTCGGGTTGGTTGCTGCAAAAGGTGAGGATATCGAGCGCCTGGCCTTGCTCGATCCGATTACTGAGCTATATAACCACCGCACGTTCGTGAAGGAACTGAAGGCGGAGATCGCTCGCTCGAGACGCTACAGTCAGAGAGTTTCAGTGCTCACGTTGATCGTCGATGAGTTCGAAGGCATCGGCACTGACTACGGCACTCTCACTCAGGATGCCGTTCTTCGAGTGGTGGCACTGGTTATCCGCAACTCGACAAGAGAAGTCGATATTCCGGCGCGCTACGCGCCGTGGCAATTCGCTGTCGTGCTTCCGCAAACTAACGCAGCCGGCGCTTCGCTGGTGGCTGAGCGGATTCGTCAGCGTGTCGCAAACCAGGTTTTTTCGCACAACTGGAAAAACTTCTCGCTCACAGCAAGCATGGGCGTAGCCACGTTTCCCGAGCACGCTCAGGAATACGATGAGCTCGTGGCGCGCTCGCTCGAGGCGATGGAATGCGCTGTCGATCGCGGCGGCGACCGAGTGTTTTCGTTCTAGTCTGTATTATTGCGAACGAATAGTATCGATCCAAACTCTTCGTTGAGACCATCTTCGCATGCCACTTTCCACTGTGGCTCTGTTTTTAAGGCGGCGGCCAATTTTGAGTTTTTCGGCATCAGTATCCATTCGATTTTGGCTTCGTCCAATTGTTTGCTCCAGCCTGGCTGCGTTTGAACGATGGCGCCATATTTCTTGTAGAACTCTTCGCCATAAAAATCGGCCCGATCGTCGATGAAAACGCGCTGACCAAGTTTGTATCTGATTAAGCCGCCCCAGTTGTCGTGGTTGAAACCGCGATCGAAAGGCAGTTTATTTTCTTTGATATATTGCAGGGTTTTGGTTGGCATCTCTGACGTTGAAAAACCGGATGAAAGTATTTTGGCACCGCCGATGCTACCGCCACAAAAGGCAGCCACAGTGACGAATACCACGTAGATGATTGGAAGAATATGCATTTTGCACAGCATCTCTTGTTGCGCGAATTGCTGCACCGGATAAGCAAACTTATCGATCGTTTGTTTCAATTTCGGAAACGCGCTCGTCAGCGGTCTTGTCGTATCATGCAGTATTGTTTTTGAAAACATCAATCCAATTGCTGGAACGGAAACTATGGCGAACAGTGGAATGTTTCTCACCGCCGATAGTGCCATGTGCAGGAACAACAAACAGGTCGAGAAGTAAGGCAGCGAAGGGCGATGCTTAGTAATCGCCAGTCCTCCAAGGAAGAACGGCATAAGAAACAGCAGGAAAAATGAATGAATATTTTTGAGCTTGAAGTGAAAATCGGGTGAGCGAAATTCGTCGGTGTTCGCAATGACGGTACTGCCTTTCAGGTATTCGATAATATACTTGTAAAGGTCGATGCCATAAGGGTTGATAAGGGTGGCGCCGCTTGCAATTACGCCAGCAATAAACAAAGTTTTGACTCGTTCTAAATTTTTCTTCTTATCGGAATCGGTATCACCAGGTTTAATTAGACGTTTAAGCGCAGCCAGAAAGTAGATGCCGATAAGAATGATGCCCAGTGGAAACGCCGGGTGGCAGTTGACCCAAAGTATCATGAGCAGCCCGATGTATAAGTAGAGCTTGACACTGCTGATGGTGCCTCGATAAAAATCTTCCAGTTTCGTCAAATACAACAGAATGCATAAGAACGTGATGATGTGCGGTCTTGCCAGCCAATGGATGGCGGATGCAAAGATTGCAAAGATCGTCACAGGTAAAACCAAGCCCAGCGGGCCGCCCTCCGCACGGGCGCGATCATAGACCTTCAGGAAGATAAACGAGATTATTGTCGCGACCGCGACTGCCAGTAAGTTCAAACCACCGGCCAGGGTCAACGCATACGCGACCAGGTCAAACAGCCACTCGTAGGCGACCCAGGCTTTGTCAGGAAAGGTGTATGAAAACAGATCTGTTTTTGGAATAGCGTGGTTCTCTAAAATCCACTGACCAGCTGTCAGATGCCAGCCGGTAGATGCGTCCTGGAACATATAGTCCGGTCGGGCGAACAACAAGATGTGCATGATGCCGATGAAGAGCAGGTCTCCGACGTCAGGCAACGGCAAGAGCTTGGTTTCTGGTTTTGATAATTCGTCTGACTTGATTTCGTTCACTGCTTCGGCGCGGCGAGGAGACTGCTCTGAAATAGTACATCATTCAAGCAGCAAGAAAGGACTCGCCGCATGCGGTTGTCTCACGAAACGTATCCGAGGCTGCGCATCTCTTCCAGCATGACAATTGAATCGCTGCCATGTTCAGCGGAGTTCGACCAATCGCTATAGAGCAGATCGATCGCCTCTTTACCTCGATAGAAATAAATCTGGCGCAAGATAATCCTGAGATAGTTTCGGTCGAAAGCGCTGAGACCCTCGATGATGGAAAGCAGGGTGTTGTTGGAGCACGTCGAATTGGTCACTACCTCCAGTGAAACCGAACCGAATGCGTCAATCAATTGATTGTCAGCCAGATCTCGAATAGGTAAAACCAGCTTCGGCGCAAATCCCGTCGCGCAGACTTTTCTCGAGGCGACGATCAGCGCGCGCAGAAAACCGAATCGTGCTGTTTTGACAAAAATAGAACGCAAGAGAGAAATATTGCCCGCTTGAGCAGTTTCCACAGCGAACTCGGCTAATTTGTCGATCTCCCCGCCGCCTGCCAGGTCAAGCATCCAATTGAGTACGAAGTCGCTGGAAATGTCGCTCTGAAGTATTTTTGATGCCGGGCTGGTGGTGCCGATCTGGTGCGGCATTAAGGTTGATAGACGATGCAGCGCTGCAATGTTTAGAACCGCCAGAATTTTTAAATTTCCGGAAGGATCAGCACCCTTTAGCGAGCGCTCATAATATTCATTAAGTGACTCTGCGCATCTGCTCATCACGATCCCGATCACCTCTTTTCGTTGTTCACGTGTCAGTCCGTGCCCATCGAGATCAAAGAGAATGTTTGATAAGCGAACGTCTCCCGAGAGTGCGGCAAGGTGTACCTGGTCCGCCAGGGCCGAAAGATTATTGAGCAAAACCATGGCACCAAAAGCCTCATCCTGCCCGGTTGGAACATCCGCCATCGGTGCGAAACCGGCTGATGGAGACGACTTGTCTAATAGTTTTAACAACATCTGGCTCTTAGCCATTAGTTTTGCGCTTCGGATTAAGATTGCTAAACCATCGTAATATTCTCGCCTGATCAACTCGCTTGCGAATTCGAGGACCCGTTTTTCAGGGAGTTCTCGAATGATCAATAGCGACAGTGTGTCTAAAAAATCATTGCCGGAAGCCGAAGCTGCGGCCAGAGCAACCGATACCACCAGTGGTGTGTGGTTGTTTTCTATGAGTGTGTTGCATATGAGGGCCATTGTCTGCAGAAGGTCTGAATCGTCGGTGGCGGCCACGGCTTTCATTAATGTAGACAACGCTTCGAGATAACTTGCCTCGTAGAGCGATTTCAAAGCTTCTTCGAAGTAGTGTTGAAGTTTCAAATCCGCTGCAACTGCTCTCATCCTGTAAAACGCGTGCAGTAGAAGGAGAACTTCCTGATCGATCGGCTCCACGTTGAGCAGGCTGTTTAGCCGTTCTGAGCAAAGTTTAGCCGCCGAAAGTAGGATATCGACTAATGTTTCTTCGGCTACTCCCCAAGTTCTTAAAGCGCCAAAATATTGTTCCAGAGCGTCGTCTGTATTCTCAACGCCCAATTGTAATGCAAATGCATAAACGCTCTCCCTGTCACTTTTGATTGGATCCGTAATGAACTCCATGAAGCGACTCGACTCTTGTTCAGAAAATAATTTCAACATCCAAACTACAATCAGCTGAGCATTCTTCATTCGCATCATTATGTTTGAGAAGAATTGCGCTTCATTTTCGTAGCCCTGGGTCTTCAGAAAAGCTCTCACCACGGCGATCGCGTTGAGGTGCTCGATCTGGATCTCGAGTATGTTTTCTTCTGTACGAGCATCGGATGGTTGTTCATCGAAAAGTAACTCCAGGTTTGATACGAATAGATGCCCTGAGTTATCTAAAGCAGTAAAGAAGGTTTTCCGAGCAGAAGACTGCCCCGGGAAGTCGACAATCCATGACGTGCATATTTCTGAAAACTGGGAAGGAAAAGTGAAGGCGCAGTACAATATTAAATCGCAAAGAAGCTCGGCTTCTCCCTCATCGGCAAGGCGGCTGGCGATATATTTCAGGGTGGCTATGTCGTTTGACGCGAACAGAGAGTTGAGCAGTGGTCCGATGTTTCGGTTGGGACCGAAAAAGCAATCATTGAGGCATGTCCAACCATCTTCCTCTCCCAGTTCGCCGATCAACGAGGCGTTTAGTTCTAGATTGTTTTCGGTTGCAAATTTAAACGCCTTCTCGGCGGTGTATAACGCTTGCATGCGCATTTGCTTCTTGATGAACTGCCTGCTAAGCTCCACGAGCGCGATTGCTGTCGACTCGTGCGCGAATTCGGTTTGAGCGACAATCATGTGATCCAGTCTGGAGCAAAACGAATTTATATTATTCTCCTGGGCAAGTGACTGGGCGATAATTTCCAGATCCTTTAACCTGCCAGCGCTGCGGTTCGCGTCAGTCGAATTAAATAAGCACGAGCAAAACAATGAAGCGCGTCCTAAAGTAGTGACACCGTATTTGATGGCAGATAAACCGACCTCCCGGTAAATCAAGCGGGCCTGCTCCAGATCTTTGCGCTTCCGGTATATGACGGCTAGCTTGAGTAGTGAGAGGGCCGCTGCTTCGGAAATTTCGAGAGAATTTGTTTTTGTCAGCTCGCAGAACACTCGACGCGCAGCCGCCAATACTTCCACTGACCGCGCATCTTCCTGTTCGAGCAAGCGTTCACCGAATTGACGCAGCAGGTGGAAAAAGGATGGACGCAATACAAAGACGTTGTGCATCTCAAAATCGATTGTCTCCGCAAGGTCACTGTTGACGCGCCATCTATCGGATAAGAGCTTGATTGCGCCATTTTGGTCACCACTTTCGAAACGGACAACTGCCAGGCACAGAGCCGATCGAAATTTCGTTTTTTCGGTGTTCGCGCTTTTAGCTGCCAGCAAAAAATAGTTTCCAGCCAATGCGGTTTTGTCCGACAGTCCAGAGCAATAACCAAGGCCCATCAAGCACCAGAAAAAAGAATCATCGTTAGTCCAGGTCTGCTTGCTCGTCAATTTATACACGCGCAAGTACGTGTTTAAGGCGCTGTCGTAGTGCCCATCGTCAAAATGTCTTAGCGCCAGTGCCATATGCTGATGGACCCAGTGCGTCGGCGCGAAAAACAAAAGCATATCTTCCGCGAGTTTGAGCCGCGCTTGATCCAAGTTCTTCAGTTTTTGCGATGCTGTCTGGCGGGCTTTTTGTTGAGCGCTCACGCGAACGCTGCTTGCTTCGTCGTCAATAAAGTCAAAGCGATGCGCGGTGTTGGTCTGTGGAATGGCTGGCGTGGACTCGATCGGCGGCGGAATGAAGTCAGCTTGGATTTCGTTTTTGACATGAGGAAGCAACTCGAGGCACTCAGGAGGACAATCCAGAATTGGTATCGAGAGTGGTGCCGCCCATAGCATGCGACGAAGGAGTGAAGTAGCCTCGCGAATATGCAGAGATTCGTGGTTTAACAGCGCGTGAAACAACTGAGATTTTTCTGGATCGGCGAGATCCGTGCGACGAAACAGTATGCTTTCGTCGCCGCCGTTATGCTGGTCGTAGAGCTGCGGATCAATGGCGAGGGCAAGCAGCGATGTGTGGATAAGCCAGCAAGAAAAGTTGTCGACGTCAGGATCGAAGTGGTGCTCGTTTCGATCCGGGTGTTGGTAATTCGGGTGACCGAGTTCCAGGCTCTGACGTCCTATAAGGGCCGGAACGTAGAGAGCGTCATAATCTACAAGTCGCAGTCCGCGATCGGTGACGATGATATTCCCGTGCTGCATGTCACCATGGCCGATACCAGCACATTCCAGTTCATCAACCAATTTGTGAAAATCTTCATGCAATTGTTTGATTTTGCCTGGCGTTTTATAGTTTTTGGCAAGATAGATATCGAGCGTGTCGCCTGTCACCCACGGCATTTTTAAGCATGGGTACCATTGGTTTTTTACAAAAATACCTTGCTCGATGAAATGAAAATCTATAGTGCAGTTCAGATCATCGAATAGAACAAAGTCACTGATGTGTTTGTATCTGTCCTTTTGATCCAATCGGCTGGTCAGGAAACAGCGCACGGCCCATGACTTATCGCCCTGGTTTATGCGATAAACGCTGGCGAAGGCCCCTGTCATAGCGCGCGGCAAGCCAAGCGCGTTGGTGTCGACTGTGCCGCCTGTCAGATCCGGATCTGAAAAGCAGGCGCGCGGACTTTGTATGGCTTCGTTATAGTCTTGAGGGGTGGGCCACGAGTTGCCTGCCATTAAGGCTAGCCTCCAAGAGGTAGATGCTGATTGCGCATCCGGGGTTCGTCAGATTTGGGGTGGGTTGTTTTGTCAGAAAAAGTGTCCGTTTTTCTGACGGGATAAATTGTCAGAAAATCCGGCATTTTTTATGACGCGTTACCCCACGCGCCCCCGCCAGGCGTCTCAACCACGAACGTGTCTCCAGGCTGCATGGTGACGGTGTCCGTACCGGACAACTCCACCGTACCGCCGGCTGCATGTTTTATTACATAATTGTGTCCCAGTGCGCCGGAGCCACCACCGTGCAAGCCGAAGGAAACGACTTTGCGCCGTTCGGAAAGGATCGACGCTTCCATTAGCTCGGTGAATTGCATCTTCCGTATGACTCCGTTTCCACCATTGTACTTGCCGATTCCGCCGCTTCCCCGCCTTATCGAGAATTCTTTTAGGATTACCGGAAAACGCCACTCCAGCACCTCCGGATCGGTTAGCCGAGAGTTTGTCATATGTGTTTGAACGGCGTCACAGCCGTCATGGTTGGGACCGGCTCCAGCGCCACCGCAGATGGTTTCGTAATACTGATACTTGGAATTTCCAAAGGTAAAGTTGTTCATGGTGCCCTGGCTTGCTGCCATCATGTTGAGCGCGCCATAAACCGCGTCGACAATTGCTTGCGATGTCTCCACATTGCCTGCCACAACTGCCGCCGGAGGCGACGGGTTGAGCATCGAACGATCCGGGACAATGATGTTTAACGGCGCCAGGCAACCGTCGTTGAGCGGGATATTGGCATCGACCAATGTTCTGAAAACATAAAGCACTGCCGCTATGGTTATCGCTCGCGGTGCATTGAGATTACTTTCTTGTTGTGCAGATGTGCCAGTGAAGTCAATCGTGGCAGAGCGACTGCTGCGATCGACCGTGACTTTTACGCATATTGTGGCGCCACTGTCCATGCGTAATTCGAACGAACCGTCAGTCAACTTCCCAATCGCATCGCGAACACAGGCCTCGGCATTTTGTCTGACAAAATGCATATAAGCATAAACGGTATCAAGACCATAAGAGTGGATCATTGAAATCAAACTGAGAACGCCTCGATTATTTGCCGCGACCTGCGCTTTCAAATCAGAAATATTCTGTTCAACATTGCGAGTTGGATGCGGACACTCTGTTAAGAGCACCCGGATTGTGGGCTCGAGAAATTCGCCGTCAGAAACTACAAGAGTCGGATCTATCAGTGCGCCTTCGTCAGCGATCGTGCGACTGTTAGGCGGCATGGAACCGGCCGTGATACCACCGATGTCGGCATGATGACCACGCGAGGCTGTGTAAAATATTGGTGAAGGCGCTGTTGAAGATGTATCACTGTCCGCATAAACTGGCGTCACGACAGTGATATCGGGAAGATGCGTTCCTCCTTGAAAAGGGTTGTTGAGGACATAAACGTCGCCTTTTTTCATCATCGATTCGAATTTGTCGATTACCGCTCTTACACTTTCTCCCATCGAGCCCAGATGAACTGGCATGTGTGGAGCGTTGGCAATCAGCTTGCCATGCTGATCGAAGAGCGCACAAGAAAAATCCAGACGTTCTTTTATGTTGACGGATTGACTGGTTTGGCGGAGTGTCACTCCCATTTCTTCGGCGATTGCCATGAACTTATTATTGAAAAGTTCCAGTAATATCGGGTCGGCCCTGCCGCTGGAAGCGTCATGCTCAGCAGGTTCAGGTGCATGTGCTTTGATCGCGGTGCTGGAAGTTCCATTTTTCGAGTTTTTTACGCGGGTTAGAATCAACGAATTGTCATCGGCAAGTTGAGCGATCCAGCCAGGTTCAACCAGATTTGTGCTGGTGTGATCCATGATGATTGCCGGACCTTCTACAGGTTGGACCAACGATTCGCGCTGAATGATTGGTGTTTCCAGCCACCAACTGCCCTTGCTGTAGAATTTTACTGTGTCGGCAGGCGTTGAATTTGTTTCATCCGCGTGCGTTGGTTTTTGACTCTGTTCGCTGGAACTTGGGGCCGCTGTCACTTCGAGCGACACAGATTCGACAATTAGCTTTTGGTTGAGGGAGTGGAAACCGAATCGTTGAAAATGCAAGTCGTGGAAATTCGCTGTCATAGCCGCTTTCGAATCTAGAGCGATGGCAATAGTGGTGTCCGATCCGTAGTACCGCAGCATAACTGTTCGGGTGAACTGTTGAGAATTCCTGCCGCCACCCTGGTTCAAAACCTTTGCGCTGGCGCTGCTAAGCAAATCAGAAAAAATACCCTCTAAATATTCCGGCGGCACGTCATTAAGATCCTTTTGTACAGGGAAATCCTGCAAGACCTTAATGCTAGACAAACCAATGCCCAGCGCCGACAGAACACCGGCGAATTTGTGAATCATGACGGTTTTAATGCCAAGATTCTCGGCGATCAAGCAGGCGTGCTGGCCGCCTGCTCCGCCGAACGAGTTGAGGACAGCGTCTTTGATTTCATAACCGCGCTCGATTGTGATTTTCTTGATGGCGCGCGCCATTTTTTCGACGGCAATCTCGATAAATCCCCAGGCGATTTCTTCTGTGCGATTGTAATCTACGACTTTGGAAATCTCGGCTTTCAGGTCTAGAAATTTGCAGGCGACACTGTCGATATCCAGCGGCTGTTGCCCGTCTTCACCGAAAACTTTTGGGAAATGATCTGATTGAATTCTGCCCAGCAGAAGATTCGCGTCGGTGATCGTTAGCGGTCCGCCGTTGCCATAAGATGATGGACCGGGATCGCTGCCGGCTGATTCCGGACCAACTAAAAGTCGGTGCCCGTCAAATCGCAGGATCGAGCCACCGCCTGCAGCGATAGTGTGCACGGCGATCATGGGTGCACGGATAGTGATACCGCCTATGGTGGTTAGATCTTGTCGTTCGTATTGTCCTTCGAAATGCGACACGTCGGTGGATGTGCCACCCATGTCGAAGCTGATGATCTTGTCAAAGCCCAGTGCCTTGCCGGTTTCAACCGCACCGACCACACCTCCGGCAGGACCCGACAGCAAGCTGTCTTTGCCTCTGAAATTTTGTTTGTCGGTCAAACCGCCATTGGATTGCATGAAATAAACTCTTGTCGATTGCAAGGGCCGGCAAAAACGATCGAGATAACGATGCAGGATGGGTGAGAGGTACGCGTCGGCGACAGTGGTATCACCGCGGGTGATCAGTTTAATCAATGGACTGGTGGAATGCGAAACAGTAATGTGCTTGAAACCGACTTCCTGAGCGATTTGTGCGCATCTGTTCTCATGGTCGTGATAAAGATAGCTGTGCATAAATACGATCGCGCAGGAGGAAATTCCGGCGGCGTGCACCGCGGTCAATTGCTCGCGCGCAGAGTTCTCGTCGAAGGGCTCGATCTCTTCGCCTCCGGCGGTGTAACGTCCGCCAACCTCTACTGTCGATGAATACAACGGTGTCGGCAGGATGATGTTGCGTGCGAAAATATCTGGTCGATTTTGATACGCGATCCGGAGTGCGTCTTTGAAGCCCTTGTTGACGACAAGCACAGTCGGTTCGCCTTTGCGCTCCAGCAGCGCGTTGGTGGCGACTGTGGTGCCCAGGCGCACCTGTTCGATCGCGCCGGACGGAATCTCTTCGTTTGGTTTCAGCGCTAGGATGTCGCGAATACCTTGAACAGCTGCGTCTTGATAGTGGCGTGTGTTAACTGACAAAAGCTTGTGGACCCGCTGAAAGCCATCATCGCGTATGCCAATCACATCGGTGAAGGTTCCACCTCTGTCGATGAAAAACTGCCAGGTTTGCTTACTTGGTCGTTGCTTCTCGGATGGCACGCGTCGTCTGTTACTCGTGGTAGTGCGCTTGCCCTGGGGTGTTTCGATTCAGGCAATTGCTGCGTCGTCAGAAAAAGTGACCGAAAATCTGACTTTTCAAATGCGGTCTAAACAATCGTACCCGGTCAGCTGTTCGTCGTGGCGAATTTAACAATGCTGATTTGAAAAACCGTTAACTGGAAGACGAAGCGGCAGCGCACATGTCGTTCAGTTGTTGCGTGATACTGGAGTAGCAGGATGATATCGCACTGCCGAAACCTGACGTAGTGG
The DNA here is from genome assembly GCA_021772095.1 of Candidatus Obscuribacter sp. Lineage (GTDB taxonomy): Bacteria > Cyanobacteriota > Vampirovibrionia > Obscuribacterales > Obscuribacteraceae > JADYXR01. The sequence goes on along the minus strand of JADYXR010000265.1, from coordinate 41,272 downwards.
AGGCGAAAGCCAGAGCAACCAGGCAAGCGACAAATGCCAGAATCGCACCATACTCGGTTATGGCCTGACCGTCTTCAGATCGCCTGCGACGGCGGCACCATATCATTTTGTCTTTCAAAATCCGTCTTAGCATATAGCAATTCTCAGGAGCGCACACTACCACGTGTGCTTCGGAATACGACTCTAGTAATGCGGGATACCTTGACTGCCACTGTCTCTATCTTACCCGACGCCTTCGGATTTACAACCTTGAGATTCGGTCGAAACATCATCAGGGAGCAGTTTTCAAACTTCTAACACCAATTTCAAATCAGACTTTCGGGTGTATTAAAGGAGGCCTCCGCGGATGTGATACCACTTGAAGCGCGATGTCTTTTGAATTTCCGGAAGCCGATCACGAAAAGCGTTCGCTCGATCTGAGTTAGTTGCCGCAATCGCCTGACGATTTGAGACAATACCGACGCCAAGGGCAATTTGGGTGCCAGTGATGGACTTCAATGTGAAGTCCACGTTGTCGGCGAAAACCGCGATCTTGCAAAAGATCGAAGCAATGATTTTAGGCTGGTAACAGTCGATTCGTACGTGGTTATTTCATCGTATCAAAAACAGGCGACATCCTGGTGATAGTCGGGACGTCGCGTTAGGCAGCAGCAAGCTGTTGGGTGCCGGTTCTCAAGTGATAACGGGGCTTACAGTTCTTCGATTTCCTCTTGCTTTCCTAAACATTCGTTAACAATAGCGATAATTGCTGTGGTTGCTCAGCAAGTTGCCTGATATCCGTTTCCGCCGAGCGGCCGCTTGTTGGATATGACGAGGCTTTTGCTGACTGCATTCGTCCGGATACTTTTCGAATGCTTAACTCATCGGTTTTTGATTTTGTCAGTTCGTCATACAGCCACTTTTGCGTTTGGCGATAAGAATCAGGTTCAAAAAATGGCGCATATTTTTCAAGCAAATCCTTTCGGTTGTTGATTTCCAAACTTCTCATCGAGTCGATCCAGATTGTGTCGACAAATGGCTTGAGAAGCGATACCAGCCGTTCCTTATTGCACGGCAAAAGCGGTGATAAAGAGGCATGAACTCTTATTCCAGCCTTTTTTAAGCCTTCGAGCACCTGCAATCGGCGCTGAATACTGGGAGCTCCCGGTTCGAATTCTCGTTGCACGGACTCGTCATCGGTCGTGATGCTAACCCCGACCCGCACGGTGTCACCAAACTGAGCCAGCAAATCGATGTCTTCTAAAATCAGGTGACTGCGCGTATGCATGGTCAGTTTTGCCGGCTTGTAGCGCAACAACTCCTGTAGGCATTGTCGTGAAAGCCTGTATTTGAGCTCGATGTATTGATATGGATCGGTTGCCGAACTGAAGAAGATGGAGCTACCAAAAACTTTCGAGCGCTCTTTTCGGATCAAAGCGGGCGCGTTTACTTTCGCTTCGACCCATTGTCCCCATTTTGTGTAGTCGTCGTGTCGTCCACTGGGAAACTTGGGAACGTAACAATAACTACAGCGAAAAGCACAGCCTGCGTAAGGATTGAGTGAATATGTATAGTGGCCTGCTAGCGAGCCAACCTTCTGGGGAGTTAGTATGGTTGTTGCTTGGATTTCGGTAACTTCCATATTTTCGATTATACATACCTATGTATGTGTATGCAAGCGTAACGGCAAAACATCAACGGAGTTTTGGAAATGGTTATGTCCACCGGTCGCGAAGGTCAGTCGTCAGAACAAATTCTCGCCAGCGAAGCGGAGTGGAAAGCACTTGTCGAAGAAGGCAATGAATCGTTTGCTAAGGAACGATACTCGGTTGCGGAAATCAAGTTTAAAGATGCATTAGAGCTTGCTGAGAAGCTTTTGGAGTTACAAACGGTCAATCCCGAAGTCGAGGGACAATCATTGCCCCAAGAAGCAAGCAGCGATTCGTCTACTAAAAAGCTCGACGCTCAAATTCGGTTGACCAAGAGTTTGAATAATCTTGCCGCCTTGTATCACGTCCAGGGCAAATACGGCATGGCTGAAGAGCTTTATGAAAAGTGCTTGGATTTGAAATTAAATATCTACGGCGAAGAACATCTCGAAGTGGCGGTCAACCTGCATAACCTCGCAGTTCTTCACAGCGCCAAACGCACGTTCTTGAAAGCGGAATTGTTGTACAAACGGGCGCTCGAAATTCGCGAAAAACTGCTTGGCGCGGATCATCAGGATCTGATTCCGGTGCTTAGAAACTATGGTTTGCTGCTGACAAAAAATAAACGCAAGGAAGAAGGCGTGGTGTTTCAAGAGCGTGCTGCGGCCATCGAAGCCGCGCATAAAGCGGACAAGGCTGTCTGAGTTTTTGCTGTTGGTGTTTGGTCAGAAAAACGGACATCTTTTCTGACGGTTTGGATGTCAGAAATATTAGTCAGAATTTTTTCTGACACACGACAGTCATAAAAACTGCCAGTTTTTCTGACCGATTTAAAACCGCGTCATTCGAGGTGTGCCGGCAGCGTGAAGTAAATGCTCGTGCCGCGACCCGCTTCAGATTCCGCCCAGATCTTGCCACCTAATCGCTCGACGTTATTTCGAGCAAGGTACATGGAGAGCCGCAAGCTGTAGGTGTCCTCGGAGTGTTTTCCAGGAACGAATCCGGCGAACATGTCTTCAATTTCGACCGGCGGTAAAGCCGGACCGGAACTGGAAACAGTTATTCGCATCTCATCGCCGCGGATGGCGCTTTCTACTCTGACTCTGCCACCAGCTGCGGTGACGACAATCAGGTGGTGCAAAACCTGCACCAGTATTCCTCGGACAGCGTCACGGTTGCCGGTTATGGAAGGCAGTCCGGTCACAGTTTTATAGTCCAAAAGCAATTGCCGCTCTCGGGCCAATGGAGTAACTTCTTCCAGGCAATCGGCCACCAATCGTGTGATTACAATCGGTTCCTTTGGTATCACAGGTGGTGGTATGAAACCGCCGTACATCATCAAGTAACTGTCGACGATGTGAAGCAACTGTTCGTACTGTCCGTGCAAATCGGCGAGCGCTTGGCCGACGGAAGGATGCATGGTCGTGCTGCTGCTCGGTAAAATTGAAATCCAGCGAGCCTCAGCCTGAGCCAGCTTCGAGCGAATGGCATCTTGCAGCATTACGACAATTTCCTGACGCAGTTGCGCGTTTTCTGTGCGCAGTGATTTGTCGCGCAGAACCATAATGTAGCCCTGGATGTTATTGTCTTCTCCGCAGATTGGCTGCAGGTGCGCTAATACCTCAACCAGTTTCGATTCTTCACGCGTGTTATAAACGATCGCTTCAGGATAAAAACGATTGAGTACAGCGTTAGGATCTCCGCCGTGACGCGCGAATGCTTGACCGAAGATTGTTCTGGTTCTGGCTTCTCCCGGTTTTTTGACAAGGTCGAAAACCAGTCGCCCTGCGATTTCACCTTCGGAGCAACCGGCCCAGTTCAAGAACACCGGGTTGGCTGAGAGAATATTGCCGTAGCCGTCCAGGATCAAAAATCCTTCGGTTGAGGACTGCAGAACCGCGTCCAATTTGTGCTGCACTACGATCGCTTGTCTGTTTGCCTGATTGATTTGTTTTGAAACTTCGCTCAGTTGCCGTGTTTGCGTTGAGATCTGACGGTTGAGACTTTCGATTTTTGTCGTAGACGCTTCGACCAGTTTTCCTTTTTCTTCGAGCTCATCGTTCTGACGACTGACCTTTTGTTTTAGATTATGGGTCGTCGATCTCATGGTGCTGACGGCGGTGTCGATCAACTCGCCCAGCTCAAGCCATTCTCCAGATAATCCTTCCAGTGGCGGAATTTTTTTCTTCTGTTCGGCGATGTCCTCTGTTCGGTCGATCAAAAAGCCCAGTGGTTCGTCGACGCTTTGTTTAATTTTCTGACTGAGAACGAAACCTACTAACAGAGCCATTCCCCCAAACAAACCAGCGACCGCGAAGATGGTCAGAAACTTTCCTGTCAGGTCAGGTACGGTAGTGGAGAGCATTATGATCGCCAGCTCTTGTTCCGGTCTGTCTGGCCATTTTATGCCTGAGTATGCTTCTCTGCACCATAGTCTGCCACCCTTTTCGAAGGTGTGATCGGCGATTTCAGGCTCGAGCGGAACGAGTACACGGGCTGCAAAATTAGGCACAGGTGAAAACGAATCTTTTGGAAAGGCAGCCATTCCTTTTTCGCGCAAATCGCGCACCATCGGACCGCCTTCTCCGCCAGCCAATCCTGGGGTTGCGGAGATAATTTTTTTTGCGATGTTGGAGTAAACCAACAGATCGATTCCCTGCACCGGTTGCGGCTCTTCGATCGCAAATTTCGTAACTTCGCCAAGTAAGTATTCGTACGAAAACGGCTGATTGACTGCAACCAGACCCTTAAGTGAACCGGATTGTTCCAGGATAGGTAGGATGGCGCACATGGTGAAAGCTTGAGTGCTGTTGGAGTTTGCCGCACCCCGGAAGACCTTTCGGTGCTTGGGATACTGCATCATGAATTGAACGGCTTCGTTGTTTTTTGCTGCGGAATAGCCGAATTTTGTCGGAGTTTCGGTGCTGTAGAAAACGCTGCCGTGCTCGTCGATGATTGAGACGAAACCGTTGAAGTGCCCTTCGTTTATGACATTGTTGAGAGCGTCAGCTACCGCTTTGCGATCTTTGCGACCGAACCCTTGCATCACCGATTGGCTTGAGATGATCACTTTAGCGAACGCTTCGGACGAAGCTTTTAACGCATCGTTGTCGCGTCCCAATTTTTTATAAGCCAGTCCGATTTTTTGACCAGCGGCCTGCCGGGTGCTTTTGAACTCGGAGAACAGTGCAAAGACGGAAAAGGTAGTCACCATGATGCCAATCACGATGACGAAAGCGACTACCAGTCTTGATCCTAGACCCAATGGCACTCCATTAAGTGTGAGAATTCAGATGCGAACGACTCTATTGGAAGTTTATCTGAGTATCTAAACTTCTTATATGTGAACTGTAGATTGATATTCCACGAAGGTAAAATAGGTTTAACCCTGATTGTCTCAGTCGGATAAACAATTCTGTCTCTTTTTTTGAGATTTGACGACTGAACGGACAAAAGGCGAGGTCTATTTGCCCTCTTTTTCCTTCATTTTCCGAAGTTCGGCTTGAACCTGAATTGCGCGAATCAACTGGTTGGGACCGCAGAAACCCAATTCTAGGAGAATCTGACCCAGAGGCTTTCTCTCTTTGCCAGCTTCTTCGTCTGAGCGCTGGATGTGAAGTGCCTCGTCCAGTTGATAAATGGTTATGTAGCCCAGGTCTACGAGAATTTGACCGAGCAGATATTTGTTTTCTTCCTGCGTGCCCTGGGGCGACTTGGTTGTCGTATCTTCTTTTGTCATATGCCTGTCGCCGCTGTTTATTTGTCGGTTATTGAGAATTTAGACCGCTGGGACGCACCCGAAGGATTCAACTTATGGCTGCTGGGTTTCCCCCCTGACCAGGTTCGTCGGCCTCCGCCGCGCCCAACGATCTGTTGAAATTATAGACGATTCGCGGCGGTAACCGTAAATAAAGAGTGTCAGTTGTCATTCACGTAACTTCTAATTAGCTGGTTTCCAGGAGATAGCGCCGCCTTTGCTGATGGTTTAACTGGGCTAGATCTGCGTGTCTCTGCCGGTTACAACCGGCATGACTTTGCGAGAGGTAAACAAACAGGAAACGGGCCAACAGTTTTTTCCCGATCTGGCTGCTGCGCTATTTCCTATGAACTACGCTTTTGGTTGCAATCTGTCCGAATTTCTCGGCGTGGAAGAACGTCAGAATCTGAGAGTTCTCGACTTTGCCTTGGGAAGCGCGGTGTGCAGTCGCTGAGAAATCTTAAGGATGGTACCGTCTGTGGTGCCTTAGTCCTGGCTGCCCGTGGCGAAATCATTGCCATTGTCGGCCATGTTCCACTTCAGAAGTTCTCTTCGCCACTCGAGATCGGCTTGTGCTTCTTTGATTAATCCGGAGAGCCCTTGATAATCGGCGAAGGACAAATCAATGGCAACGCCAAGTTCGAATGTCAGTTTCACTCGTTCGCAATTGGGAACGCAAGACATGCAAACAATGTGATCGGGACCGCAGACTTCGAAGACCTGGTTGTCGTCGCATTGAAGCGGATCGCGTTCCCAGCTTAAGAACTCAATGAATTGTTCGTCTTCCACGCTCTGCTGAACGAGCAAAACAAGTGCTTGATACTGTGTGTGGTTGAGATAAATCGTCACTTCTTGACGGCGGAAATCGAGCGCGAACTCCCCGGTTTCCTTGTCGAGATACAGATCCGCAAAGGCATTAGCGAAGCTGATCTGATTCCCCGTGCTTGTCTTCATGAACGTAGGTTCCTCTCACCAATCATTTAACTTCTATGGAAATGCCTGTCAACTCAACCATCTAGCCATATCTTTGGCGTGATACGTGATAATCAAATCTGCTCCGGCTCTTGCGATCGAAACGAGCACCTCGGTAACGACACGGCGCTCGTCAAGCCAACCTTTCTCGGCAGCGGCCTTCACCATGGCATATTCGCCTGACACATTATAGGCTGCAATCGGCAGTTTATGCACACTCCTGGCTTCTTTGATCAAATCAAGATAAGGCAGTGCGGGCTTGATCATTACAATGTCAGCCCCTTCCTGTATATCAAGGGCAATTTCACGCATGGCTTCGCGAGAGTTGGCGGGATCCATTTGATAACCGTGGCGGTCGCCGAATTGTGGCGCGGACTCAGCCGCTTCGCGGAATGGTCCGTACATCGCTGAGGCAAACTTGGCACTGTAGGCCATGATCGGAATGTTTTCGAAACCGTTTTGATCGAGGGCGTTGCGAATCGCTTGGATTCTACCGTCCATCATGTCAGATGGCGCGATGATATCAGCGCCGGCTCGTGCTTGAGCGACAGCCGACTTAGCCAGAATAGAAAGACTCGGATCGTTTAGTACCTTGCCGTCAGCCACTATTCCGCAGTGACCATGATCCATGTATTCGCAAAGACAAGTGTCGGCTACGACGACTAGATGCGGAAATTCTTTTTTGATCGCTTGGATTGAGGACTGAATAATCCCTTCTTCTTTCCAGGCGCCGGAAGCTTCGGAGTCTTTCTCGCTCGGAATGCCGAACAACAAAAGCGAGGTCAGACCAAGATTGGCGACTTCTTCAATTTCTCTTAGTGCTTCATCGATGCTTTGCTGATGGATGCCGGGCATCGAGCTGATCGGTTTTTTCTTGCGGTTGCCTTCGACGAGGAAAAGCGGGTAGATTAGCTGATCTTTTCTAAGATGCGTCTCTCGAACCATGGAGCGCAGCTGCGGAGTCGAACGCAGGCGTCTCATTCTCATGTGCGGATAGCTGGGACTGGTAGGCGTTTGCAGCGTGTTGTCGATCTCGCGGGAGGTGGCTTGAGTGAGCACGGACTTCTCCATTGGTCGGGGACTCCTTTAGTCCAGGTAATTGCAATCTGACAACTATATCGCTTGGATAGACGTTCTTTCCGTATATAGTCGGTTTGTTTCATAGATTTAATGCTGCCAAGAGGTCCGAAATTCTGGCTGCCTGGTAGTTTTGCGAATATGACAAGTGCGTCACACTCGGTCGGGTGGGTTTCGGTCAGAAAAACGGACAGATCTTCTGACAAACTAAAGCATCATCACCTGGTTCTGACCGTTAGCCTTCGCTCGCTTCAAGCTTTCAGTGGACCGCTCGATCAGTGTCTGCAAATTTCCGTCAGTTCCGACATGCGAAATTCCGGCACTGGCGGTCACGCGGAATATCTGTCCAGCTGCTTTGTGCGGAACGGCCGCGAACTGTTCCAATAATCCTTTTACTACCTCAACACTTTCTTGTGCCGACAGGCTGTCGTCCAAAACGGCGATTTCGTCGCCGCCTATGCGGCCAATGATTTCGGTATGGCGAAAGGTCCATTTGATGATTTGAACAAGTGCTTGAATCGTGCGATCGCCTACGGCATATCCGTAAGTGTCGTTCAAACGGCCCAGCCCATCAATATCGAAGATGGTCAGCACTTGAGCGAATTTTTTGGAGCGCACCCGAACGCTGCGTTGGGCGTACTCCATAAAATGGCTGTGGTTGAGGATTTGCGTCAATCCATCGTTTCGCAGCAAACGTTGAAAAATTCTGTATCGTTCTAATTTTCCGGCAATGGTGGCAACCAGCAATTGCGGGTTGACCGGCTTAATCAGGTGATCGTCACCGCCGGCGCGTGCGCTTTCAATATGAGCTTCCAGTTGATTCTGAGTGGTGAGAAACAGGATCGGTAACGCGGCAAATCGTTCGTTCTGACGAACGAATCGAGCAAGTTCAAAACCGTTTATTTCACCCATCACAATGTCGAGCAAAACCAGATCCGGAACGAAGGTCAGAAGAGCCTCTTCGAATTTCTTCGGATCTTGCACCCAGGCGATGTTGTAGCCGGCATTTTCCAAAGTGGTGACGATGTAATTAGCTTGATCAGGATCGTCTTCAACCGAAAGAATTCGGTAACGCTCTGGTTTCCCGCGTTCGAACAAGAATCTCAGTTTTTGAACGATCACATCAACTTCGACCGGTAGCTCGAAAAAGGCGTCGGCACCCGCTTTAATCGCAGCGATCTTGTCGAGGAATCCAGGTTCTTCGCTAAGCAGAACGATGGAGACGTTGGCGCCGCCTGGCAGTGAGCGACAGCCGGTAATCAAGTCGTAGCCGTTGCCATCCTTCAAAGGAACGCATAAAAGCAAGCCTTGAGGGAATTTCGTCATAATTTGATCTTTGGCTTCAGTCCAGCTCGCGCACGGTCTGACACTCATGCCGAGACTGTCGAGACGCTGAGAAAGAGCGGAAAGACGTGCTTGATCGCTTGAGACTACGATCACGTCCGGTCCCTGGTTAGGCACCATATTTGGTGTTAGTTCCGACTCGAAAACTTGAGTGGCCGGTTGCGAGCTTAATGGTGGCGGCCCGTCGCTTGCTGCTGCGGATGGTCCGGCTGTGCCGCGAGCCTGATCGAGAATCGAGCGCAGCTGCGCAATCATCTCGCGGAAGTGTCGCCAATAAACAATAATGTCATCGGGCTGACTTTCGAAGATGTTGAGACAGAGACGTTCGCCGGATTCAGCTACACCAGTAATCTCATTTAGATTGTAGACGCCGGCAGAGCCCGCCATCTGGTGAAAGTGTTCGTGCAGCTGTTTAAGATTGTCGACGTCCCACGGACTTTGCGCGAACCGATTGGCATGCGACTCCATCGGTGAAAGGCGCTCAAGACAGCGGGTAATATAATTATCCCGCTGCGATTCCATTTTGTCTGACCAACCTTGCATCTGACTAGTAAAAACGATCTCCCAATCTTGCTAACTTAAATTGCCTGCTGCTAATAGTATCTCAACCTGACGGGTCAAGTCTTCGAGCTGGAACGGTTTCGAAAGGTATTTATTGGCGCCCGCTTGCTTACATTTTTCTTCGTCAGAACTGCCGTGCATGCCTGTCAGCATCAAAACCGGAAGCTTACCGCCCAGTCCTCTATATTGCGAACAAACTTCGATGCCTGTTATTCCCGGGAGGTTCCAATCAAGCACTATGATGTTGTAATTCCCTGTGCTCATTTTCGCAAGTGCTTCTTCGCCGTTAGCGGAATGTTCCGCCTCGTGCCCTTTGAACTCAAGCCAATCAAGAAGCGTGTTGGCGAGAACGTAATCGTCTTCCACCAGCAGAATCTTTGCCACCCTGACAATCTCCTGGAAATATATCCATATCGTACCCTGAATCACCCAGGTCGAGGCCCAAATCACTTCAAGAGCAAAGGAATGTGAGGATGTCAATCGCTTGATGGAAGTTGCACCGTAAGTGGTGCGCGGTTTGGTTGTTTGACAACTCGTTTGCGGGGGCGGTGTTGTGAATTGAGAGGTAGTGATTTGGTCAGAAAAACGGTCCAGAATTCTGACAAACTCACAGCCGCCTATTTCGTTCCATAAAAGCTTATAAGCTCCGAAACTAGCCCATCGGCAGTAAAAACTCTTGCCTCTACATCCACTCGTCCGAAGAGTTTGCGAGTTGTGGCCGCAGTTACTGGACCGATGACAGCCAGAACCAATCGATCGGTATGCTCTTTTGTCGCTGCATCCAAGTCGGGACCGGCATGATCCAAAATCTTGGCGAGACCGGATTGGAGGAGCTGGAAAAAATTCTTGGCTGACTGCGAGCTGGCTAGTGTGATGACATCGATTTTTTTTGCCAGAATCAACTGGGCGATTTTTTCGCCTATCTCCCCAGCGTCCTGCGGAAGTTTAGTTGAATACGCTTCGACTGCTGTCACATCTGCACCAATGCTTGTTAGTTGGTCGGCGATAACGAGCCTTCCTCCGAGAGTCCGCGGCCACAAAATTCGTTTTTTCGGAAGCGCATGTGTTGCGGAAAACTCCGCTACAAAGCGCTCTGCCACAAACGAACCAGGTTGGAAATCAACGTCAATGCCAAGGTCACTCAAAGTTTTGCTGGTGGCAGAACCAATGGCCGCCACTTTCGGGTTCGGTCGGTCCGTCCAATGTTTGCCGGCTTGCGTCAAACGTTTATGAACAGCAGACGCTGCGTTGCTGCTGGCGAAGACAATCCAGTCGAACTTTTCGAGCGCACCGATGGCGGTATCAAGTTCGTCGAACGACGAGGGTTCGCCGAATTCGATTACGGGAATTACAATCGGCTCTGCGCCTTGTTTTCCTAGTTGCGTGACGAGGTGCTGAGCTTGCGTTTCGGCTCTTGTGACCAGTATGACTTTGCCTTTTAAATGCATTGAAACTGCCGGATTACGGAGGCGAAATTCTGTTCGGCACTGTCAGGCGAAGATCTTCGATCACTCGGCGAGCGCCTGTGTCCATCATCTGTTCCGCAAGAAGACGACCGAGTAGTTTCGGCTCCGCTGTGGTCCCTTGGCGAGAGGCTCGATAAACCTGACTGCCGTCAAGGGCGGCAATACACCCAGTAAGCAACAATTGCTGTCCATCGCATTTTGCTGTTGCACCAATCGGCACTGAACAACCACCGCCTAACTCGTTCAGGAAAGCCCGCTCGCAAAGCACTTCTACGCGAACCATCGCTTGATCGATCAATGAAAGTTTGTCAATCGTGGACTGATCATCGCTTCTGCACTCGACAGCAAGAGCACCTTGGCCGGCTGCAGGAGTTAATTCGTCGGTGGCGAAGACCTGGCTGATTCGCTCAGTCAAGCCCAATCGCAGAAGCCCCGCGTAGGCAAGAAGAGTGGCGTCACAATAGGATTCGTCTAATTTGCGCAAGCGTGTTTCGATGTTTCCGCGAATATCGATGAATGAAATATCTTTTCGGAGATGGGCGAGTTGTGCGGCTCTGCGACGGCTTGAAGTGGCGACGACTGCGTTTGGTTTTAGCTCGGCGAATGTTTTGCCATCGCGAGTGGCAAGAATGTCTCGTGGATCTTCGCGTTCTAACACGGCTGGCAGTGCCAGTCCCGGCAGCATGTCGGTCGGTAGATCTTTTAAGCTGTGAACGACCAGATCGACCTGGTTTAGAAGCAGCGCTTCCTCTAGCTCTTTAACGAAAACGCCGCGAAAACCGAGTTCGGCAATCGGACGGTCGACCACTTTGTCACCGCCTGTGGTGACTGGTACGACTTCGATTTTTTCATTTGGGAAGTGCGCTTGCAGTTTATCGACGACGGTTTGTGTCTGCAATCTTGCTAATTTGCTTGCCCTGGTGCCGACTCGCAATGATCTGCACCACTAATTGTTCACGAACGAAGCTTCTCCGCGCGACGGTCGATGGCGCTTGCTCGTTGGTTTGGAATTGGGCTCTTCGAGAGGGTCTAGATTGAACAATGTACGCAAAGCTTCGGCTTGCTGTTTCAGTACTTGATAATCCTTAGTCGCCTTAAGTTGGACAGTCGGATGATGGAGAATCTGATTAACAATGGCGCGACTTACCGACTCGGCTTCTTCTTTCTGGCGGCAACCGTTGGCTCGTTCAGCGCCGTTTCCGCCTTTAGAGATCTCTTCGATCCTGATTGCCTCGATTTTTTCGCGTAAGCCGGCAATGGTTGGAACTACAATTCGGGAACGCTGCCAGGTGTGAAATTCGTCCAGACTTTCGAAAACAATGGCTTCGGCTTCTTCGACCAGGGCTGCTCGTTCTTTCATGTTTTTCGTGACGACCGAGGCTAGATGATCGGCGTGTTTGAGAGTTACGCCATCGAGCTCACCAATTCTCGGGTCGACGTTGCGAGGAACCGAAATATCAATAATCAGGCAATCTTTGAGAGGCCCTACCAAAGCTGCGGCATCACGTGCCTCTTTGAATGATTCGTAGGAAAGAAGATATGACGGCGCACTAGTCGCGACCAAGGTAAGGCAAGATGTGGCGCTCGACTGGTATCGATTCTGGAATTGATCATCTGTAGATAGGCGCTCGCCGCCTTTGAAACTGATTGACTTGAGAGTCTCAAGTCGTTGAGAAGATCTATTTAGGACTTTGACTCGTCCGCAATTTTTGGTTCTGAGCAGATGTTTCATGCACAACTGTGCCATGCCGCCTGCACCAATTACAGTAATGTCGCCATCAATCGGGCCGATTAACTCGCGCGCCAGTTCAATGGCCGCTGAGCTTACCGAAACTGCTCGGCGACCCATAGTGGTTTCTGAACGGACTCGTTTTCCGCAGCTGAGAGCGAGTTGGAAGAGCTGGTCAAGCATCGAGCCGATTGTCTTGGCTTCAAGACCTTTGCGATGCGCGTCTTTAACTTGCGACATGATCTGACCTTCGCCCAGAACCATGCTATCGAGTCCGGCAGCGACTCGAAGTAGATGGAGGGTGACGTCTTCGCGCAGAAGTTTAAAATTGGGGCGGAGTTTCTCGTGATCCGAGATGCCCTGGACGGACTGATAAAAGTTCTCAATCTCCTTCATGCCGGCCTGCACATCCGAAACCACGGCGTAAACCTCGGTTCGATTGCAGGTGGACAAGATGGCAGATTCTAAGATATGCGGATACCGCGACAGCGCTTCCAATGCATGTTTAACGCATGACTCAGGAATTGTGAATCGCTCGCGAACGGCAATTGGTGCGGAATGATAGTTAAGTCCGCAAACTACAAGATGGTTCATACTGCCGAAGTCACTTTTGGGTTGCCTTGACAGGTCAGCTCTTGATCCCTGATGAGAATTAGAGAAGACCAGATCCTACTTATCTCGCAGGCAATTATATCTATGTTTAAGCCATCAAACGGATAACGGTCACTCGCAGTAAAGAAAACTTTAGTTGGGCGTTTGGTACTGGTGGCTTTGCAGAGCTTTCTTCGGAATTTATTATCATTGGCGCTTATTAAGATCTTCGCACTTTCCCGGAAAGCGTCGTAACTTGCGTAAAGCTGGCGGGCGATTTGGTCATTTTTTGGAAAGTCGATTGGTCAGAAAAACTTGCCGAAATTCTGACCGTCACACTTACGTCAGAGAAACTGCCAGAAATTATGAGCAAGCGCCATCCCTAATTATCAGCACTACTCAACCTTGTCCGACCCTGCCGAAGTGCTGATCGTGGTTATCTCCAGGTCCTGGTGTAGTTGCATCGGCGCGTTGACGCCTGTGCGCGTGACCAACTTTACAGCGGAAGGCAGGTTTCTCAGGGTTGGTCTGACGAGTTTACCCGGGGCAATCAAAATCACCTGACCATCGAAGTCATCAGTCGTAAGCAGACGAGCGTCAGCAACTGTATTTTTGATTCGCGGAGCCAGAGAAGCGAACCGGAACGTCAGATCGTCGTCAGGAACCGGCAGCTTCGTATTAATGTCGGGTTGATAATAGTCTGTGCTTTGAAAGAAGTAGCCTTCTTGATGATCGTGACGTTTCAGTTGAGGCAGTCCCACAGGCGCCATTGCGTTACTGGGCATATCCCTTACCGAACCAACTTCTACGGATATATCTTCTCGCTGGTTCAGTTGGAAGAACATCAAATTCAATGTCCCGGCCTGGCAGTCCTTTTTTACTTGTGACGTTAGCGCGATTTCAACTTCTTTTCCCAAAACTCCAGACAGTCGTCTTCGTTCCTCGTCAACTTGCTTTGCGCCTACTCTGGCATCCTCTAATAGCAAGCGCGCCAGTGATCCTACATGTGGTGCACCAGATTCGATATCGACTAAGGTTTTTCGTGCGGTGTAAACCGCTTCACGAGAGCGCTCGACCATGAGATTGATTTCGCCGATTCGATCGTCCTTGTTTAATTGAATACCTGCTTGAAGAACGTAGTTCTCCGCTGTCGATCGCAGTTTCGATTCAACCAGGTGCAATGCACATACTGCGATTGCCGCAAGAACCAATACCGCAATAATGACGGCAACCAGCATGAGCAAAGGAAGAACGCCGCCGGTCATGGTTCGGCTGGACGCAAATTTTCGACTTTGACGTTTCTTGATCATCCGCCACCTGAGCCGGGGCTGTAATAAAGCACCTGATGCTCGCTGCCTGATGCCGTACTGACTGGTATAACGATCAAGCTATAAACAGGAACGTCAGGTTTCGATTTCGGTCCGGGATTGAAGCCGGCGCGCGGCATTTGATTGAGAATGTATCCGATGCTTTCGTCGGGCACGATAATTGTTGTGACCGCATGTTTTTGGGCGTACATGTCGACGAAAACACGAAGAATGGCTTTAGCTGCCGCTTCTCCTTCCGGTAACGATCCGTAGCCTGATTTGTGCTTCACCTGAATAGCCGATTGTCCGTTGCCCAGCCTCAGTTCATTCAAGCGGCGGCATCCCAGTGTTTGCCAGCCGTGTAGCCAGAGAGTCTCATAGTGCACCGGTGTCGCGTCTTCTTCATTGGGTCGGGAATAGGTGACTTTTGCTTTTACCACCGGACCAATGATCGAATCTTTGTACTCGAATTCGTTCTTCACTTCTTCGGTTTCGATGAGAATCAGATTGTTATAGTTGCCGCCCAGCATCTGGCTTTTACAGGGTTGATTGAGACCTAGTGCAAGCATCGATATTGCACAAACGAAAATTGCCGAGCAACCAGCGAGCTTGATCTTCTTATTCATTAAGATAGAACTCCGTTGTGGCAGGGTCTCGACCTTTGTTTTCCCATAAGGAACTTCCGGACATTTTTACGTCAGCCGGCTCAGTCAGTCCAGGAACTTTGAGACCGAAGATCTGCACAGTGACTAATGGATCGATCTGCGCGGTCACATGAACCTGCAGAGTATACTCATAATTTCCTGCGTCAGGAAGCCACGTACTGGGAACTTTGCCAGGTGTTTCAACGGCGATGACACGGGTTGGATCGTCCACTTTTGATATACGCAATGATGGCGTCACCGACTTCACTTTGATGCCTGTAGGATGGGCGACTGCAATAGCAAAATCCTCTGCCTGCACGCCGGAAAACGCATCTGACAGCTTGCGTTTTTTAGCCATATTTTGAGTCCAGGCATTGACTGTTTGTGACGAGATCGCCCACCGTGCCATGAACGTTCCATAATTGGCGAACGGCAGCAATATGATGAAGAAAACGAAGACAATACAGTAAGTGAATTCGACTGTGTTGCTGCCTTGTGCGTTTCGTCGGCCAAGAGAATTCGCCGGCATTCTGAGGTCCTTGGGGTGAAGCGTACTGACTATTGTCCCAGAATCTGCAGGAGATCTTCGAAATTGTTTGATTTCCGCGGTCAGAATTTCGGATCGTTTTTCTGACGATCTGACTCAGCCGCTTCAGGACTACTGCGGCGACCTCGCATCCCCAGCGACTTTCAATCCCCACTTCGTCAACTCGTGTTTTTTCTCCGGATGCAAATCCAGACTCAATCGAAGAAGACCTTTGAAAATTCGAAGCGTCGGGCGAGATAAATAATCATGTTCGCGGTCCGGCAGAAAATAAAATTGCTTCTTCTTTACGGCCGATAGTAGTGACCACGGGGGCGTGCTCGCCAGTTTTAAATCTTTTGATTCGTACGGCATGATCAGCACATCGGGCTGCATCGCAATGATTTTTTCGGGGCCGCACTTTGGATAGCTGCCTTTCATGCCTGCAGCTACGTTGGTGCCGCCACAAACGTTTATGACCTCATTGAGGAAGCTGGCACCACCTACGGTGACAATCGGTTTTGGCCACACGCATAGAAAGACTTTTCTTTTAGGCGAATCTTTGAGGATCGACTTCAGCTCGCTAAGCGCCTGTCGGTAGTCCGTCGCCATCTGCCTGGCCTTCGATTCGGCAGAGCAAACCGTACCTAGCGTGATTAAGTTGGTGGCAATGTCGTCCAATGATTCGTTTCGCAAAACCATGGATTTTATATTGTGCTTTTTTAGTTGAATATCTAATGCTTCTTGACCAGACACCAAAGCCACTACATTGGGCTTGAGAGTGGCTATTTTTTCCCAGTTTATGGCAACAAAGGAACCAACTTTCTGTTTGGTTTTTGTCTGCGCTGGATAAAGGCAATAACTGCTGACGCCGATCAAACAATTGTCGGCGCCAAGGCTATAAATCAATTCAGTGTTCGATGGTGCAAGCGAAACCACTCGGGGAGTCGCTTCTTGAGATTGCGATTTTTGACTGGATTTTTTATCGATCGGAGGATTAGCGTCGGCGCAATGTCCTGGCGACAAACCGATGGCTGAAATTATTACTGACGCACCTAGCAAAATTCGAAAACTGATCATTTGATTCCCAAGCAATTATGCAACGGTCGCTGAACCCGCTGTCAGTTTGCAGTTTACCATTGCCGTTTGTGACCTCGCTGCAAACGCCAGTCGCAGTCGCGCTTGACATCAAATTTTATTTTTATTGTTGAACTTTTTGCGTCCAAATTTCGTTTAAAGAAATGGGGACCCGTATTCAAAAAAATTCACAGGAGGTGAAAATGAATCATGAATTTCAAACCGAGTACCGAGATCAGGCGATACATAGCCCGCATAGCGGATGGAACCATGTTTGCCACAAAGGAACTACTGCACATCGGCCGGCGCAATACGATAGATCAAAATCTCTCGCGCCTGTGCAGGAGCGGAAAAATTTTGCGTGTGGGAAGAGGAGTCTATATGAAGGCCGGTCCAAAACCGATTGCCTTGCCGTCACCACAGGAGGTGGCATTGGTAAAAGCCACAGCCTGGGGGAAACGGATTATGCAGTCGGGGCTGGATGCGGCGTGTAAGACAGGGCTCGTTGACGAGGGCGAGCAGAAGCATGTGTTTCTGACCAGCGGTTGCACGACATCATTTCAGTCAGTTGCAGGGACAATTCATTTTAGAAAGACAGCGCCAAAGAAAGTTTTGCTGGGTGATTCAAATGTTGGCACATATTTAAAAGCGCTCTGGCATCTGGGAAAGGAGTACTGCGAGCACACTGATGTCTTGAAGCGGCTCTTTGAGCCCATTTGGGGCAACGCGTTTGCTCGAGAAGATCTACTTACGTTTGCCGGAATTATTCCATCCTGGTTGCGCGACAAACTAGACATGCAACGTTATTTTCATGCTCTCATGTGGGAGCGCAACAATCGCAAACCAATCGATCGCGTCACATTGGCTGCCGTATACGCGCCCGGAGCGTTGCGTTGATCTAACTTTCGATAGATAGCCATTTTAGAGCAGCACGCAAACGTTCCTCTTGATCTTCTTCCTCGATCGTCAAAGTTTTTTCCCAGAGTTCAAAGTCATACAAAGTCATTCTGACGAGTCGATCGATTTGTTTTTGGTAAATCGGCTCCGTCCATCTAAAACCATCTTCGACAGGTGGAAAGGTTGGGCGGACGTAAATGACGTGCGTATATCGTTGCGCTTGTGCGCGCGCTTTTTGATAGTAGGCCTCGCTGTCATAAGTCATGGCGGAGCATAAATTCCACCGTTGCCATAACACCCAGCAGTCAATCGCCGAGCGATCGGAGATGAATTCCGGCAGCTGATTTTCCCTACTGATTTGCGCGTCGAGCACGGCGCGTTTAAACTCTTCCTGGTCGGGAATATCGCCAATTTTCTGGTATCCCATTTGGTGGCAGATATCGCGACCGAGTTCGGGAATTAGTGGTAAAGAAAGAAGCGGAGTCAGCGCTTCCACTAACGTGGTTTTGCCAACTCCGCTTGCACCGGTTATGATGATTCGTTTCACCGAAGGTGCTTAATTCCCTTTCTTAGCCTCGTTGCGGAGGCGTTGGAGGCACTGTAGGAGGGGCTGGGAGCGGTGCAGGTTTTTGCTGCGGCGGTTGGCTATTGGTGACGGTACCATTAGCGTTGTTGTTCAACCGTCCTCTCTGCATCGTTTCGATCAAGTCGATTCCAGTTAATCCTTTTACCATTGTCATGCCTTGCGACGCAACGTTGATTACGTCGGAAGTTAGTTTGCCCATGCCCGTGGTGTCTCCGCTGGTCGAAAGCAAGGTCACTGTGCCAATCTTGGACAGAGGTTGAGCTGCGGCTTGAACGAGTTCGGGCAGCTTCTCGATTATCATCGATGCCATTGCGGCGTCGTTATACAATCTGTAAGCTTCCGCTTTCTTCGTCATCGCTTCGGCTTCCGCCTGACCGCGAGCTGCGATTACAGTCGCCTCAGCAAGACCCTGAGCTCGTGCGGACTCTGCGTTTGCAAGACCCATGATGCGTGTGGCATCAGCTTCAGCTTGGGATTTCATCTTGGTGGCATCCGCTTCAGCAGCGGCCTTCAATCTGTAAGCGTGAGCATCTGCTTCGGCGAGAATTCGGCGTTTCTCTTGTTCTGCCAGAGCCAGCGTGCGGACTCGTGCTTGCTCGGCTTCAGCCGGTTTTTGAATGTCCGCTTCCAGAGTGACCTGACGTTTCAAAACTTCTACTTGCTGCAGTTCTACTTCTTTCTGCGCTTCGATAATCTTGATTTGCTGACGTTCGGAAACCAGCTTCTGTTCTGCCTTCGCTTTGTGAACGTCGTACATCGTATCGGCAGCCGCTTTTTGTTCGGCTACTTCCGATTGATACTTGGCTTGACCAACTTGGAAGTTCTTGCTTGATTCGGCAACCCGCATGTCGGCTGCGAGTTTTGCCTTTGCGCCTTCTTCGGTGGCTTGCGCCTGGGCGATTGCCGAGTCTCTCGATGCTTGAGCTTGTGCGATTTGCGTTACCTTGGAGGCTTCAGCTTCACCGATTGCGGCTGTACGTTTGGCTTCTGCAGTTGTGGTCTTACCTAACGCTTCCAGGTAGCCTACGCTGTCGCGAACTTCTTTGATGGTGAATGACACAACGGTCAGACCCATTTTGGCAAGGTCGGTGATCGAAACTTCTGCAACACGTGAGGCGAACGAATCAAAGTTGCCGATAAGCTCTTCAACGGTCATCGTACCGATAATCGCTCGCAAATGACCCATCAGGGTTTCATGTGCGACTAATTGAATTTCGTCGGTGTCTTTACCAAGAAACTGTTCTGCTGCGGTTTGAATCGATTCTTCATCGCCGCGTACTTTGACTTGAGCGACGCCTTCCACAAAAAGTGGAACTCCATTCATCGTCAACATGGCTGCGTTTGAGCGAACTTCGATGAGCATTACTTCTAAGCTCAACGTGTCCATTCTGTGTAACAGCGGTAAGACGACGGAGCCGCCACCAACAATGATCTTGGGTTTACCGCCACCGCCGGAGATAATCAACGCGGTGTTAGGTCCAACCTTTTGATATAAGGCAGCCATGAAGCTACCCAGAACGAATAGCAATACAATTGCCACTCCTGCAACCACTAAAAGCGTGGGATCCATGAATCTACTCCTTTTATTGCCGAGGATTCAGTCTCCATAATTTCATGCCCGACCTGCGGGCTTTCTAAATCTCGGATTAGCTTGTTATCGACCCTTCGATCTTAGAACATAAAAAACATGTGACGTTTTTTGGATCACATTCCTTTATGTTCTTGACAATTGAATAAAAATGGCGACGGTTATAGTCCGGCTATATATCTCGGCGGAACAGGCGTAGTACCGGATGTGATACTATGCTAACTTGTGATATTGAAGTCTGGGATGAAGAATCTGACGATGAATTGTCGAAGTGAATCGGTCAGATTTCCTGTCCGTTTTTATGACAATCGGATTCGTTCATCCGTCATATAAATGATCGCTTTCGACTGAAAGAATTTTTCTGCCGTCAGAATTTCTGGCAGTTTTTCTGACCGATCAACTCGGTCGAAAATTCATCCATCCAAGTACATCGTCTCTTTATAAGGCTCAACAAAAACAGTCGGCCCGTCGGTTTCAATAATCATCACCTTAGTTCCTTTTTTAATCGCAATTCCTTTCGATCTGGCAGCCGAGTTATAAATCTTAGACTGAATGACATACGTCACTTCACCAGGTCGATTTTCCGCGATAGGAATTAAAACCTCTGCGATATGACCGACAATTTCATCGGTTCTAATATGCGACGAACTTGTCCCATACCGCATCATTGCTCTGATTCCGGCTTTAAACACATTGATCATGGCAAAGCCGGCTATCACTGCCGGTATCAAAGTGAGAAAGTTAAGCCAGGGCAACAGGTATCCAGTTGCGTAACCGGCCAATCCGAAGAACGCCAAAAATATTGAGATACTCATCGGACTGAGTATGCTGAGCAAAATCTTTCCGATTCGCGTGCTCCATCTGTGGTCTACACTCAATAGACCGTAACGACTAGTGGTCTGACTTACGTTGTGGTCGTTGTGTTGATGATTGTGACTGCTGTCATGTCCGTGGTGCCCAGCATCGTGGTGGTCGAAGTGACCGTGACCGCCGTCATCACCGCTATCACCTTCGTCAACCTGACCCATGACGAAGTTGAATATGAGAAAGCCGCTACCAACGAGGGCTGACATGAAATACACCTGGCTCAGAATGCCTTGTGGAAACATTTTTCAAAGCCCTCGAGAGAAAAACTGAAGTCCGCTATGCATAAGAGGTACCCGTAAACTGTCGGGCCATAACGTGGAAAAGCCCACCAGGACCTAAAGAAAAGACTAAGATTGCAATCGGCGGCGCGAAGTAGTAAAACCAGATCGTATGGAAATTGTAGTTACTCACAACAACATGGATTTTGATGCGCTGGCGGCCCAGTTCGGCATCACGCGTTTGCATCCCTCAGTCAAAATCGTTTTGGGTCAGCCGCTGCAAGGTAACGTGCGCGACTTTATGGCGCTGTACCGCAGCTCACTGCCGCTGATTCAGGTGAAGTATCTTGATTTTGAAAAGGTCACACGCATTTTCGTGGTCGACTGTCAGCATATTGATCGTTTGGATCAGTCGTTGAAAAAATTTCTGTCCGAAACCAAAAGGCCTCCGGAAATTATTGTCTTCGATCACCACGATCTTGATCCGGACGGCTTGAGCGATATCGCATCTCCGCAGTCAATTATCAAACCGGCCGGCGCGGCCACCTCGCTTGTCGTGGACGAATTACGCAAAGCGAAAATTAAACTGACGCAATTCGAAGCCACACTCCTTGCCTTAGGGATTTATGAAGATACCGGCTGTCTGTCATTCTCCGGCACAACTGAACTGGATGCTCGTTGTGTTGCGTATCTGCTCAAATATGGCGTCGATCTTGAACAAGTGAATACTTACATTCGGCCAAAACTGAATGAAGAGCAAATCAACCTTCTGGAAGCGCTCGTCAAGAACGCCCGCGTGGAATCGTTTCAAGGTGCAAAAGTTGTGTTTGCATCTTACAAAACCGAAAATTACATTGAAGGACTGGCTAATCTAACCAGTAAACTACTCGAGATCGTGGCGTGTGACGCGGCTTTCTGTGCGGTTTTTATGCGCGATCGGATCCATCTGGTTGGTCGCAGTGATTCGCAATCGGTTGATGTCAGAAGTGTGGTGCGCAAGTTCGGAGGTGACGGACATCGTGGTGCCGGATCGGCTGTAATCAAAGAGACAGAGCCGTACATCGTTCTTCGCGAAGTAGAAAAAATGTTGGCGGAGCGTATTCCTCCGGAGCCGACCGCAGCTGAAATTATGATTTCACCCGTACGAACTATTCGACCGGTAAGTTCGATGGAAGAAGCTTCTCGCATGATGTTGCGCTATGGTCAAGACGGTTTTGTCGTGGTCGATGAGGGCGAAGTGGTCGGCATCATTTCGCGGCGCGACATAGATCAAGCCATGCACCACAAACTCGGGCACGCGCCGGTTCAGGGTTTCATGAGCCGACCGGTCATATCGGTAAAAGCGGAATCACCACTGCGTGAAATTCAGCGTTTGATGGTCAACGAAGACATTGGCAGAGTGCCAGTCTTCAGTCAGGACGGCGAGCTTGTTGGTTTGATTACTCGCCATACTCTTCTCCAAATGTTGTACGGAGAAAGTTCTGTCGAAGGTGATTTCGTCGAATCGGAAGAACGACAAACGTTTTTGCCGCGTGCTAAAGAACCGATCAAGCAAATGCAGTTTAACGATAAACTGGATGCACTGGAAAGCTCTGTGCGGTGGCTTTGCCATGAGATTGGCCGGGTTGCGGCGACGAATAACATGGTGGCGTATGCGGTGGGCGGATCGGTTCGCGATCTGATACTGGCTAGAGCGAATTTTGATTTGGATTTTGTCGTGGAGGGCTCTGCCATTCAATTGGCGGAGGCGTTGGAGCGAGAGTATCCATCTAGATTGGAAGTGGTTGCAAAACACGAGCGTTTTCAGACCGCTACGCTTTCGTTCTACGCTGATCGAAAACGCGAAGTCGACCTCTCCACCGCTCGCACCGAGTACTACGAATATCCTGCGGCGCTGCCGACGGTAGAGCCCTCGAAACTGGAACAAGATCTATTTCGTCGCGACTTCACGATCAACGCTCTGGCTGTCTGTCTTAACCCCGGCCGATACGGCGAGATGATCGATCACTTTGAAGGGCTGGTCGATCTTCGCAAAAAGATCATCCGCATTCTCCATCCGTTTAGTTTTATCGAAGATCCGACTCGTCTTGTCAGAGCCGCTCGCTTTGCTGCGCGACTGGGTTTCCACCTGGAAAACAAAACTAAAGAGCGTGCTAAGAAAGCGATGGCGATGGGTATTTTTGATGAGCTTGGTGGCGTCAGATTGAGAGATGAGTTGCGGATGATTCTAGAGTCGCCGAGCCGAACCGTGGCGCTTGATCTGCTTGCCGAACTGGGCGGCTGCTTACGTTTTCTAGACACGGAACTGGAATATAGTTTGAGAACTAAACACGTGATAAGGCGTGCAGAACGGCTTCTGGAAAGATATAAAGTCGACGAAAACTGGATCGTCTATCTCGGTTTGCTAGTGGCTACCGCGCCAGGACATAAGCTTGATGCCGATCTCGATCGCCTGGCTTTGTCGAACGATCAAAAGGTTAAGATCATTGGTGGTATCAATTTATCGAAACAAGCGATGGAAGAGTTTGAGGGAGCGAGCCGCAGCAAGATTTTCAAAACGCTGAAGGGACAACCGAATCAATCTCTCGCGATTGCGGCTTGCCTGGCCGCTGCCGGCACAAATGTGCGGCGTATGATCAAACTTTATCTGGAGGAGCTGGCTGATGTCAGCGTTCGTTTAAACGGCCGCGATTTAGTCGACATGGGTATCGCCGAAGGACCTCAAATTGGAAAAGTATTGGACGATTTACTTTATGCGCGGTTGGACGGCACCATAAAAAGCGAATCAGAAGAGAGGCAATTTGTCCTCAGTTGTTTAAACACGCATTCGTGAAGATGCTAACATCGGCGCGATTACGACTTTGGTGTTGACGAAGATTGCGAACCATATATGGTGTTAGAGTTGATTGGTGGTCCGAGCTGATTCAATGGGCTATATTCATTCAAGCTACCGCGATTTCATGCTTCGAAACGGTAAAATTTTGAGGCACCATTATTGACACTGCATGTGGTGCCACTTCGATGTGCATCGGTGTGGTTCCGCAAGCGTCGCCGTCAATCATGGCGGTGGCTTCTTTGTTTAACAGAAGCGGTGGTTTTTCATAAACACCAAACGAATTTTTTACGCGTCGCCAGGTCTTATTCAGTATCGACGAATGACGGCTGACCGGCACAACTTCCAGAGTGACCTTGCGTACCTTTCTGACATAGTACGGAGCTGGTTGTGTGTCAGCCATGCCGCCAGCGAATCGAAATCCCATCTCGAGGTAGTCGTGGAATTCCTGCGGAGCAAGCACGCAAAGATCAAGGATGCCGTCGTCTAAACGAGCGGATTCTGACAATAGTCCGATGCCGAGGTCGGAGATGTTGGTGACAAAAATACCAGAAGCCGCCACATTGAACGGCGCCTCGTCGTCGGCGGTCACCCGAATTAAAAGCGGCGGCTGGGTGATGGTCTGGACCAGGGAGCCGGCATAAGCCAGCATCCGCCAGTTCACCTTATCTATGTGTTGGGGCATGAGGATTGCGTCGCTCATTGGTCCGACTCCAGCGGAGACGGCGAAGCGATGGCCGTTCATGACGCCGAGATCCATGGCGAATTGCTTGCCCTCAATCAGGGTATCGACCGCTTTATCGATCGGATCAGAGAGGATGTTGTCTTCATAAAGCCCCAGGTTTCGAGCCAGCTGATTGCCCGTCCCTACGGGCACGATGCCGACAGGGATGCGCTCTGGAGCTAACGAGGCGGCTTCCAGGGCCATTCGGATCGTACCGTCGCCACCTGCTGCTATCAGCAACTCCGATCCGTCCTTCAATAAATCGAGAACATCTTGGGTTTCGATTCCCGCCCAAGTGGCGGTTGCTGTAACCTGAAAGTTGGCACTGCAGAGCTTATGGACAATCTTGCCGACCCACCATTCAGGGGCTATGGCGGACCCGGAGTGCGGGTTGTAAAGTAAATGTGCGAGTTTGCGTACGGGTGTTGTCAAGTCGCTCTATGCCTTACGGGCTCAGTGATATCGGACCTATATGCAATGGGTTGTTAGAACAATCTCGCTTGCGCAAGTAGTCAATAGCCGATAAAATCCAGGCTGTCCTTGGCGGATTGAGCTAGTCACTAAAGCTTGCTCAACATTCGGATAATTTATCGTATTTTCACCGTCGAGAAATCTGTGTTACGTTGTAGTGTTCGATTCGGATACTAACACGATTTAAGTATCGAGTTGTTCGAGGTCTACAACAGCTATCGATCAGTGGAAAGGTAGGGGTTTGTGAAACGGAAACACCGGAAACATTTAGGTCTAATCATCGGAGTGGCTCTTTGCTCCGCTATAAGCAGTCCAGCGGCATTTGCCGACTCGCATAAGCATTCGAAAACCATCGAAGCGCCTGCTGTGACGGAATCAGTTATTGAAGGCGATAAGTATTCAATCTCTAAGATTGTCGTGCATGCCGCTCCTCATCAGATTTGGCAAGTATTGACCGACTACGACAACGCCAATAAAGTTTTTCCTCAAGTCAAAAAATGCCAGCTCATCAAAGAAGACGGACATTTGAAGACGATCAAGCACACCGTGGCTCCAAGTGGACCGGTAGGCACTTATTCGTACGTTCTCAAAGTGACCGAAAAGGCACCACACTCGTTGGAATGGAGTCGGGTGAGCGGCGCGTTTAAGCAAGTGAAAGGTTATTGGAAGCTAGAGCCTCTGGATCACGGACGAACTACTCTGGTCACGTATGCCAGTTATGTCGATGGTGGATTTTTCGTTCCGGCTCCATTGATTCGTCGTCAAAATCGAATTGATATGCCAGCCGTAATGGTCAGTCTCAAAGGACAAGTTGAGTCTAAAACGCAAATCGCGGGCAAGCCGCTGATTTAAGTTTCGCTCGGTCAGCTCTTGGATTTGGTGCGCCTGGATTTTGGATGGTATCACCGGCGGTGGCGGCTGGCGAATCTCGCTTGACTACCGTGCGGCGGATCGATCATTTTTGAGGGTAGTTGTTCGGTCAGAATTTCTGTCCGTTTTTATGACAGGTCAAGACCATGTCATATGACGCCAGGCTTGGTCAGATCGTCGTTTATTACGAACTCAATCATCGAAAATAATAACTGCCTTGGTTGTCTGATAGAATGAGCCATTCAAACTTGGAGAGGTACCGAAGCGGTCATAACGGCGCCGCCTCGAAAGCGGATGGGTGCAAGCCACGTGGGTTCGAATCCCACCCTCTCCGCCACTTTTGAGAATGGACGAAATAATTGGAATTTCTGAGTTGCTCCTTCATGAGCAAAACAGCCAATTCCGAATGCGATAGCGACGCTTCGAGGATGTTCAATTTGCGAGGTGCCGCTCTTTGGAACGCGCGCTCGTTTCATTCGATTCGATCGGATTATTCAACACGGTTTCTTTGAAACAACGTCAGAAGAAATCGATTACGCCTGTTCCCAGGTCGTATTTCCGCCTGTGTCCATAACGTTGAGACCAGCGTCAGCAAGCCGCTTTCTAATCAAGTCAGATGTTTCGTAGTCCTTCTTCGTTCGTGCAATATTTCGCAGTTCGAGAACGAGGTCGACAATTTGTTTTGTCGTTGCGTCGTCCACTTGCTTCCTCGTGTCGGACAATGTCAAACCGAGAAGGCGGGCGTATTGCACCAATACCGTTGCGTATCCGCGACGTCTATTCTCATCAGTTTCAACGAAAATTTTGTCAGACAGGAAGAACAGCTGTGATGTCGCAATGGCGGTATTGAAGTCATTGTCCATGGCGTCGGTGAACGTTTTTCTGAATTGTTTTGTCAGATCATCATTGACCGGATCTAGCGATTCGGCCGTTGCTCTAGTGATCTGCTGAGCGTTTTGTTTTAAAACGGCTTCGCCGGCGGTGGCACCCGCACCATTTGATTGCTCTGCTGGAGTGGCATAGGCGGCGGCTCTGAGCAGGCGGCCGAGCGCTGTTTTTGCGGCAGTCAAACTTTCCATTGAAAATTCAATCGGGTGGCGATAGTGTGTTTGTAGCGCAAAAATTCGGATAGTGTCCGCAGAAAAGCGGCCGAGCAAATTTTGAATGGTGGTGAAATTGCCTTCCGATTTCGACATTTTTTCGGAGTTCACTTGAACGAAACTGTTGTGCAGCCAGTACTTCGCCATCGGTTTTCCATGCAAAGCTTCTGACTGAGCGATTTCGTTTTCGTGGTGCGGGAAAACAAGATCTTCGCCGCCGGCATGAATATCGATCGTTTCACCAAGCACATGTTTGGTCATAGTTGAGCATTCCAAATGCCATCCTGGTCGACCGGCGCCCCACGGACTAGACCAGCCCAGTTCGCCCTCTCTGGCACTTTTCCATAATGCAAAATCGACCTGATTTCGTTTGCGGTCGGCCAGATCGTCTTGCGATTTCACTTGTTCGCGCGCCCCGACCAGCAGATCTTCAAGCGTCTTCTTGCCAAGTTTGCCGTATTCCTTGAACGACGCAACGTCAAAGTACACATCGCCGCGGCTTTCGTAGGCATGACCTTTTTCGATCAGTTCTTTTGTGAACTGAATCATCAGTTCGATAAACTCAGTCGCTTTCGGTTCAAAGTCCGGTGGCTGGATGTTGAGGCAATGCATGTCATGCCAGAAAGTGTAGGTGTACTCACGCGCCACTTGTTCCGGACTGATGCCCAGCGATTTTGCTCGATTGATTATTTTGTCGTCTACGTCAGTAATGTTTCTGACGTAGGTAACGTCATAACCGGAAAATCGCAGGTAACGCTGAATGACGTCATAAACGAGCGTCATGCGCGCATGTCCAAGGTGGCTCATGTCATAAACGGTTGGGCCGCAAGCGTACATCAAAACGCGGTTGCCGTTTACCGGGACAAAGAGTTCCTTTTTTCCGGTCAATGTATTGTGAACTTGAATAGTGGTCATCTGAGTCACTGAATGTGGTGTCGTGGGGGTGGAACTGCATGTGGTGGCATCGAAATCCAGCTATCGGCCGATTTGACGCGCTCTCTGCTTACGTCCTACACATGACCGTTTCCGCCGTTTTTCAATGCTGCTTCTAAGCGTGCCTGCACCTTAGTAGGACCGAGCACGGAAATCATCGAACCCAAATCCGGTCCTTGAGTACTTCCTGCCAGAGCAGCCCTGAGAGGCCAATAGAGATTCTTGCCTTTTATTCCGAGTTCTTTGCCCATGCTGTCGACGATTTGTTTGACGCCGGCCGGGTCATCGAACGGCATCTTCGAGATGCTCGAAAGTGTCTCCGTCAACACCTTTTTAGCTTCGCTTGATGAGAGAACAGTTGACTTCATTTCGTCTGAAACTTCGACTGTTTTACCGAAGAAGAAGCTTCCAGCTGCCTTGATTTCGGACAACTTAGTCAGACTGCCGCGCAAGGTGTCCACCAGCTTCTCAAGCTCGTCGTGGGAGTATTCGCTCAAATCAAAGTCGGTCAAATAAGGACGTGCTCGTTCTGTCACCGTGGATAGTGGCAAGCTGCGAAGATAGTGAGAGTTGTACCAGTTCAATTTGTCCATGTCGAAACGCGCATGGGTCTTGCTGACGCGCTTGATGTCGAACATCTGACATGCTTCTTCCAGCGTGAATTTTTCCATCGTATCGTCAGGCGGCGTCCAGCTCGTCTTGATCAGATAGTTGACGATCGCTTCAGGCATGTAGCCTTGCGTCTTGTAGTAGTCGATGTGGACCAGTTCTCCGTGTTCGCGTTTCGATAATTTGCGATCGTTCGAATCGAAAATCAAACCGGTGTGACCGAAGTGCGGTGGCTTGCAATTAAGAGCCTCGAACAAGAGTAGTTGCTTGGCGGTGTTGTGGATGTGATCTTCGCCGCGCAAGACGTTCGTCATCTGCATGTCGATGTCGTCGACTACTACGGCGAAGTTGTAGGTGGCGACGCCGTTGGATTTGATGATCACCATGTCACCGCCGAGATCGGCACTGTTAACGGTGATCGGCCCTTTGATCTCGTCGTCCCAATGTATGTCTTGCGGCTCTTCTACACGGAAACGGAAGGATGGAACCCGACCTTCAGCTTGGTATTTTTCGCGCTGTTCGATTGAAACTTCACGACCGCGATTGTCATATCGCGATGGAAGACCTGACACCCGCTGCTCTTCTTTGAGTGCAGCCAATTCTTCTGTTGACGCATAGCAAAGATATGCAAAACCGTTTTGCAAAAGTTTGTCTGCGATGCGCTCATAGTGATCGATTTTCTCAGTTTGACGGTATGGCGGATATGGTCCACCAATGTCGCAACCTTCATCCCAGGTCAAGCCGAGCCATTTCAAACCGTCGATAATGTCTTTGGTGTATTTCTCGTCGGAGCGCTCGTTATCAGTGTCTTCCAGGCGGAAAATAAACTTGCCGTTGTGGCGCTTGGCGTAAAGGTAGTTGTATAGAGCCGTCCTGGCTGTGCCAAGATGGAGATTTCCCGTCGGGGACGGTGCAATTCTTACTCTAACTTCAGTAGACACGATCTAACCGTTTAGCCAATTTGCAGTGAATTTTGCAGTGCCCTGTATCAGGTGTTGGCGGGAACCACCCCGCCAACCGTCCTCAGTCTGAAGCTGAGGTTTTGGAATTCTAACAGAAAGCCTGAAAGCTTACCCTTCTGATAATGTCAAGTGTTAAGCAGTGGCAACGGGTTGGTTCGATCGAAAGCGGAGAGGAGTTAGCCTGTCAGAAAAACAGACAGAAATTCTGACCGAATAGATCTGACGGTTTCTAAACTATCTGCCTACTGACAGGCATGTTCATAGCCAGCAATGTCAGAACAAGATCGAGGGAATGCAGATCCGACGAATTCCCTGTCGATTCGCTTTGCACTTCGTGTTTCAGTTGCACCGACATCGAGTTGATTCTTCGGCCGGATTCCGCGGGTGCTCTTAATCGCATACCTCTGCGGTGACACAGTTTTCTATAGTTATTGCAGTACAAAGACGTCTACCATTGCGACGCCGGATGAAACCATGTTCAGTTGTTTTGCTGCGCCTTTGGAAAGGTCGATCACTCGGTTGTCGACGAACGGTCCGCGATCGTTCACTTTAACAACACATGATTTGCCGGTGCTGCGATTGGTGACCCGAAGTTTGGTACCGAAAGGTAGAGTTCTGTGGGCCGCGGTCATGCCTTCTTGGTCATAACGCTCACCGTTACTGGTTTTGCGTCCGTGAAAGTTAGGTCCGTACCAGGAAGCTCGTCCAGAAAAACTGTCGTCTCCCTGTACATTAGCCAATCTTCCTGAAGCTGCGGCTTCGGCGAAATTATTTACTGAATCAGGAAGTTTCGTAGAGCCTGATGCCATGCGCAATACGTTGATTATTTGCAAGCTGGTTTTGACAGCCAACTTTCCTTGTTCTTCAGCGTCCGGGCTTTTTACGGGCAAAGAGAATTTGAGAATTGTTTTTCCGTTGCAACGAATGGCGCCTTGATTGCCGTCGCGGGCGGGAAGCAGGGATTCAATCGAATCCTTTTCTTCATCAAGTAGTTCTTCGAGTTTGTCAGCAAGTGATTCGGCTTTATCTTCGGCGCTGTCTCCGTCGACCTCACCGCGGTAACTGATTACTTCTTCGCCATTGATAGTGACGGACGCGCACTCTTGTCCGTTCTCTTCATATGTGGAAGTGACGACTTCCGCGGCAAGTCCAGAATTTGCTGCGCTGGCTGGTGATGCACCGAATGCACTGACTAAGCCGATTGCAACTAATGTGCTGGTTAGGTAGTTTTTTCCGTTTTTCACGCTTATCTCCAGATCCGTGCTGCTAGGCGATTCTCGCGAGCGCTTCAAATACGTTTATTACGTCTGTGAAGCCTTCTTGTAGTGCGAGATGTCCTGTAGCTACCCCTCTATATGTTTCAGGTCTGTAAAAGGCGATAACCGAACGCTGCATATTGGATGTTTTTGGATCGCAGCGCCCTTGTTTGGAGCACGCGTCAAGTTAGCAGAAGCGAACGTAACGAGTCAAAACCCCTTGGCATGAGCGAAATTTTCCGCAGCTGTCGGCGTTTGCGGGTTAGTGTTCGATTTTTAAACTATGCAGGGTTGACATGGCGGCGATATGTGTCTTGGGTGTGACGTGCGTATGTCCAAGCAAGCTGGCCTTAAGTTTGACTTTGTGAGAGCGCGCTAATGAATGGTGTCGCTGGTGGTTGTCACGTGCCTTCGGTAAAAAAGTGTGAAACTCACATTAACCTTGCTCTAATATATTATCGGGCCATAATATATATCAATTAGAAATGCCCGAAACGGTTTGCTAATAACGCTTTGCGTATGGTTCCTGCCGCTTAGCAACCGCCGGTGATACTGCAAAATAAGTTTGCATTTTATTGCGCAGAACGAAGTGATGTGAGGTCAGCTTGACCCGAATTTTCGATTGAAGCAACGCAATTCCAGCGAGACCAAGCTTCCATGAGTATTTCATGCGTCGACGACTAACGAATCGTAAGGGCGCGTAGTGACCAGCAAATTGCTGACCAAACCATATAGAAGGAAGGGTTTAAATCGGCGATTTTATTTCGTCAGAAAAAAAGCCACTTTTTATGACGAGTCAACGTCGTCCTAAAAAGCAATCTTCCGACCAAGAAGCGCTAGGCTAGCCGTTCACGAAGTCTCGGAGCAAGCGCTCGTCCATATCAAAATTGGCATACACCTGCTGCACGTCGTCTTGATTTTCGAGTGCATCCAATAGTTTCAATAATTGTTTGGCAATATCAGGGTCTTGCACAGACACCGTCGTTAGTGGCGCCATATTGACTTCCGCAGACACGACTTCATGTCCGCTTTTCTCAACGGCTGTTTTCACAATTTCTAGTTTGTCGGAACTGCAGATGACGAGGGCTTCTTCCAGGTCTTCTGTCAGAAGATCTTCAGCGCCGGCGTCGCTTGCCGCTGAAAGCAAAGCGTCCTCATCGAAGGATTTTTCTTTGCCGACCTGAATCTCGCCACGTTCTTTGAACATCCAATTGACGCAACCTGTGTCACCAAGGTTGCCGCCGTATTTTGAGAAGTAGCTTCGAATATCGCCTGCCGTGCGGTTTCTGTTGTCGGTTGCGCATTTGACAAGGATGGCGACACCGCCAGGACCGTAGCCCTCGTACGTCAGTTCCTCAACGTTATCCGCGGCGCCTGCTCCCGAGCCTTTCTCGATTGCACGTTCGATATTGTCGTTTGGTACGCCTTCAGCTTTTGCTCGATCAATTGCTTGTCGTAGTCTGAAGTTTCCTTCGCGATCGGGACCGCCTTGTTTTGTCGCGACAATGATCTCGCGTGACATTCTTGCGTAGACCGCTCCGCGTTTGGCATCAACAACCGCTTTCTGCCGTTTGATCGTTGCCCACTTCGAATGACCTGACACTTATCAATCTCCTAAAAATTCAATCTATATATTAATAGGTCGGCTCCGGGAAGCCTTCATCAAAAGAAGTGCGTTTGTCAGAAAAATGGTACGAAATTCTGACGAGTCTCCACGCACCGCTTTTTCATTCCTTATATATAGGATATGGGATTGTCCAGGACGACGACAAGTGTCGCACGAGCAAGACCAATTCCCAGCAAACTCTATTGCAGACTTTAAAGCCGGTTTACATCGCCGAAACCAACTACGGGATATCCCTCGCGCCAGCATGTCAGGTGTTACGGAGGCTGTCAGGGGTTTGGAAAATCGGTCGTTGAAGCGCTAATATTGTGGCGTTAAGGGGTTCGTTTAGGTTTGAAAATTTAGTATCGGCGCCGGCTTTGCATTTTGACCGGACGTGCTCTTGTTGGCACCGGCGCAAAGAGTTCCTCAATCGGAGAAGTTATGAAATCGAAGCTTTTATTTGGCTTGTTGGCTGGATCGCTGGCACTGCCGATCGTAAGTGCCGATCAATGCTCTGCTCAGTTCTTTAGCGACGATAGTAGCCGCCCGCGGTTGATTGCTCAAAAGAGAAGAACATTGAAAGTCAGAATCGAGCATGACGTAGTTCAAGCTGATGACCTGATGCTCAAAGGGAAATACGGCGATGCCGAGAGCATGTACAAGCAAGCATTGCAACGTAACGGCAAAAGCGTTCCTGCAACGGTAGGCTACGGAATGGCGCTTGCGAAGCAGTTTAAGCTCGATGGTGCCAAACAGCAATTCGAAAAGGCATTGCAGATGGATCCACGCAACGCCATGGCTCATGCCGGTCTTGCCATGGTGATGTACAACAGTTTGCAATCGTCCAGTCAAACAGTACGCTCAAATCAAGACGCCATCTTGCGTAGCGCCGAGGCAGAATGCAAACAAGGATTAGCAATCGATCCTGGAATGCCGGAAGCTCACTACACCCTGGGCAACGTTTATCGCAGCCAAGGCAGAATTGATGAGGCTCTTTCCGAATACAAAGAAGCTTCCAAGCTTGACCCTGAATATTCCGAAGCCTTTGCTGGAGTCGGTCTGGTCAACATGAACAAAGGGCAATGGGCGGATGCAGTGAGCGCGTTTAAACAAGCGATTGCGCTATCATCAGGTAACTCAACCGCGCACTACGGCTTAGGTCGGACGTATTTTAAACAAGGTCTTTATGACGATGCGCTTAAAGAGTTGAACACTTCGCTCTATCAGCACCGCGAGAGCGCACCAGTAAGATTGACTCGTGGTGAGGTTTTCGCCGCGCAAGGAAATGCGGTTGGCGCGGTTGGCGAGTTCCAGGAAGCGATTAGAATCAAACCGGAAACTCCGGAAGCTTACATCAACATCGCCGACATCCGCGAAAACAGAGGCGATCTCGAAGACGCGATTGCTCAATTGCGATCGGGTACCGAACTAATGCCGGACAATTCCGTTTTGCGCGGAAGAATCGCAGACCTCAGTCTCAAGCTTGAGAAACTGGATCAAGCGATCAAGGAATACCAAAAAGTTCTTGAAGTCGATCCGGGCAACGGACCGGCTGCACAAGGCTTGACGCGTGCGTATTACTTGAAGGCGAACAAAGACGCGAACAGCTCGTTTTTCGTCTCCAATGAATTCGAAAGTGCAAAAGCCTCGATCGATAACGCCGTAAAAATGAATCCCAATAATATGGAATTGCGCCTCGCGCAAATGAAGTTGCGCATCATGATGGGAGATCCAGTTGATCTGTCACAAGTTGCCGCTCCAACCAATGACGGGGAACGTCTTGCGTACGCTGAAGCACTGCTTGCCCAAAACAAATTCACTGAAGCCGAACAACAATTCAACACTGTGATTACGAATGCCAAAGACGCTAAGGAAACTTTTGCGGTGGCAGATTTGGCTTTGATGATCAAAGACTTGAAAGCCGCTGATGCTGCTTACAAGAAAGCAGGAACTTATGCAGGAAATGAAAAGCGTTCTGCTCGTGGACTGAATCTTGTCGCCAAAGCTCAAGAAGGTGCAAGACAAGATCTGACACTGGCAGATGACCTGGCAAGGAAAAAACAAACGCAATCTGCCATCGATAAATATCACGCGGCGATTTACGATAATCCTCGCGTGGCTAATGCTCGTTTGGGTGCCGGCAACACGCTCCAGCAATTGAAACCACTTGCTAGCAAAGATCTCAAAGAAGCAGTTGTCCAGTACAAAGCGTACCTCGCACTGGCAACCGATCTTCCTCCAAAAGAACGCGAAAAAATGGAGAAGAAGATCGCGAATCTGCAAGAGCGTGCCTTCAAGCTCGAGCAGAAAGAAAAGGGCAAGTAGATTGACAGACCGTCTGGTATCAGGCGGAATTGGTCGGATCTAAATTGTCAGAAAAACTGATAGAAAATATGACGGTTACCTTCCCGGGCAACCGTCATATTTTTGCTGGTCAGAAAATTTGCCAATGCAGAACGTCATAAAAACTGCCAGTTTTTCTGACCAATCAACTCCCTCGATATTCGACATATACGTTGAGTACCTTGCCCGGCGCAACCTGACTCAATTTCAATTTCCGCCAAGCGCTGAAGCTGTTAGAATTGAGCGGGAATCACCAGGTTCGCGTACTGCAAATTGCGATGTGACGCGAAGGAACCACGGAACATAGCTGATTGGTAAGGTGGAAACAACGTAAGGTAACCATTTACGGGCTCGGCAGAAGCGGATTGGCTGCTGCTCGATACTTGAGTGAGCGTGGTGCTGACGTATATGTTTCCGATAGCCAGCCGGAGTCCAAGGTTGCCGACGCGACGATTCAAGAACTGAAAAGTTTAGGTGTGAAGTACGAGTTCGGCGAGCATAGCTTGCAGGCCATTCGATTCGCCGATATCTTCGTGGTCAGCCCCGGCATCTCTCCTTATTCCGACGTTATTCAGATGTCGCGAAAGACAGGCAAGGAAGTGATCTCAGACATTGAGCTCGCTTCTCGGATGGCGGACATTCCAATCATTGCAATTACCGGCACAAACGGAAAATCCACCACGACAGCGTTGACCAGTCACTTGTTGGAAGCCTGCGGCTTTCGAGCACCAGTTTGCGGCAACATCGGTGTGCCGATTCTTTCGTTGCTTGATGAAAAACATGATTTTCTGGTCGCTGAAGTTTCGTCCTTTCAGCTCGAGTACTCGCCGACATTCGCGCCATTCATCAGTGTTTGGCTTAATCTGACACCAGATCATATCGACTGGCACAAGGGCATCGATAATTATGTCGACGCCAAACGACGTATGTTCAAGAATCAGCAAATGAATCAGTATGCGGTTTTGAGCATGGATGATGTTGTGGTTGCTGCCACTTCGACTATGGCTGAAGTTTTTCCATTCTCGACTGAACAAAGTTTTGACGAATATATCCAGGGCACATACGTCTCCGATGGTTTTGTTTGTTGCAGGCGATCGATGACAGACCGCGTCGTGATGGCGGTTAGCGAATTGCCAATCAAAGGGCAACACAATGTGGAAAACGTTCTTGCCGCAGTTGGTGCGACCGTGCTTGCCGGTGGTGACATCGACCGCATAAAGGAAGGTTTGAAGACTTTCAAAAACCTCGAGCACCGCATGGAATATGTTGGCACTATTGATGGTGTTGCTTTCTACAATGACTCGAAAGCAACCAACACGGTTTCTGCCATTAAAGCGCTTGAATCTTTCCCGGGAGAGCCAGTCGTACTGATTGCCGGAGGAAAGGACAAAGGCACCTCCCTTACAGAATTTGTTCATGTTGTTAGAAAAACGGCGAGTGCTGTTATCCTCATAGGAGAAGCGACGGCTCGATTCGAAAACGAGCTCAGACAGGGAGGGGTGCAAAACATATATCCGGTTGCTTCGCTTGATGCCGCCGTGAAATTGGGTGCTCAGCTCAATCAAGGACCAGTGCTACTTTCACCTGCGTGTGCAAGTTTCGACATGTTTAAAGACTACGAGGAAAGAGGGCGTGTCTTCAAAGATATTGTCCGTGCTCGACTCAAAGAGGTCGCGCAAAAAACCTGATTTCGATCCGGCCGAATTCGACGGATCAGAAAGCACGGCTCCGAAAGAGCCGCATTTTCGTGGGTTGCCAAATAAAGCTTTAATTGGTATCACCGTCACATTGTGTTTGTTCGGCTTGATGAGCGTGTTTAGCGCGTCGGCACCGGAAGCGCTCAACTACTACCATGACGCGACTGCTTATCTTAGAAAACAAACGATTGCTTGCATGATCGGTTTGTTTGCCATGTTCACGATCAGTCGCTACGACTATCGTCGATTGCGCAAATGGTCATGGCCAGTGGCAATCGTTGCCTGTATTTTGCTTTCTTTAACAATGGTGCCAGGTTTGTCCACCGAAGCGTTCGGCGCATCGCGATGGATCGAGATTGGACCGTTTCAATTTCAGCCGTCAGAAGCCGCTAAGGTAGGGGCACTTCTCCTATTGGCCTCGGGACTTTCAAAACACTTCTGGTGGAAACGCGAGATGTTGTTGCGAATCGGACTGGTGATGATAATGGCCGCCATCGTCGTCAAACAGCCGGATTTGGGAAGCACATTGATGATTCTTTCCATTCTGGCGACGTTGTTGTACGTCAGTGGTACCAATCAAATGCTACTGTTCATCGCATTGATGGGCGGTGCTGCTCTGGTTTGGCACAAAATTCAAAGCACGCCTTACCAGATGGCTCGGATTGAGAGCTGGCTAAACCCTTATACCAACCCGCAGAAAGAAGGTTGGAATATAATCCAGGCTCAACTGGCGATCGGATCGGGTGGACTGTTCGGTTTGGGATACGGGCGTTCGTTGCAGAAACTGCACTACCTCCCTGTACAACATGCTGACTTTATCTTCGCCGTGATCGCTGAAGAACTAGGATTGCTCGGATGTATGTCGCTGATGGGCTTGTTTATCATCTTTGGCTACTACGGATACAAAACCGCTTTAGATGCAAGAACTCTGTTCGGCAGATTGCTGGCCATTGGTATCACTAGTTCGATTTGCGTTCAGGCTACAGTAAACATCATGGTTACCACGGGAATACTTCCAGTTACTGGTATCACTTTGCCATTCATCAGCTACGGCGGAAGCTCGCTGGTCATCACGCTTTCAATGGTCGGTATTCTTCTGTCTGTATCGCGCGATCGCGATCAGCCACCAGAAGATGAATCGGCGGAAGGTTTCACGGAGTAATCTGATGCCTCCAGGACATCGCATAGTTCTATCTGGTGGTGGCACCGGGGGGCATGTCTATCCAGCGCTGTCAGTCTATGAAGTACTCGAGAAGGATCCGCAAGTCGAGGCCATCCTTTATATAGGCGCTAGCGGCCATATTGAGGAACGGATCGCTAGTGAACGCGGGATCGATTTTGTTGGGCTGGATGTCTCGGGTATGCCAAGAAAGCGATCGCTAGCCGTTCTTAAGTGGTTGTTCCAGATGCTGAAAGCTCAATCGCACGCCTCTAAAGTTTTAAAAGATTTTCGTCCGACCGTGGTTTTGGGAACGGGCGGATACGCATCGGCGCCCGCGCTGGGAGCGGCAAAAAAACTTGGAATCCCGTATGCCATTCACGAACCTGATGCCCACCCGGGTTTGGCGAACAAATTTTTTGCCGGCAGCGCAAATCTGGTATCACTCGGCATGGAAGGTGCGCGTGGTATCAAATCAAAACACGGAACTACGATCGTCAACGGTAACCCGATTCGGCAAGGCTTCGTAAACAAAATAGGTCGGGATGCGGCTTGCGCAGTTTTTGGATTGCGGCCTGATTTGCTAACCCTGGTCGTCACCGGCGGATCTCAAGGCGCCAAGGCAATCAACGAGAGTTTGGCTGAAACGCTGGAACGCTTGCTTGAGTTCGTTCCGCACATGCAAATCGTTCATCAAGCTGGTGACAAAAACGTTCACGACCTTAAAGAGTCGCTTAGCGAGAGCGTTTTGATGCATCCGCGATATTGTTTGCGTGCGTACTTTGATGATATGTCGGTTGTATACGCCGCGTCGGATCTTGTCGTTTGTCGCGCTGGCGCCATGACTATTTCGGAACTGTCGGCTACGGCAACTCCTGCCGTATTCATTCCGTTTCCGTACGCCGCGCAAAATCACCAGATGCATAACGCCCGTTTTCTGGAAAGCAAAGGTGCCGCAATAGTCATTCCGCAAGAGGAGCTTTCCCCGCAGAAGCTAGGAGACATCGTTCTTTTGTTGCTCAGTGACAAAGAGAAACTGAACTCAATGAAGAAGGCGATGGCAGCGCTAGGGAAGCCTCAAGCGGCTGTGGATCTGGCTGAGCAGCTCAAGAAGTTGAGTGATGAGTATCGATTGCGCATAAAGTAGTTTGGTCAGAAAAAGTGTCCGAAAATCTGACATCAAAAGCGCACGCAAAAAAGCGACACTCAGCGAGCGCGCTTGAGCAGTTCGGCGTCCAATCGGTCTAAACCGTAGGCAGCGGATTTTGAATCAAAGTGACAGGCGGTACAATCTGACTTTCGTTGGCGCGTTCTGTAATCGGCATGTCGACCGACTTGCGCTCGATGTCAGCGACAATGGACTCGATCTCTCGAACAATCTTCGAAGTTTCATGATCGTCGCCCTGATGACGTGACACAACTTCCTGGAGTTGTTTTACGGCAGCCTTAAGGGAGCTGTTGTGGGGAAAGGACATTTTTCCTACCCAGACTATTCGTCGTTTAAGAGATTTAAGTGAAACCGGGAATTCGCGGTGCTGTGTCACACCTTTCCAGGAGTTTAACATGGTATATGCGGTTGGCAAGGCGTTAATGTGTATGAGACTAACTTAATTTGTATGCGATCTGCCGAACCGTTGCTCTGGCTGATATCTAAACAAAATTTATCTCAAAGATTGGTTGTCACATTAAGGCACACCAAATTACGTGCCTGGAATCTTCGATTCATTTTGAAACGCTCCTTGTTCTTTCATCCTTGTTATAGATGTGGTGGCGCATAATCTTGTCATCAAACTCCTCCGCAAAACGGTGCCAGAAAGGATATACTTTTCACGACTCGTGGCGGGAAGATCGGGTGAAGCTATATGGGCAGTACTTCTAGCTCTATCATGCGTCCACACCAGATTGGTTGTGCTTGCCCTTTTAAATACGAAACCCTGTGTGGCAGCCACGTTTGTTCGAACGAAAGGACTGACTCTTGGATGTAATGTTTGTTCTGCTAGTTGCTACTGTTGCGGTCGTGAGCGTGTTTGCGTTTATTGGTGCGGTTTTATTCGTCGTAGGAGCACTGGGTGGGTCGAAGAAGCACAGAGCCAGAAGACGCGCGCTTCTCAGCGATGGGCTTCAACGTTTGAAATCGGTTTCGACGGTTCTTCTCGAGCGCGTCAACGACATCGATCAACATCTGAAGTACCAGGACCAAAGCGCCGAGTCAGAAACTTCTAAAACCCGGATCGTAGTGGTGGCAGGTGACCTGGTGAAGGTCGCAGAAACGATTCCAATAATTGAGCAGTTGATTTCAGAAAAACGTTTTGATGACGCTGCTGATCTTTTGTCAGCTTCCTGCCGATTGATCGATAAGGTGGTTCGCATAGTCACACAACTGGAATCGGCAATGCCAGGGATTAAAGTAAAAGCTGACAAAGGTGCAACAATCGATCTCGGTGCGCGAAACTCTGTTCACATAAAAGAGTCCGAGTAGCCGCTTTGGATTTGCACGCCTTATTAGTTTGTCTTCCACGCGACCATTTTTCTGGCAAGGGCTAAGTGATTCTGACGTCATGTCATATGCGGTACTGCGAGCCATTCAAACTGCTCACAGCTTTTTTGTTTTGCAAAAATGTGGAGAGTGCAAAACGCGATCGATCTACTGACTCGCTGTTCTATCAAAAATAGTTCACGTTTGGCTGAACGTAAAGGTTTCAAGCAAGCTGACTTCGAGAAGCCGCATGAGGTGTCATGTTTTGAAAAGTTGCCTTATCCGGTGCGGCTATTAGCAGTACGAGCCACTAAGGTGCGTTGACGAAATTTCTGTCGGAGTCCAACCGTTCCGCAACTGCTAAGAAGGTCTATTCATGCGCTTTGAGCCCATATGCGCGTACGTCGACTTTTGTCGACGTACGGATGCAAGCGTGGAAAAGTCAGTGCTCGGCTCGAACAAAAAAGGCAAAAATTTCCGACGCTGAAAATAATCACGGAAGACAGTTTGAAACCGACCAACCTCTTGTAAGCTCCGCTAATTACATTCGGTAGTAATGCCACTACAAACGGTGCACATTTTTTTTGCGATCTGAAAACTTTTAAGCAAAAATATTCTCCTAAAGCACGTCATGTCACTGATTATTGTGTCAGAATAAAAGAAGAATAATTTGATTCTGCGTTCGTCGTTCAACGAATCGCTTGAGGCGGTGCGCCGCTCGATAGTGAGTTGCGATGGGGGTTTTGTTCGTCTCGGGTTGCGCCCGAGCGGCTGTTTTGATGTGGAAAATTTAGGATGCAAATTGAAAAAATGAAGAGGATAGACCACCATGAGTAAGAAGAAAAAGAAAAACCAAGCTGCAAAAATGGCTGCTGCACCTGAAATCGCCACGCTCAGTTCAACAAATGAAAATGAGAGTAATGATGTCGCTGCGGATGCGACGCCTGAAGCCAGCGTTGTAGAGTCAGAAGTTGTCGCCGAGGCTGAAACCAAGGAAGAAACCAAGGAAGAAACTACCGACGAAGCTGCTGCTCCAGAAGTGGCTGCTGATGCGGAGTCCGCTGAAGAAGCGGCCGAAGATGGCGAAGCTAAAAATGCAGAAAATGCCGAGGACAAAACCGAAGCAGATGCGGAAGCCTCGGAAGATGATGCTGGTGAAGCGAACGCTGAAGAAGCCGCTCCAGAAGCTGCTTCTGAAGGGGACGAAGCTGCAGAAAAAGCTGAAGATGCAGAAGCTTCTGCCGAAGGCGAAGAAGCGAAAACTGAAGATGCGCCGGCAGCGGAAAATTCAGCTGATGAAAAAGCTGCTGAAGAAGCTCCTGAGGACAACGCTTCTGAAGAATGTTCAGAAGCGTTGTCCTCAGGAGCTTCTTCAGCAGCTTTTTCATCAGCTGAATTTTC
>JADYXR010000264.1 GCA_021772095.1 Candidatus Obscuribacter sp. | reverse complement strand
GCCATAAAGTAGAAAAAGCCTGCTCTTGTAACGAAGCCTGAGTCAGGGTTTTTGAGACCTCGTTCGACTTCTTCAACCAGCGCCGGGTCGAATTCGACCGGTGGCGGCAGATTGACAGTCGGCACCATCGGCGATGGCGCCCGAGACACCGCCTGCGGTTGCGCGCCGGCTTGACCCGCCCCACCATTTGCACCACCAGCGGTGGCGCCACCGGGAGCTGACGAGAAAACCCGGTCGGAACATTCAGCCGAAATCAGGCTCTCTATCAGGGTGGTGTCGTCACTATCGAAGCTCCAGAGCACGGCAGCATCTGCCGTTTCCCCCTGATACAACACCCAATTGGCATCATCTTCGCCGTTGAAGCATGAGACCTTGAGTACAAACGTCGGGCTAGACTGGCTTTTCCAGGGCAACTCGATGGTTGCACTCGTATTTTTCTTAGCCTGGGCCAACGCATAATCAAGCTCAGTAGTGCTCGGATTATTGTTGAGTTTGCCGAGTCGGAGACTGGCGCCTGAGGAATTGTCATCAAGTGGCATATTTTTTTAGCTCAAATGGTGCAGGTAAACGCAATTAATTGCAATCGGATGCGAAAGCAGTTCGCCGCTCACGAGGTTTAATGCCGCCTGCGAGGTTTGCTCTGCCATTTACTAACTACCCAGCCACGCAGCGAAAATCACCCGGAGCGACAGAAGCAAACGGACGCCTAATTGTATAACGGTCGGAGCGCCGTCCCGTCTTTCGCGACGGCAAGGCACTTTTCAAGCCTGAAAAGTAAAAATGGAGAATGCGGCACACAAATTTCCGGTCGCAAAGTAGAAACGTGAGTGTGGCACACACTTTTTACCCGCCCGATTAATGAGTGCCACACTCACATTTCCAATTTTGGCGATACTTTTGCCGGATCCTGCGCGGACGGGCGCACGCTTGAGTGAAATTGTCAGGCGATTCGGAGACAACTATCGCACCGCGCGCCTCTTGGCAAGGATGGGCAGCAGTGCGGTTCCGCACAGATCGATGATCGCCTTTTGACTATGAGCAAGCGCTCACGTTAGCTAATCGCAGAGCTAGCGAAGCGACCGCAAACCCAACAACCACAAACGTCTACGGGATCAGGCTCAGTCCCTACCCGGCGCCCAAACGAAAACGATCAGATGCTCAGGATTCCAGCCTAGTTATTCTTAAACTGATCTTTGTTGAGATTAAATGGCCAAGAAAACTAACGTTTAGACATCACGCTCATTTCTTCCGAACTTTCGGTAACTTCTAGCACTGTAACAGCTCAACTCTCCCGCGCGCGAAGGTCCTCCCCCGAGGATTTAATTCCGCACGCGTCCAGGAAGATAAGCTGTTTTGTTGCTGAAGCCGAATCTGGAGTCACCCGATTCCGAACAACTAAGGCGTAAGCCGAGGACAGGGAAATTTATGATTCTCGCACACCCTCTTTGGCTTTTGCTGCTCGTGCTTGTGCCACTCCCCTGGCTGATCGCGCGACACAAAGGCTATGTCGGATTTCCCGACACCAAAAGAATCACACCGTCGAAAGGCGGATGGATTCTGCATCTGATTCCTATTTTGCTTCTTGTCGCCGGCTTCGCCGCGTTGTCTGTCGCACTGGCACGCCCTCAAAAGCTGCACGTGATCTCGACCAACTCGTTCAAGTCCCGCGACATCATCCTCTCGGTCGACATCTCAGGCTCCATGGGCGCTCAATTCGGGAAACCTCCCGAGAGTGTGGTTGGACAAACTGAACTCGACAAAGACTTTCCTGGTCGTCCCGATCGCCCTGCTGCAGGCAAAGCGAATCCGCAAGACTACTATGGCACCAGAGTCGGCGAGCGACGCGTTGACAATGCGCAGGCAGCCACACTCGATTTCATCCGCAATCGATTTCTCGCCAAAGCCGGTGACCGGGTGGGGCTCTTCGTGTTCGACACGGACCAATACTGGCACTGGCCGCTGACGCACGACCTGAAGATGATCTACCGCAAAGTGCACTTCGCCGATGAGGGACTCGGTGGTGGCACCAACTTCGGCAGCACGCCGCCCGGTCCGCTCGACGCAGCCGCTGAGCATCTCGACGATATGGGTCGCGCCGCCACTCGTGTTTTGATCATGGTGACGGACTGCGAAGACAATCTCTACGGTGACGCATTCGCACGGCTGGAGGCACTCTCCGCCAAATACAACCTGAAGTTGTACGTGATCGTCGTCGGCACCAACCAGCAGGATCCCGATATCGTTCGGCTCGCCAAAGCGACCGGCGGTGAGGGTTTCCTTGCCAGCAGCCCGCAGGCGCTCAAGGACTGTTTCGATCGGATCGACTCGATGGAGCAATCCACGGTCACGGTCGAGACGTCTGAAAGTCGCGAAGAGCTGTTTTTCTACTTCGCCTGGGCCGCGATTGGCCTCTTTCTTCTTGGAGCACTCGGTGAGGCTCTAGTCCTCAACCGATAGCTGCAGCTCGGCACCGCGCACTGTGCGTGGTATCACTCTGCAGAAACAAATTTGGAGCACAACGATGAAGACCTCAAAAGAGATCATCAGTGCTTTCCGTGTTCCGGCCATGAGCCTCGTCATGTTGGTATGCGTCGTGCTTGCCCTCTATGGCGCATGGCGCATGGTCTCCTATTCGGGACCTATGCTGACCGAGAATTTCCAGGGAGCGGCGCAATCATCCGTCGGCGATCCGCCGGTAGCCCTTTATGACTTTGGGGTGCAAGCCTACAAAGCCAAGGATTACCGGCTCGCCAAGGACGCGTTCACCGAGGCGTTCAATCAGCTCAGCAAAAACACAGGCGTAGTGCCTCCCGAAAGGAAGGAACTCGCCGCCCAGATCCAGTTCATGCTGGGTGTGGTCAACGAACACGCAAAGCAGTTTCGCGTGGCGGTAACGGCCTACGAAGACAGTCTTCGTTTTTCGCCGGACAACCTCAACGCCAAGTACAACCTGGAGCGGCTCAAGTCACAATTCCCCGACATGGGGAAGGGTGGAGGTGGCGCTTCGGATCCGAACCAGAAACCTTCCAACGGCAATTCCAGCAATAAGAAGGGCATCTAAGGAGCCACTATGCATCTCATCGATCCGACGGTGCTCTGGCTTCTGGTGGCAATCCCACCACTTGCTGGTTTGGCACTATGGTTTGCCTGGACTCGCAA
This sequence comes from Candidatus Obscuribacter sp., assembly GCA_021772095.1. GTDB lineage: Bacteria > Cyanobacteriota > Vampirovibrionia > Obscuribacterales > Obscuribacteraceae > JADYXR01. The sequence goes on along the minus strand of JADYXR010000264.1, from coordinate 13,927 downwards.
CGAGCGATTCCAGAACGATTTCGGTGACAGAAAGCTGACCGGGCGACTCTCCGAGTTCGTCACGTCAGGCACGTATCTGGCAAAAGGCTTCTGCCTGATTGTCGGACTGTCACTACTGGTGGTGGCGCTCTCGCGACCATCGATTAAAAACGGCACGGCTGAATTTCCGCATGGCACAATCGACGTGATTTCAATCGTCGACGTCAGCCGCAGCATGGCCGTCCCCGACTACAAGGAGGCTCTGGTCGGCACCTCCTATGCCGAAGGACGCCGGTTGGACATGGCGCGCCACCTCATCCTCACCGATGTGGTGCCGTCGCTTAACTACAACCGCTTAGGCATCATCAGCTACGCCGGAACAGGCTTCCCCATGGCGTTCCTTTCGGACGACATGCTGGCTCTCGACTGGATGCTGAAACGCGCACTAGTCATGGGCAGCGCCCCGGGTGAAAATTCGGAAGTCGGCAAAGCCTTCAACATGGCGTTCACTTTGTTCGACCTCGACTCCAAGCCGGGCAATCGCAAAGTGATCGTGCTCTTCTCCGACGGCGGCAACGACACCGAACTGCCTGAACTGCACGCCGCCATCAAAGAGCTGGAAAAGCGCGGCATCGAGCTCATCATCGTTGGTCTGGGTAAACCGATTGGTTCGCCCATCCCGGTGAAGTTGCTCTCTAAGTCCGACCAATCGCGCTACTCCGACAAGAAATTCTACGAGCATGAAGGTCAGGTCGTCACCTCGAAACTCGAAGAAAACACGCTGCTTCTGATGCGCAACATGACAGGCGGCCGCTACGTCCGCGTCGTCAATCCGTCGGACTTCTCGATCGGCTCATTGATCTCGAAGGCTGACGTGAAGCGCAAAGAAGGAGAGCAAGAGCTGTTCATGTGGCCGCTCATGTTCTCGGCGTTGTTTCTGTTCGCCACACTGTTCATCCCGAGGACTTTGAAAGGGTCAAACGAGCTCCCGCAGTATCGTTTCACTCGCGACAAGTCCAGCAAAAAACCCGGTCACGGCAAACGCGACCGAGCTAACTGACAAGGCAAGGAGTTATGAAAAACTTCATTACCAACGTCGGCGCGCTCGTCCTCTGCATCGCCCTGACAATCGGGGGTTTGGTGTGGTTGACGAATAGCGACCAGACGTCCTGGCCGGATTTCAACACAGCGCCCCAGTCGGCCGAGCCGCTGGCACCGCAAGTGGTATCAGTCTTCGATCGCGACTTCGGTTGGCGCATCGCAGATGTCATCCCGATCGAGATTTACCTGAAGCAAAAGCCCGGCACGGTTGTGGACCTTCACAGCCTGGCTATCGAAGGTGATTTCGAGATTGTCGAAAACCCGACCACTGTCACCCGCGATTTCCAAGACGGGTCGCGCTGGATCGGCATCAAGTTTAAAATCCAGAGCATGTCGGCGGCCAAGCAGCTTTCCCTAAAGGTCAGCATGATTTACCGCGACATCGCCACATCCGAGGATCATCTGATTGCCATCCCGGCGTTCGAACCATTCACGTCACCGACGTGGGACGGACGCGACTTGATCAAGGACGGCAAGCCCAGTTTCATCCATGAGTATCACCTGCTCTGGACACTCGGGTACATCCTCTCTGGTATCGCCGGCGCCATTATCGCTCTTCGCCTGCAACGCCAGTGGAAGGTGGCAGTGATCGAGGAGCAAAAGCGAATCTGGGAAACCCGCCGGCAAATTGCCAGACGCGAGTTTGACGAAGCCTGGGCGCTCATCGAAGCCGGTGACGTCTCGGTCGAGAATTACAAAGCGGTGGCGAAATCTGTGCGGAAACTTTTCCGTATCGAATCGAAGGTCCTCAAGGAGATCGAAATGGAACTTGGCGGTATGCATCCCTACAAGGATCACACCCTCAAGATCATGGCGCTCACCGGACAGGTCCTGTATCACAATCGGTATCTAACTGACGCGCAGAACGCCTCGATCAAGGAGACGTTCGACCAGATCGTGCCACCATCGGTGGGGCATGATGAAGTCAACCCGCCTGTCAGCAAGGAGCCGAGCTAACGTTCTGAATGAGGCCGGGAGCGCGTTGTAGTGGTGTGTCGTTAGGGCGACTCACTGAGATAACGCGCCCCGGTTCCCATTCCCTATCCCCTGAAGTCGCGCAGCATTGGATTTGCGCGATATAAACCAAGTGGTCAATTTCGTTATGACTAGACGAAACAATTTCATTCTCGCTGTCGCGTCCACGCTATTCATGCTGGTCGCAGCGGTTTTCATCCTCGGGAATGGACAGGGAAAAACTCCCTCGACGAAGAATTCTGCCGAACCCTATATCGCGCGGTCCGCGGTCCAGGCTGAGAAGCCCGCCTTTCGAACCCACGATAAATGCACTGACGCGGAGGAAGCCTGCCTCCCGCCGGAGCAACCACCCGTGCTACCACTTTCCGGCTCGACAATTATGCTCGACGCCGGTCATGGTGGTACCGATACTGGTGCCATTCGCAATGGCATCTTCGAAAAAGATATCAATCTCTCGGTTACGCTCAAGCTCCGTGATGTCCTGGTCAAACAGGGCGCCACGGTGATCTTGACGCGTGACACCGACATTGCCCTCAGCCTCGACGAACGCAAGGCGCTGATTGCGCTTCACGCTCCGACGTTGTTTGTCAGTGTTCACAGTAATGCGAATTTGAACCCTCTTATAGATGGGATCGAAGCGTATTACTACAACGATGCCAGCGACACGCTCGCCCAGTCCATTTACCAGGCCGTTATAGATGGACTGGGCGAGCATGGCAATTGGGTGCGCAAGCGTGAACTCGCGGTTGTACACCACGAGTTCGCGCCTGCAACCCTAATCGAAATCGGTTATCTGTCCAACCCGGCGGGTCGCGCTTTGCTCGTCAAAGACGACTACCAGGACCGGGTGGCTGACTCGATTTACAAAGGCATTCTCAACTACGTTTCCAGCCAGCGCCCCGGCGCCGGCTCCCCGGTGACGCCAAAAGAGCCCGTGGCTCCGGCGGCATCTCCAGTTTCCGACCAGGAGGCACAACCGCGTGCAACCGAGAAGGCGAACAGCGCTTCGGCGCTCACGCCTACTCGGTTTCGCATCGGACCGCCGCCTCTGGTTCAACGCTAACGAACCCTATTAAGGAGAAACAACTCATGGAATTTCTGATCTCTATCGCGCTGCAAGTGCTGGCGCTTCTCATCGTCGTCCCGGCTGTCACCGCTGGTGGTGTCGCCGTCCGGCAGGGTGGATTCTTCCGTGGTCTACTGGTGCTGTTCTGCATCGGTCTGACCAACATGATCCTGTGGTTTGGTCTCACCCTCGTCACGGTCGGCATGACTCTGGTCCTGCAGTATCTGACGTTCGGTCTGGTCGGTCTTCTGATCAACGCGCTCGCCTTCAAGTTGACCGCGTCGGCCCTCAACGACGTGCTCTACGTTCGCAGCTACGGCTCGGCGTTTCTGGCTGCCGTCGTCATGGTCCTGACCAACTGCGCGATCCGCTACTTCCTGTTCTAACCAATTCACCGTGCCAGCTTGACGCCGGCACGTGCGGTTTTTTCTAAGCGGCAAGTCGAAATCGGCTTGTAGTTTGGACGGCAACATTCAGATTCCCCTGATGGGATCTGGATGTTGTTCGTTTGGAGTCGACATACTACACCATGTCACATACCGGACGCAAAGCATAGAAACTTCGTTTCAACAGATTTCAAAGTTTCAGCAGCTCCTACGTAATCAATCGTACTTCTTGTTATAGTATTAAAATTTAGAAGACAAAACACACAGGAAAAGGGCATGGCGCAAAGCTCGATTTGATTCGAGTTCTGGCCATGCCCTCTTCCTTCGGGATGTGTGTCTGTCTGCCAGAGGGCATGGCGCAAGGCACTTCGCGGTTAAGCGAAAGAACCCTGGCCATGCCCTCTAACTGCAGGAGGACATAGCGCAACACTCTTTTGTCACCTTGCGGCAACTAGAGAGTGTTGGCTACGCCCTCCTGCATCGAAGCGAAACTAGCCCCCGGCAGGGCGCTGTCTCACTTCTCGGTAACGCTGGCGAATCCGTCAGGATTCCCCGCCCTCGTCACCTTCATCTTCGTCGTCCGCCTTCGGCAGCTCGACCTTGACCCGACGGGGATCTTCGTCATCGCTGAACTCGATCTTGCGCGGCTCGAGCGAAAGCTCGTGGCCGTTGGGCAAGCAGCCGGGCTCGGCTTCCGTGTAGGCGACGCCGTCGACCACGAAGGACCGACGCTCGTCATTGCCACGGAGAACCGGAATCGACACGCCGAACAGCTCGCCGTCAGCCATCACGCCCTGGAAGAAACCGCAGGCACGCCGGTCGTAGTCGCGCAGGTGACCCATGCGACCCGGATCCCACATGTAGCCGATTTCATGGAACTCCTGATACTTCATCGAGAGTCCCGGCATCGTGTGGTTCGAGCTCGTACGCCACGCCGACGACACCTTGCCGTCGAACGAACGCACGATGTTGTACAGCCGCTGCTCCCACTCGGTGTTGGAAGCGTCTGCCGCATGACGACGACGGAAGTCGCCGATCATGAACAGGGTGGTCTGGTTGAGCAGAACCGCAGCACCGTAGCGCAGCACTTCGATGTTCGGGTTGCGGTGCAGGTTGAACAGCACCTCGAGCTTCTTGGGCAGCGAGACCGTCGGGTCGGAGGGATGCTCCTTCGCCTTCGGGTGACCGACAACCCAGCCGTCCCAAACGCGCTTGGTCTGCTGGATCCATTCCATCAGCCGAATTTCGTTCGGCATGGACTGGTGGGTGGCAGAGGGGATGTAGATCACCTTGCCGCCCGACGCTTCCTGGAAGCGCTCGATGAACGCACCGCACATCTCACCCATCTTCAGGACCTGGTCCTCGAAGCCGCCGGCTGCCATGGCTTCCGCCACTTCAGGGGCATGGGGGTAATCGTGCAGATAGTTCTCTTCATCTTCGCCGAAGCACTTGAATGCCTCTTCGTCGATGATTCCGCCGAGAAGGAAGACGAGCTCCGGTTTGTTGTCCCGGAGATACTGAAGCACCTGCTCCAACATGGAGCGGTCATGGTGCGGGAAGTACATGTGAGCGAGAGCGACCACGCGCATCCCGTCCTTGAGCGTCATCTTGTAGATGCCGGCCTCATGGAGGGACGTCTTGGGGTCCTCCTTCACAACAACCCGCTTGAAGCTTGTTGATTTAGACATAACTAAATACTCCTTGGGGTTAGAGAATCAGCCCGGTCGCATCGAGCTTCTTGAAGAAGTCGATGACGGTCGGAGCGAGCTGATCACGGCTTGTGAGTCGGAGAACGTTCGGCGCCTTGATCCCACGGTTGTAGGTCTCGGGCACGAGAATCGCAGCGTGAGCCATCTGGCCAACGCCCACTGCCGTTTCGGCAGAGTCTTCCACGATGAGCGGAATGTGTTCGTCGGCCATGACGTACTTCTTCTGGCCAGGCGACACGAACCGAACGTCGGTGTCGGGGTTGAGCCCGAGACGTTCGATCAGGTTCTTGGTGACATGCTGCGCGATGCCGGTGCCATAGCCCTGCGCGTGGTTGTCCATGCGCATTTCGGAGGCACCCGGAACCCAGGTCCACACCTTGATGTCGATCCCGGCCTTCTTGATGGCAGCGATCGCCTCGATCACGCCGGGGTACGGCTGCAGATCGGCGTATCCGCCCTTGGAGCGGCGCGCGAAGGCGATGAAGGCGTCGAGGAACTCCTTGCCGGACAACGAGTTGTCCGGGTCCATCTGCATGTGATAGAACGCCGTGTTCTTCTGGACGAGAGAGTGCCCGTACTGCACATTGCAGAAATCGATGAAGGCACCGAGCCAGTTGACCAGCGTGTTATGCAGGTCGAGGACAACGGTCCGTTCCCAACGAAAGTCGGGATCGTCCGTCTTGAGAATGCTTCGCGGAGGCCAATTGGCAGCGCTTGCGGCGCTGACCAGTCGACGACCGCCAGTGGTTTTCTTGGAACTCATGTTCAAAATCTCCTTAGGTAGTCGCCGTTAGCGGTTCGGCGAACGGTACATGTTGCCGCCGAACGCGAAGCCCACCTTGGGACGACCGTCGACTACAACCTGCTTGATGGGAAGCACCTGCAAGTGCACCTTGCCGCCGACGATGGTGGCTGCACCGAGCGCCTGATGCCAGTTGTTGGTCAACTGGGAGTAAGCGAAGTACGGGTGGGTCGGATTGACCAGGTGACCGAGCTCAATTGCCCGGATTTCGCCGCGGGTGGTCTGACGACAGACCATGCCGGCGCGGTGGGTGTGACCGGTGGTCACGGAGCGGCCCTGATCGTCAGCGTCAGCACGAGGGCTGGCGCCGGGCTTGGGACGCACGATGCGGCCGTGGTGGAGGTCCAGGTCGCCGTTGATGAGGATGGAACCGCCGAAGCCGCCGCGTTCCGCGAGGTCGTAGATGAACGTCACATTGTCTTCCGGCTTGTAACCCATCAGTCCGTGGAAGGACATGATCGGCTCGCGCGTCTGGAAGTTGAGGATGTTCGCGACACCCGGGGCGGGGTCAGACAGGTAACGCATCATCCGGTCTTCGTGGTTGCCCATGATGTAGAACACATGGATGCAGTTCGAGACCTTGATCAGCGAGTCGACGAGACGACGAGTTTCGTCGAGCTCACCCTGCATGTCCTTAGCAACCCGAGGGGGTGCCGGCCAGCGGGAGAGTGCGAAAACGTCGGCAACGTCGCCGATGAAGATGATGATGTGGGGCTGGTAGTCCTTCAGAAACGCCTTGATGGCCCAGATGGACGCGACGTCATGCGCCGGGACGTGAATGTCCGGCAGAACAACGATGCGGGTACCGTCTGGCAAGTCGAGGGGAAGAATTCCAGCAAACGAGAGATGGCCGAGACCCTTGTTGGCATTCCGACGAGCGATTTCCGCAGTGAGAAGCTTGCGCATCTCGCGGGTTTCGTAGCCGGTGGCCTTAGCAAGTTTCTTAGCAGCATCTTCTACTGAAGACGCGTGTTTCTTATGCATGGCTAGTTAACTCCTTCTCGCCTACGAGTGAACGGAGGCGTGGTTGAACCCCGAGACGGACATCGCGAAAGTGCAATGTTGAGGTCACGGGGCTTTTGCATGCCTCTTAGTCGAGGCGAGAATATTGTTTGCGAGAGAAACCTTGATTGGTTGAACTCTCAGGGAGAAAAACCCTCACTTGCCGGAGCAAGGGTCATTTGTTGGTTGAAGCGGTGGTTGTGCTTGGGTTTTGAGTGAGACAACCGGGCGAAGAATTTGGAAACGAAGATAACTAGAGACTAGAAAACTTAAGGAACTACGAACAATGAAGAATTCAGTAATATAGCCCCGCATGAGCCACGGCTAATGCGGCTTTCGATTGTCAAGGGCTCCGCCTATATAACGAACGTGACAGCCAAAAGCCCATCCGAGCCCCTTTACGCGCGCAGAGTTAAAGACAAGTCAGTACTTACCTGGTCAACTACTTAGTAAGAGCTAATAAAAAGCAGCCTAAGGCTAACAGTTAGCGAGGCTGAGAAAGCCCGTCCAGGAAGACTAAACGGTTATCATGAAGCCCCGTAGATGAACGCGTTCTCAGCAAAATCCGCAGCCGATCCGCCTTCCGCGAAGTGTTAAGCGCTAGCACTCGATGCGCGAATGCCGAAGATCCTTTCTTGTTGCCGTGCCCGAGAATCGCGAGCAGAACCAGAGCCTCGACGTGCTTAACATGGCGGGCGGCGTTCAAGGGGCCCAAGACTAATATGGCAGAACTAGGAAGTGTGCTCGTGCTTCTCGTAAAGCGCGAGGCGCGGATTAGGTTCTTGCGAAAGCTCCTGCAAGCGCTGGTAGAGCTTCACTTCTTCTCCGGAAAGCTTTTTAGGAATCACCACGTCGACTATGACAATCATGTCGGCGCCAGCCAATCCAAGCCCTTTGAGACGATGCATCCGACCTTGTTGGGTGAGCGGTTGAATCTTCATCGACACTTTTCCGGTCGCAGTCGGAACTTGAATCTCTGCTCCCAACATCGCTTCGTAGATCGTGATTGGAACCACAACTTTGATCTCTTTGCCCATGACCTTGAGCAAAGGATGTTCGCGTACTTTCATTTTAAAAATCAAATCGCCGTACTTGGCTGCACGAAGATCCCATCGACCTTGCCCTTGTTTTCGAATCTCGGCACCGTTGACTATACCCGGTGGAAATTCGAATTCCGCACTGCGGTCGACATTGAAATAACCCAGTCCCCGACAAGCGTTGCATTGCATTCGCTCAAGCGGTTTTTTGTCCGCGCATTCCTCGCAAGGTGTCGGATCTGTGATGATGATTGATTTTCGAGTGCCTTTGACGGCTTCCTTCAGGCTGATCTCCATCTCCATCTCCAGCGATTGCGCCTGGATCTGCACATCCTCAGCCGCTTTCGGCTTAGAGGCATCCTGAGTGGATTTCTTGTCTTTCGTCACTTTGCCCCACAGTGCCCGAACATCCGATGTCTGACGAAACACGTCGCTGTTTTTATCGTATTCCTTGCGTCGACCCGGATCCATCAAGGTTCCGTAGGCATCCGTAATATCCTTAAACGTGCGAATCTGAACCTCGGCGTCTACCGATTGCGCAGTGATATGCGGTCCAAACTTCTCGTAGAGGTCGTTATAGCTTTCTTGAATTTCGTTAGTGGTAGCGTTCGGCCGGACGCCCAGGATGTAGTAATAATCCTTGTGCGTCTTAGTTGGCGCGTTCGATTTGTCGTCAATTGACATAGCGTATTAGCTCTTGCAAGGCACCATCCCACTTTGATGGAACGGAGGGCACACAGGCCAGCGATTCAAATTGGTACTAAGTCGCCCAGGTGGGGCAGCATGTCCATAATACACAGTATTAAAGGACTAGCAAATACTACATACCCCGCGATGCGTCAAATCTCGCCTATCGGTCAGTGATTAGACCAAACCGGCGGAAAAATGTCTTATAAAGCCGCAAGCCCGGTCGTAGCTTGGCGCTTTTCGAGTTCTCACGCATGCAAAATTTTTCTTGGGATTTAATCATTTTTGCCGGGACCGAAAGAAAAATTTTGGGCAATCATAATTTAGTACGAAACCCACTGAAAAAAACCGAATCGAACCGCCTCGAAAGAGGCGGTTTTTCTTTTGCTGAAGTCGTTCAAAAGATCATCCGTAATCGATTTAAAAAATTGCTCCAGAGCATGTTCGAAATAGCGGTCAAAAATGAGCGAAAAGGAACGTCATTCGCGCACAAAAGCAAACAGCCGCCCTTGTTAAAGAGCGGCTATTCACTTGCTTTCTGTCAGTCGGAAATGATTTGTGACTAAACGATTGAGTTTTCGAATCGGCAGATTGGAGTTTACTCAATCGATAGAGCCATGATTAGCCGCACTTCGAGTAGCCGCACGATTGGCAGACATTGCAGCCATCGATACGGATGAACTCGCCGCTTCCGCATTTGCCGCACGATTTGCCGCGCGAGCCTGAGTCGACCGTCAGTGACGAAGACGGGCTCGAGTTGGTGATCGCCGCTTGCGGAACGATGTTGTGGTTGAGTGCTTCTTCAGCTTCCGCCATGCCTTCGTGGTTAACCGCGTAGAGGCGTCGGTAGTTCTGAATCGCTTTGGCCAGACCATCGCATGGAGATTGAACCACGACAGCTTTGTCTGAGTCTTTGAACTTGAAGAAAGCTGGGTAGCCTGACTGGATGTTGACCAGTTGTTTGACGATCTCCATCTCGGCTTTGGAACGTTCTTCCTCGCCGAATTCGGCAGCATATTTGAGGAACGCTGACGCCAGTCGACCGACCGCTTCGAACAAACCACCTTCAATCGCGCCTGGTTTGCCCATGCGAGCGTAGACTTCGATCAATTCGCCGGCTCTTTCCACTTCGTGATTGAGACTGACGTGCAATGTCGAGCCACCATCCTCGGTGCCAACTCTTACTTTGTAAGTTTGACCCGTGGTTTCCTCAACGTTGATGTTGCGCCGTTCGCGGTGACCAAGCAAGGACAACAGATCGGATTGACGATCGTAGTCTTCCTTGGCGATTTTCTCAACTGGTTGGCTCAGGCGTGAACCATCCGGATAGAAGGTGATGTCTTTGACACCCAGTCTCCAAGCCAACATTGAGGCTTCCGATACGAGATCCAAACTTGAATCCAATGGAATGGAGCAAGTGTTTGAAACAGAGTTGAATGCTTCCGGAAACTCGTTGGCGCCTTTATGAATTGCAGCCAGGTGTTTGATGTATTTGTCCGGATCGACTTCGACACGAATTGGATACGCTTTTTGAACGGCAGCCGGCACTTCTTTCAAACCGCGGCATGATTTATGGTTGTCGCGGATGCGCTTGAGAAGAACCTTTTCGCCTTCCTCAGTGTCCGGCCAGGCTCCATGTTTGACCATCAGCTCTTTGAACCCTGGTGCCAGGAAGTCGACAAAACGACTGCGCACTTTGCGTGAAAAGACGATGCCGTTGTGCGGATCTACACCCCAGGTGGTTTGCAGAGCTTGAGCGAGGGTGCCTGTCGGAGCGTTGTTGGTCATGCAACTGTTTCGTACTCGCAGACCTTTTTTGTGGAACTTGCTGCCTTCCCAAAGTGGGTAAACACCGCGTTCTTTAGCCATTTCCATGGAAGCGTCGACACTGGCTTTGGTGTATTGACGGAAGAGATTCTCGGTCGCATCAAGACCTTCGGGACTGCCGAACTCAGCGCCCAGACGCGAGAGGAATTCCGCGATGCCGGCGAAGCCACCACCGTTGCGGCGCTCCATGCGAGCAGTCATGTTTTGCGCAGGAATCGGATACCAACTGACGTCAGTTACGTTATCCATAAAGCGCTGCTGAATGCGCGCAACTGTCTTCATCGCTTGCATGTTATAGGAACCATCAGGATTCCAGAACTCAGGATGAGCAGCGTGCATTGAGGACAAGTTGCAGTTGCCCATGTAATAGTTGCCGTCTTTGCCAGGACCTGCCGGGAGGAACTGCTCGCCGCAAGGGTTGCATGTGTTCAAATCATAAACATGATCGTTGGCGTTGCCGGCATTGATGGTGTCGTAGAAGCCCAATCCCGGTTCGCCTGAATCGCGCATGCCTTCTACGATGCGGTTGAATACTTCCGGCGCGTAGAAATGACCTTTGACTTTGACGTATTTGTCGGTGATTTCGACAATCGCGTGCTTGAGATTGCGAGCGGCTTCAATAGCCTCCGGATAAGCGTTGATGTCGACTGCGTATTCTAAGTACGTAGGTTCTTTGGTCAAACGATTGACTTTGACCTGACCGGTCTTCTCGTCGTAGATTGGCTTGCGTGGATCGTAGAGTTCGCCTGCCCATTTTTCCTTCGCGAATGTGGCCGAGTAGAAGCTGCGGTTAGCAACGGCTTCCATGAAGCCCGGCATGGCGAGCACGGTTACGTTTGTGTTTCTCAGGAAGTTTTGACGTTCCATATATTGATGGAATCTTTCGCCGTAACGTTTCTCCGACATTTCAAGAATGCGTTTTTTGTACGACATGCCGTCTTCACCGAGTTCCTGGCGGATTTCGGAACGCACTTCCTCGAATACGCGTGACATCACCGGTGGTGGTATCAGTTTTTTCTTGTCGATGAAGAAAAGAATGTCCGGGTGATCGGAATTTCTCAATTCGATCAGGGCGCCACCGCGGCGACCGCCCTGAGCAACTGCTTCTACGGCTTTTGCGATGGTCTTTTCGTAGAACCGATCTGGACCGGATGCTGCGGCACCGTTGGAAATAATCGATGCCCACGGACGAATAGTGGAGGTGTTGATGCCCATGCCCATTGCCGCTTTGGCAGCCAATGCTTCGATGCGGGCAGCTTCCTGAATGCCTTCCAGACTATCGTCCACATAGGTAACACCGCAAGCTGCCAGACAGCCCTTGCCGCGCAATGAAACTGCCAGGTTGCCCATGGCGACTTCGTTTTCGGATAGCGCCGTGGTGTTGCCGGCAAGAACGGCCTTTCTCAATTCTTCTGATCGAAGCCAGATTGCCGTTTCTTTTAAACCACCAATCTTACCGTGAGCCCAATATTTAAGCACTTCCAGAGAAACTTCCGGATCGGCGTTGATGTTGGCCGGTGTGTTAGCCCAGAACTTTTGATTGCCGATGTGTTCCGCGAAAGTCTGTGCCCATTGGATTACCGAAGGATGCTTCATCGCGTCGGTCAAAGAAATTTCGATCAACTCATTCGGGGTCAAAACATATTTAAGTTCAGCCAGACCAACCGACGTAGCAACGCGATTGACAATGCCTGACACGTCTTCCAGCGGTTGACCGGTGGTGGTATCGCGCTTAGCGTAGAGACCAGAAAGAGTTTCCTGGGTCGCTTCTAAGTATCTTTCGTTATAGTTCTCGACCCTGCGCACGGGCATGGGCAGCGGCACCTCAAGCTTCTCTACGGGCTTTTTGTCTTGACCTTGCTTGGAATCAGTAGCGTTCATCATATTCGGGCTTCCCTTCCTTCTAAATGGATATGGAGTGGTACAGACGGGATTGATTAGACACAGTGGGATATCGGCCGCGGACTCTTGCAAGCCGACGGGCGCAGAAATAGTTAGCCGGGGCTTAAGGCGCCAGCAAATAGAAGAAGGACCAGAAAGCAAAAACTTTGCCTTAACTGCCTCAAGCTAACTTTCAATTGTGCGTACAAAAAAATTTGTTGTAATCAATGGTACTAGGGATAGGGTCATGCATCAAGTATGTAAAGTTCAAATGACAACCAGAACCGCAGCTACATTCGCTTACTCAGCTTAACTTTTCAGACTTTTGAACAAGAAATATTAGAGAATTCGGACCAAGGGCCTTTACCTAGATATAGCGTTAGTGCTTGTCGTTGCAAGTATACATTCGCACCCCGAAACAGGCAGACTGTGGGACTTCACAGGATCAGCGATAACGTTTGCATATACACCATATGTGCCACCATGGACACGGAATTATCGGCAGCTCATGTTGCCGTGACACCACGGGCGGGGCGCATATTTTATAGGTCGCACAGGCTAGATGCAGACGCTATCGGGATCGCGGTCGACCGATAATAATCTGGATGCATTATGGATATAAGCGTGTTTTCGGAGATTGCTAGAACAGTACCTTTTGCGATCCCGATCTGGCATCGATGGACGTCAGTCCGATATACCTGTTCAAAACCCTGATTCCGAGCCAACTGTTCGCCATTGAAAGCAGCCACTTTTTCTATGCGGCGCATATAACAGTTGAAAGATTTGCCGCAGAGTCGACATTTCGGCTAATCGTGTTCCTATAAGAAGAAGGTAGAACGAAAAGAGGTAGAAACGTCAACTGAGGGGATCTCTCGTTTAGTTCTGGGAATTGAAGCGACTGGCGCCATCCGGCATCAGTGCGTTGGACGGAGTTTCAGCCGGACCGGCTGAGGGGTGGTTCTAAACGCGACAATTGAACGCGCTCGAACTACCGGACTGCAACCATCGAATGGACATTTGTGTGAAAGTCACGGCCACCTGGTCTCGACTTCGAGCGTTTCAAACCAAGAATGAAACTGCGCCCTCGAGCTCAAATGGCGGACCGCCTCGTCAAAACCCGCACCTTTATATTATCACTTATAATATTACATTCCATAGTTAGTATAAAAAAAAAGAGGAACGGTCAGAAAGCGGTTAAGCTTTCTGCCGCCCTCAGGCTAGTACGTCAGTTGGTCACAGTTCCGCCGAGGCAGAACCGGCAACTGGTCGAGCATTCGAAATCGATTCGAATGTGGTTCTCGACCAGGTGCCTTTGAGCGCGACTGGTTAGTTCCAGAGCGGCTCGCGGCCGAACAGGCGCTCCATCCGCATGGCCTGCTTGTCGATGCGACCGTCCTCGGTGAGGATGACGGGCACTTCGAACTCGGGCTCGAAGATGTCGCTGTCGGTGTCGCAGCCGAAGTCCACCGGGGATT
>JADYXR010000031.1 GCA_021772095.1 Candidatus Obscuribacter sp. | reverse complement strand
GGCGACCATAACCACCGCCACCGCCGCCAGTGCGACCGTCGCCGCCGCTAGAACGACCGTAACCACCGCCACCGCCGCCGGTGCGTTCGCCGCCGGAGCGACCATAACCACCGCCACTAGGGCGACCTTCTCCACTTGGACGACCATAGCCGCCACCGCCGGATGGGCGACCTTCGCCACTTGGACGGCCATAACCGCCGCCGCCACCGGTGCGTCCACGATCTCCGCCGCGGTCACCACTGGTTTCTGATTTAGCTTCGAAATCACGCAAACGACGTGCTTCTTCAGGCGTCGGCTTGCCGCGTGTATATCCTGATTCATCGCCGCCGGATTTCGATTCGCCGTCTTCAGATGATTGTTTTTCTACATCATCGCCATCTTCGCCTTCGGCACCGAAGTTAACACCTGACTCTTCTGAATCATCGTCATTTGATTCGCTGGAGTGTTCTGATGAATGTTCAGATCCGTCCGCCGCGATTCTTGCGACTCTTTCTTCGTCGCCGTCTAAAGGCTCAGAAGAATCACTGGATTGTTGTTCTGCACTTTGCTCTGAGGTTTCACCACCGAATGCGGCTGGATTATCTTTAGCCTTTTCGGAATCAGCTTTCCACGTGCCTGTGCGTTGTCTTGCTTGCGAAACGAATTCCGCTTTATATTTATCGTTCTTATCAAAACGTCCAGCCTGAGCCAAAAGCACGTACTTGATTGCTTCGACCAAATACATCTTAACGGTCATTTTCGCTTCGTCTGCCAGCTCACCGGCTAGATCCATCAGTCTTGGGCTGAGGTAGAGGTTGACGTTATTCTCGCGCTCGGGTCTTTCACCCTGTGGTTCGCGTTTGTAATCGTTGCCTGGTTCTTCGCCTTCTTCCCGGCGACGACGAGTCTCTCTGTACGTCGATGTCTCTTCATCGCTCATACGGCGAACGCGTCGGGGCTCTTCGCCCGTTGGATTTTCCTGTGTCATATAACCTCTACACTTCTTAGATATGCAAATGATACAACGCCAAGAGGATCCGAAATTCGCAATGTACCGTTGTTTTGCGAAATCATTACTTATTAAATAGGAGGTTTATCGTCCGCGTTTATCATAAGGTGCCCGAGCAGCAGCCATGGCTGTCACTTGCTTGGCACCGCATTCGGTGAGCAGGGCAGCGCAAGTGGTCAGAGTCGCGCCTGAAGTGAAGACGTCATCGACCAGTATTATGGTTTTGTTTTTAATATCCACACCTCCGATTTGGAATGCGTCTTTGATGTTGGTGAGCCGTTCTTGGCGTTTCAAACCATACTGAGGTCGAGTCTTTCGCTTGCGTTTTAAAGCACTAGTCTCCACTCGAAGGTTTCGGAGTTTGGCAAATTCCTTGGCGATCAATTCAGCCTGATTGTAGCCGCGCTTGCGCTGCCTGCCTGGATGTAGAGGAACGGGCACCAATAAGATGTTATCTTTTTCATCAAGCAAATTCGGCATCGCGGTGAGAAGCATTTCATATGCGCGGTTCATCAAAGGACCGATATCGGCGACCACAAGTTTGTCGTCGTCGTACTTCAACCTTCTTATAAGTTTCTGCATCGGACCTTCATACATTCCTGCAGTTGCTACGGTCAGCAAGCAAGTGGTACCAAATGCAGTGCCCTGGCGAAGTTCCAAAACTCCATCTTGGTTTGAACGGCTTGCTCCATGTCGCGGCTGACCATCGTGGTTCCAGCGTTTGCCAGCTTCCGTCGAACGACTATCATTGCCACCCGAATGAATGCCACCATCATAGTTGTTATTCGCACCACAAATGTCGTCATCATCCGCGGGTACAACATCTTTATACGAAGGACGGTGCCCGTCTTTCCACTTCGCGAGATCACCATCACGCTCGACCCCATCAGCCTCTGCGCGCAAACCCGGAATCGGCAGCGACCAAATCGACTGCCGGCTTGAGTACATCAATTCACTACATGTGATGCAGAGGCAGGTCGCTTGTGGCGGACCTGTCTTCAACTGTGCATGCATGAGCGTAGACGCGGATGTTTCTAGCACCAGACTACTTCGCTTTCGTCCATCGAGAGCTGCGCGTCCGCAAAAGCGACAGCTCTCCTCACAAACAAAAGAAGCAATATCAATCTTCTTGATAACCGACAAAATGTTATTCCACATCTCCGAATACCTCCTGCGGTTTGAATGAGCGGTGGATAACGTGTGAGCTGGAGGATTCTCTCAAGCTTCTTAAATATGTCGACTACTGGTCCCGATCACATCGTTATACTTTTATTGACGAAATCCCGATTGGATTAGTTCAATTGATCTTCCAAATTTCATAAAGAAAATTCTGATGACAACCAAAAACAAAGTCAGCGATCTGATCGACACCAGTGAGGAGCGGCTAAAAGACGTCTTCAAAGCCATTGATGATGCGGCTCTCACCAATCAACACAAGGTGCTCAAGGCCTTCAGGGAAGCTCGAGTCACCGAAGAATTCTTCGCTGAGAAAACCGGATACGGTATCGACAATCCCGGCCGTGAAGCGCTCGATGCAATCTTTGCTGACGTTTTTGGCAGTGAATCAGCCTGTCTTCGCATGCAGTTCGTCAGCGGAACGCACGCACTTGCATGCGCAATTCTCGGCAATATCTCCAGCTCGCAAAAACTTTTATGCCTGACCGGCACGCCTTACGACTCGCTGGAGGAAGTGCTCGGCATCGTGGGCGACGAGCCCGGCAGCCTGGTTCGGCTCGGTGCGAAGTACGAGCAGATTGATATAGGCTCATTACTCGTCCATGAAAACGTCGATGGCCACCGCGATTCGTGCGTTCAAAAAATGGTCGACGCGATCAAGCCTCACGCACCGTCTGCGATCTACTATCTGCAAAAGTCGCGTGGATACAGCATGACCAGGCGCAGCTATTCAAATGACGAATTGAAAATGATGATTGACGCCGTTCGCACAGTCGATAAAGACGGTTTAGTAATCGTCGACAATTGCTATGGAGAGTTCGTCGAAACAACTGAACCAACAAATGTAGGAGCCGATCTTGTCGCCGGCAGCTTGATCAAAAACCCTGGCGGCGGGCTTTGTGTCGCCGGCGGTTACATCGCCGGAAAGAAATCCGCGGTTGATTCAGCGCTCAATCGGCTGACTGCACCCGGGGTTGGCGGTCACATGGGGCACAGTTTCAATCAGGGTCGCACGATTTTTCAAGGACTATTTCTTGCGCCTTCAGTCGTTGCCTCGGCCTTGAAGGGCGCTGCACTGACGGCGTGCGTGTTCGATCAGCTCGGATTTACAGTCAGTCCAAAACCGCTGGACAAGCGCTTCGACATCATTCAGTCTATCGAGTTTGGTGCTCGCGACAAGCTGATCAATTTTTGCAAAGCGATTCAACGTTTCTCTCCAGTCAATGCTCATGTCGATCCGGAACCAGCGAATATGCCCGGATATCAGGATCAAATCATTATGGCGGGCGGCACGTTCGTCGAAGGTGCGACAATCGAGTTTTCTGCCGACGGTCCTTTGCGTCCTCCTTATGCCGCATATGTTCAGGGTGGGCTCTCATATATGCATGTTAAGTGTTCTCTTGAAGGCGCGTTAACGCTCTCCCTGTCCGGTGAGTTGCCATTTTCTTAAGTGTGATTTGTAGTTAAACCTCGAATCAAAGCTTTCTATAATGCCGTTTCTCATCTACAATGCTCGTGGAATGGCTTGGAGGACAGTCTCTTGGTTGCAGAAATGCCCGCTCGTCAACGCTTGTTAGCAGGTGGTAAAACCGAACTTCGCATACTGGCTGGTACAGCCAATCCTGAATTAGCGCGGGAAGTTGCGGAGTACATGGGACTTCAAGTCTCGCCTATTAGGATCTCTCCGTTTTCCGATGGCGAAATATATGTGCAAGTTCAAGAGAGCGTGCGCGGTCTCGATTGTTTCGTCATTCAACCAACATGCACTCCAGTCAATGAGAATTTGATGGAACTGTTGATCTTGCTGGACGCACTGAAGCGTGCTTCCGCCGGTCGCATCACGGTAGTAATTCCTTATTACGGTTACGGCAGGCAGGATCGAAAAGCGGCTGGTCGCGAAGCGATCACAGCAAAATTGATTGCCGACTTGCTCACCACTGCTGGTGCTCAACGAGTCGTCGCACTCGACCTGCACGCTCCGCAAATCATGGGATTCTTCAATATCCTTGTCGATCACTTATATGCCAGCCCAGTTCTTCTCGATTACATTCGCAGTCTCGAACTCGAAGACATCGTCCTCGTCAGCCCTGATGTAGGCGGCGTGTCGAGAACAAGAGCATTCGCGAAAAAACTCGATGACGCTCCAATTGCAATCATCGACAAACGCAGAAACCCTGAGAAACACAACGTTGCCGAAGTAATGTCGGTCGTTGGTGAAGTCGAAGGCAAAATCGCGATTATGGTCGACGACATGGTGGACACCGCCGGCACACTCGTCAAAGGCGCCGACCTTCTAATGAGAGAAGGCGCTCGCGAAGTTTATGCATGCGCAACTCACGCGGTTCTATCCGGACCGGCCAACGATCGCATCAACAAGTCTTGCATCAAGAAACTCATTGTCACCAATTCGATTCCACATGACCGCGAGAATATTTCCGACAAAATCGTTCAGCTCAGCGTCGCCAGATTGCTTGGCGAAGCGATCGCTCGCATTCATGATGATTCGTCAGTAAGCGAGATGTTCGAGTAAATGCTAGTTGTAGAAAGTTTTCCAGTTGGACCGTTGCAATGCAATTGTTCGATCATTGGCTGCAAAGAAACCGGTGAAGCGGCTGTCATAGACGCGGGCGGCGATGTCGATGTGATTATCGCTGCTGCTGAAAAAATGGGATTGAAGATCAAATACCTGCTTCACACGCATGCGCACTTCGATCACGTACTCGGCAGTCGCGAAGTAAAAGAAAAAACCGGAGCGGAGATTTGCCTGCATAAGGGCGATCAATGGCTCTACGACAACCTTTTGAAGCAATGCAGCATGTTCGGTTTTACAGCAACCGATCCACTTCCAGTCGATCGTTATTTAGATGATGAGGAAGAGGTGAAATTCGGAAACCTCAAAGCTTCCGTTATTCACACGCCTGGTCACACTCCTGGAAGTCTTTGTTTTTCAGTTGAAGACAAAGAGAGTGTGTTGTTCGCCGGCGATACGTTGTTTCGACAAGGCATCGGTCGAACAGATCTATGGGGCGGTTCATTCGAAGAAATTATCGACTCGATTTCAAATCGTTTGTTCACACTCGATGACAGCACTCGGGTTGTGACTGGACATGGTCCTGATACCGTGATTTGGAAAGAGAAACGAGACAATCCGTTTGTCAGTGCAAAGTAGTTTTTTTTCTCGTCTAAACGAATGTCTTCAGTGATACGCAAAAACAAGTCTGCGAATTCGATCACTTCACGATCACTTTGAATGTTTTGATTTCGAAAATTTTTTCAGTGTTGTTTGGACTGAACTCTAAGTCGCCGTCAAAGTTTTGAAAATATCGACTACGAACAAGCAATTAGGACATACTGCGCGCAGCGATTCAAGGCGCGCTGGGTGGTGTATTCTAGTCCCTTGTCTGCGAATTTCTGCACCTAATTTCCATGGAGAATTTATTGACAGCCGGCGGAATTTTCGATCAATGTCGAAACTTCAATGAAAGATAGGCGATCACAAGGCGTCCACATGTGGTTGTTATGCTAGCGAGCGCCGGAGTTGAAAGATTCCAAACGACAAGGAAATCAATGTTTATGTTGGCAACCAATAATTTAGTAAAGACAAGTTCGTTATCTCTTTTGTTTTTTCAATTGTTGTTTTCCCCGCTTGCGGCCTGGGCTTCAACGATACCCTCGACTGCGCCGGATGTTCGAAATCCAATCGAAACAAAATCAACTGTCGGTTCTGCACCTTCAGAACCGCCAAAATTTGTGGATGATTTCGGTTTAAATGCTACAACCAGAAAGAATACTGAAGCCGAGGATTCATCAGCATCTTCAACATCGCCGGCGGAAGCATCTACAGATCAACACGTCGAGGATAATCAATCCGATTCAAATTATGATGGTGATCCTGATTACGATCCAAATAAGCCATTACTAAAAAGCGACACACCAATCTTAGATTCAGCCGTCAATGGAGAGCTGCTTGCCCAGGGTGATTCAACGACGGACACGCCACTGTTGCGCGAAGGCATCGCCATGAGTGCAGACGAAGTCGAGCAAAAAATTGATGATCTGACTCGACAGATTTTATTAAAAGAGATCGAGCTCGAGCGGTTCGGTATTCACTACAATCAGGAAGTGGCAAAGCAAGGACGCTGGAAAGGCTGGAGGTACGGTGCTTTTCAGGAACTTAACTCGGCATTGGGTTTGACTGGAGGAATCATATCGGTCCACAATCGCGGCAGACGTTTAAAAGAACCGCTGAAGGTCAAACGTGTAGTTCAAGAATCTGCAAACATAATTCCAATGGTTGGTTCCATAATTGGTGCGAGCGCTGCCGGGATGGAATTCGGCATCAACGAGTTTCACATGTTCCAGGCAAACAGAAAAGGTTATTCCGCAAAAAAGTCGCGCGCGCGTGTTCTTGCATTGAAGAATGAAATTGATTCGATGTTGGAAAAGCGATCGCAAATGCTTGCCACTGAAAAAACAATGTCGGCGCTGTCAGGTCGAGTGGAACTCGATGAAGCCGAGGATGACGTGTTGCGAGACATGCGCGATCAGAATTTGCAGCAGTTCGAAAGATTCCATATCGGGAAGCGTAAATTGTTCGCATTCCAGCAGATGCAGTTGGGATTCGATGTGTTTAAAAACACGACAAATGCCCTTGGTTGCTACTTAGCTTTTGAATCGCTTCACAAAAGACAACGAATCTATAACGGCTACGCAGGTGTTTTGTTTGCTGTGTCCGGTGGCTTAACTATGGTGGCACCTGTGGTGAGTCGCTACTACGGAAAAATAGTCTCGGAGCACCATCGTAATTTACTAAAACCCGCTACCGATACTGCAGAGAACGCGACCATCGAGCGTTTAAAAAGCCATCACGCCGCACTTGATCGAGCGGTGCAGAACACAAAGTTAGCACCGGAAAAAGTTGAAGTTGCAGTTCATCGCTCCACTGTGTACGCGAGCGGTGAAAAGACTTTTGAGGATGCCATCACCAGCAGTGACAAGGCTCGCGATAAGGCTAAATTGACCGCCACGCAAAACATCGGTGCCGGCGCCTATGTCGGTGCCTCGAAAGTGGCAAGTGGTGTGTTGTTCATCTACCCTGGCTTCCATCACCGTTACAATAAAAACTCTGGTGTAACAGCGGCGCGGGGAACCAACAACAACTTGTTCGCCGCCGGAGTTGTTGGACTGCCGGCAAGTGCGTTCTCAATCTTTGATACGCTGCGAATCAACGTTCGAGGCGAGATCACTCGTCATCAACAACTCAAGGCCGGAAAACACCCCAACCAGTTATCCGCGGCTCGATTGAAGCAGCTTGATGAATTGGAAAGCAGACTTAAAAGTAATTAGAAGCAAACAGAGTAATCAGAAGTAAACTCAAGAGTGTTTAGCGAGCGAGAACCACTGGCGGTGCTTGTCCTAAATCGCTGGTTTGGGCTGCTGAATATTCAATTCTTGCAGCGCTTCATCTATGGTGGCACGGTGGCGGGTGGTGTAATCGAATGCTTGTTGAGCTTGTTCGATAGTCAAAAGTCCGCCTTTAACGAGGAAAACTAGTCGCATGGCGGCTTGCAGCGTAGGCTCATCGATGATTCCCGAGAGCAATAGCATACGGCCGAGGATCTGATTGTTATTGACCGAAACTTCAAATGCGTTTTGAATGTCATCGTTGGAGACAGTTTTGACAGTCATCAAGAAATCTTTTAGCGTAATGTCGATTGATTCGGCGGTAAGACCGCGCTCGATCATTGCCACCGCTTCCGGTATCGAGCGACCGGTTTCTCTGATATGGACAAGAACTTGCGAAGCCTGAAGCGGCCTCAGTGTGCCCTTCATCACAAGGTCTTGAAGTTGAAGCGCCGTTTTCAAAATTTCTTCTGTCACCAAATTCAATTCGATTAAAACTTGACCCAATGGTTTTTGCGAAATCAAACCGAGTTCAACGGCGTTTAGCAGTTGCGATTCCGAAATCAAACCTGCCAGTGAAAGCAGCTCCCCTAGCCGAATGGCGTCGCGAGTTTGAACGCGGTAAAAACCTTTTTCCATTAAAGGAACTTCGACTGCAATCTGGCGGCGTCGAGCTTGTTTTAGTCCGTCGATAGCTTGTTCTTTAGTAATTTTGTCGTCGCGGATAAGGATCTGCGCATTGAGCGTGGCCGCCAGCTGTGACTCGTTAATCACACCGTTTAAAACCAACATTCGTCCAAACGGCAAACCAGTGGAGGCACTTCCGGCAAGCGCTTCTTCAAGCTGTTCTTCGGTTACGAAACTGGACGCGAGCAGAAGTTGACCCAGTTTGTTGATCTTGACTTCTTCGACCACGACGTTCAGTTGCTTCAGTGCATTTTCGAAGGACCTCTTCTCGTCTTTAACGATTTTGAGAGCGCCATAGGCGGTGTCCAAATCGATCAGTCCATCCTTCAATAGCGACTGCGCTTGCACTGCTGCTTGAAGAACAGTCTCTGTCGTTTTGGCCGCAACCAGCAGCATCCGACCCACAGGCAAGCCGGTCTCGCGGGACATGCGCAAGCACTCTTCCAGCTCTTCTCTGGTAATCAGCCCGGCGTCGATCATCAAAATGCCGAGGCGGATTCGTTTTGTATCTGCAACACCCATTTGACAGCCAATCTACGACGGGGGACACAGGAAACATACCATATTAAGGAATAATTGCGGCTTTCAAGCGCGGAGGTCGTAAAATTCCGTCTTGTTGCCAAGATTTAAATCCCAATGGAGCGCGCGTTGGCTGCTGTGACAAAAATCGCATTCGCGAAGATTTGGTTAGAGTTGGCATATTCAATCTGCTACGATCTTTGTGTTAGCCAATTTCTGCCTTGTCCTGAATTGGTGTCGTGAAAAAAAAATCGTGGAGATCAAACATGAAACAAACTAGGAGTTCGAAAAGACTAGTTTTGGGTGCAACGCTAGCCGTCATTGCTAGTCTGTCACTATCGACCGCGGCTAAGGCAGATTCAGAAGCAGGCTTCATCATGATGGGCTCAGGTTCTGAGTCAGGCGGCGTTTATGGAACCGGCTCAGTATCGGAATCCGGCGGTCCACTTTGGACAGGCGCTAGTTCCGAATCGGGTGGTCCAACAGCTACCGGTGCAGAATCTGATTCCGGCGGTGCGTTGCAATCTGAATCAAGTTCCGAATCTGGCGGCGCTCGCAATTCAGGCGCAGAATCATCTGCAGTCTGGGGCGGCAACGAGCAATCGATGGGTCGTTACGTTCACTACTACGGACGTTAGAACGAAACCAACGCCCGCTTTGTGCATAAAATTCAATGCGCGCTGCTTCAATTGCAGCGCGCATTTTTCTAATTCGAAAAGGTCGATGAATACTCAGTCTTGGCTGTCCGATTTTACATCGAGACCAAGTTTCTTCGCTTCGCTGCGGTCTTTCGACGCTTTCAATTCGTAGATGCGCGAGCGATTGAGATAGGCGTTCGCCATTCCTGCATGCATTGAGATTGCTTTGTTGACGTCTTCGAGTGCTTTGTCGAGTTCGCCTAATTCTCTGTATGCGTGACCGCGATTCAAGAATGCTTTTGTGTAATCCGGCTTCAAACGAAGAGCGGTATTGCAGTCTTCAACAGCTTTGTTGAACTCTTTCAATCCGATGTAAGTGTGTGCGCGGTTAACGTAAGCAGGCGCAAAATCTCTGTTCAACTCGATGATTTTGTTGGCATCTGAAAGTGCTTCGCTGTGCTTGCCGAGCTGATTGTAGGCATGCGATCTGTTTTGATACGCAATTACCATTTTGGAATTCAATTCAATTGCTTTGGTGCAATCAGCGATTGATTTTTCGTATTCGCGGCTGTTGTTGTATGCCCAGGCTCTGTTGACGTAAGCGATGATTTGACTTGGATTCAAGCTGATTGCTTTGGTGCAATCGGCAATCGCTTCTTTGTTTCTTCCGAGCTGTATGTAAGCATTTGCTCTGTTGGCATAAGCGAGCGCGTAAGACGGACTCTCGGCGATTGCTTTGTCGAAATTCGACAGAGCATCTTTTGTCTTGTGAAACGACATGTCGCGAACGCCGGTCTCAACCAGATCTTCGGTATGAACACTGACTTCGGCTGGCGTTACCTTTTTGTCTTTGGTGGCAGCGTCGGCACCACAGGTGGTGAACACTGACAGAGCAATGCTCAAAGTTGAAATTCCAACCAAAGCGCCAAAATGTTTTGAACCAATCGTGGTTTTGAACATCGTCTCAACTCTCCTCAGATACTGCGCTGCCATTATCTCAGATTGGAGACCGAATAGCTCTTATTGAACTACCCTCTTGCCGCTTGAGTTGTTGGAAACTTAAAACTTCTAGGATTGTCCGGTTGGCTTCGCGGTTTGCGCGGTGCCATCCATGTATTTTTGGAATTGCGGCGTGATGCGGATAGGCACTGTTTTGCGCTTTTCTGCCAGCCATGTGCTGAGAGCTAAATTGGCTTGCTGTTGGGCGAGCTGTTGTTTCAGTTCGTCCTTGACTTCCGAAAACGGGATGATACCCTCGTTTTGCTTGTCCACCAATTTGACGATGTGCCATCCGAATGGTGTTCGAACCGGCTCCTGACAAACCTCTCCAACTTTCAAATTTTGTAATGCGGTGCCGACATTGGCGAGTAATTCGTTTCGTTTGATGTCGTCAAGGGCGATGAATCCCATATCGCCGCCCTTCTTGGCGACGCGTGCAGGAATGTCATCAGTAATAGTGTTGGCGATATCGCCGAAGTTTTTGCCGGCTTTAACTTCGGCCAGAGCAGCAACAGCTTTTTTGCGTTGTCCTTCTGTCGCTTCTGCAACTTTGGCGTCGAGCGCAGGTCCTTTCAGATCTGGAAACTGTCTTTGTACCTGCGCCTTCACGCTTTCGACCGCGCCCATGTCTTGTGTGGGAGCGGCTATGACAATTTGACTCCAGCGAATTCTGCCTTTGTGTTTAAACTGTTGTTTTTGTTCCGTATAAAGTTTCAACACTTCCGAATCCGGCAGCGCATGCGCATCGAGGATTTTCTTCTGCATTGCTTGTGCAAGAAATTCTTCGATGATTTTGTCTCTCAGTTGATCTGGTGTCAGATCGGTGTGCGCAGTGGCCTGGTCATATTGAGGTGAGTGTTTAAACTCGATATATTTATTGAACGCAGTCTTAGCAAGTCCAGCATTACGACCGGCGTCGATAAGAAGTGATGTATTGATCATTTCGTTGAGCAATTTTTTCTCGACGGCAAGTGTCGCTGTCTTCAATGCTCTGCCCATCTCGAGCATCTGCGACTCGAAATCTTTTTCAGTCATTTTGTTTTGCGCGAGCAATTTCGGAAGATTTTTTCCTAAAACAGTTCTGCCTTGTTGGAGCAGATTCTTTTTCTCTTCTTCCGTCAGTTGCACGTTTTCTTTATTGGCGTGCTCGATCAACGGCAGGCGTTGACTTGGATCAGATTGCAGAACTTGCTTGATTTGATCTTGTTTCATTCTCAAGACTTGTCTGTAGTCGGAAACTCCGACACCGTCACCACCGACGGTGCAGATCACGGTCTGACGCGGGATGTTATTTTTCTTGATTATCTCGGCGATACTCGGGACCGCCATCAGTTTGTCGATGTTCTTTTGATTCTCGGTAACTTCACCGACGACTGGAGGAGTTTCAACAGCGGCTGGAGCTGTGCCGGCTGGAGCCGCAGGGGCAGCAGGGTCACCGCCGGTGGTACCGGCCGATTTCCCTTCGGTGACAATCTTGTCTGCAGCATTGGGCTCCACTTTTGGTTCTTTTCGGGCACATCCAGTGGTAACCAGGCTTAAACTCAGCGCGATTAACGAAAGGCGAAATGCTGTATTCACGATTGGTCCTCTTTTTTATGCGGCCGGTTTCGGGCAGTTTGCAACCATAGCACTAAGGAGTTCCTCAAGCAAATCAAGTTGGTCTTCAGGAGCCGTACCATCAGCTTTTACGATGATGTACGGACTCGAGCCTTGACCGCCTGCGATGCCTGGTTTGTAAGTGGTTACACGTGCCAGATGTTTCGGTAAACTATTTTGTATTGGTAGCCATTGTTGTAAACGATAAGCAACTGAAAGTCTGAGACCTTGTTGCATGTCCGGTTTGATGTGAGAGACGCCGGCGAGACTGGCTATCAGTCTTAGTTTGATCACCTTGGTCAACTGCAACGCTTCTTTAGGAACGCTGCCGAATCTGTCCTTCCATTCATCGAGCAACATAGTCAATTCACGTTCGTTGCGCACATCAGCAAGGCGTTTGTATTCGAGCAAGCGCTGTTGATTGTCTTGAATGTACGATTCCGGAATGAACGCGGTGACGTTGATGTCGATTTGACTGTCTGACTCGCGTGAAATCGATTCGCCTTTCAATTCGGCGACTGATTCTTCGAGCAGTTTGCAATAGAGATCGAAACCTACGGAGACCATGTGTCCATGCTGTTCGGCGCCGAGGATGTTACCGACGCCGCGGATTTCCATGTCGCGCAACGCGATTTGATATCCGGAACCAAGCGATGTGAATTCGCGAATTGCTTTCAGTCTGCTTGTCGCTTGTTCTGTTATCACTTTCTGTGGTTTGTAGAGACAGTAAGCATAAGCCTGAATGTCGGATCGTCCGACCCGTCCACGCAATTGATAAAGTTGCGCCAAGCCGAATTTGTCTGCTTCATTTATGATGATCGTATTGGTGTTCGGAATGTCGAGACCGGATTCGATAATCGTCGTGCATACGAGAATGTCGTATTCATGCGACATAAACGAGAGCATTACGTTTTCCAAATCGCGTTCCGGCATTTGACCGTGACCGATCAAAATGCGAGCTTCAGGAACGAGTTGCTTCAGTTCATAAGCCATTTGCTCGATCGTTTCAACACGATTGTGCAAGAAATAAATCTGTCCACCGCGCTCCATCTCGTGAAGAATTGCCGTCCGCACAAGCGGCATTTTGAATTCGCCGACGAATGTTTTAATCGGTGAACGGTTGATTGGTGGCGTGTGAATCAATGACATATCGCGCGCGCCGGAAAGCGCCATGTGCAATGTTCTTGGGATCGGTGTGGCTGACATGGTGAGCACGTCGACCATGACGCGAAGTTGTTTCAACTTCTCTTTGTGACCAACACCGAAGCGATGCTCTTCGTCGATTACGACAAGACCGAGGTCTTTGAAGACGATGTCTTTCTGCAGCATGCGGTGCGTTCCGATGACGACATCGCACTCACCGGTCTGCAATCTTTTTACGACTTCGCGTTGTTCTTTAGCGCTTCGGAAACGGCTCAATTGCCCGACTCTAATCGGGTATGCAGCAAATCTCTCGGCAATATTATTGAAGTGTTGCTGAGCGAGAATTGTGGTTGGCACAAGAACCGCAGCCTGGCGACCGGACATTACTGTTTTGAAGATACCGCGAATCGCCACTTCGGTTTTTCCGAATCCGACGTCTCCGCAGACCAATCGATCCATTGGCTTCGCTGATTCCAGGTCTGATTTGACATCAACGATTGCTTGCCATTGATCCGGTGTTTCTTCAAACGGAAATGCTTCTTCCATTTCATACTGCCATGGCGTATCAGGAATGCATTGGAAGCCTTCCTGTTTTGCGCGCATAGCATAGAGGTTGACCAGATCTTCGGCGACTTGTTTGACGGAACGTTTGACGCGCTTCTTGGTTGATTCCCATTCGGCGCCACCGAGTCGTGACAAACGCGGACGAGCATCACCGGCACCACGATAACGCGACAACATGTTGATCTGATCGACCGGCACGTAAAGCCTGTCGTCACCCGCATATTGAATGGTGAGATATTCGCGGTGTTGGTTGTCGACTGAAATTCTCTGGACGCCGACAAATTGTCCGATACCTTGTTTTAAATGAACGACATAGTCGTCGACTTTCAAATCGCTGACTGAAGTGAAACGTTCGTAACTCTTCTCGGCCACCGGTCTTCGATAAACAGTCGGTTTGCGTTTTAAACCGAACATTTCTCCGTCGGTAAGCGAAACCAATTTTTCCGCTTCCAGGCTGAAGCCATGAATAAATCCATGTCGAGTAACCCAAACGGAATTGTCAGTGCCTGACATTGCTTGCAATTGGCGCATCATCACCGAGTCTTTGCCGGCATCATCGTTGATTGAGCCGGCACCATCCTCGGTGCCAAGTCCTCTAATCACGGTGTTGTCGTTTGGACCGGGAATGTATTTCGACTGAATGTCCCATTCTTTCAAGATTCCCATGAGGCGCTGAGGTTGTTCTGTCGAAATCAAGACGCGATTGAAATCTCTTTGCCACTCTCTGACTTTGGCAATTACGTTATTCATCTGGTTGCCGAATTTTTCCACCGGCTTGGCGTGAAATTCGATTACTGCTGACCGGTCGCTGTCTTCGAAAATTGGCAGACTGGATAGAAAAACCCGTTGGTTCGATTTCGATGCTGTCAGAACATCGCCAGCGGCCAGGTGCAACAGGCGCGGAAGTGGAAGCAATCTTCCCGTTTCCAGACCTTCTTTGTAAGCCTTCTCGAGCTTCTCTTCGTAGCCGCGCAGACTTTGTTCGATGCCGTCCCATTCGTCAAACGCGATTAACGCATCTTCCGGAATGTAGTTCATCAGAGTGGTGAAATCTTCGTGCACATATGGAGCGTAATATTCGACTGACTCCGGATAAGCGCCCGCACCCAGCGTTTGCAGATCGTTTTCCATGACAGAACGAAGTGTGTCGGCTCTTGCGTCATCAAAATTTTTGATTGTTTCGTCGGTGACTTCACGAATGCGTGCCACCATTTTTTCGCGCTCGACTTCATCGCTTTCGACGATTACCCACCAACGCGGCGGGATCTTGACCGAATCTTTTTGTTCGACAGAACGCTGGTTGTCGATGTTGAACACGCGCACGGATTCGATTTCGTCTCCGAATAATTCAATCCGAACTGGCGATCCGCTGGCAGGGAAAATATCGACGATATCGCCCCTGATACTAAACTCGCCGCGCAGTGTGACAAGCGCTTCTCTGCTATAGCCCAGTCTGGCTAGTTTGGCTGCTAGTTGATCTGTGTCATATGAATCACCCGATTTGAGCTCGAGCGTATTGTCGGTGAGAACATCTTGCGAAAGCACGCGTTGCATGAGCGAGCGCGCCGTGACCAGCACCACATATGGTTGCTCCGGGTTGGCCATGATGTGCTGAAGCACTTCCATTTGCGAAGCGACGTTGTCCGGACTTGATAAAACCTGTTCGTAGGGCGACACTTCCGATGACGGATAAAGAAAAACCGGATAGCGGCTCAACGCCGTAAATTCTTGGTGGAAAAACGCACCCGAGTGATTGTCGGCGACCACGAGAAACATCGGACGGCGGATTTCATGCTGCAACACAGTCAAGACCAGCGTCTTTGCTGAATCGGTCAATCCGGCCAGGTTCAATTCGGTTTGCGCCTGTTTTGCAGTCCTGGCGAGCAGCCGCGCGTAGTTGGGACTGTTGATGAAAACTTGGTGCAGCGCGTTTGCCAGGGGATTGTCACGCATAACTGGTTTCCGCGTTGGAACTTTTTTACGGGCAGTCTTTTGAGTGGTCTCTGCAGGGTTTAATTCTGGGGTGATTGCCATCGGATTCCTTTGTCAAACCTCTTTTGGTCCACTAGTTGCGGACGACGCATTCAACCCTCTACCACCGAGATCAAGCTCTGGCGCTAATTTGGGCGAATTTCTAATGGTAACACAATGATATGCAGGGGGATATCTAGAACTGCCTGATATTACCTATTGCAAAATGGTCTACTTTTCTCATATACAATTAACTAAATAGAGTTGGAGTTCGAACGTCTGAAAAGGTTAATCGCCATCTTGTTAAGACAATTCCTGATTATCTCGGTTTTAACAGCCTCAATAGCCTTCACGCCGGCGGCTCAAGCGGGACCGGCTGATTCTTTTGCCGTGGCGGGCGAGACGACCTATTCCAGAGAAGTGACTCAGCAGCTCAATATCGGCACGATGATGTTGCGCGATTCCAAGCTGGGCGAGGCGCGGGCGGCTTTTCAAAAAGCTGTGGAATTGGAACCGAAGTGCCATGAAGCCTGGAACAACATCGGTCTGACCTATTATCGCGAAAGCAATCTCGACAAAGCGGGCGACGCTTATATGAATGCCATTGAGATTGAACCTGGTTTTGTGCCCAGTATCACAAACCTGGGCGCCGTGCGGCATCAGCAGAAAAAGCTCGATAAGGCGACCGGGCTATATCGGCTGGCACTGGACCTTTCCGATGGTCGCGATCCCGAGATTCAGTACAACTATGCCAATGTTTTGCGCGACCAGAAGGATTATAAAAATGCTCAAGCGCACTACTTGAAGTCGATTGAGCTGCGTCCGGATTTCCCGGCGGCGCACAATGGGCTGGGAGCGACGTATTTTTGCTTGAAGAAGTTTGCTGACGCTGAACGCGAGATCAAGCAGGCGATTAAGTTGAAACCTGATTACGCGCTTGCCTACTACCATTTGGGTCTTCTGCAAGTGGCGCGTCAAAAGTATCCGGAGGCGATTAAGGCATACGAAGACTCTCTCAAATACGAGGATCGCAAGGATTACGCCGACGATACCAGAGATAAAATCGCCAAGCTCAAAGCCATGACGAATGTGGGAGCGGTGGCGTCTGCTGGGCCGCCTCTATTGGGCATTTTTCAGGGCGATAAGACCGCTACACCGCTGCAAACCGGCGGCATGTCAGGAGCGGCAGAGATCGTCGAGACCAAAGTCGTCAACGCCGCCAAGCAGATGGAGCGTTTGTTGAAATCTGGTTCGACCGACCCTGTGCTCTGGAACAATCACGGCTTGTTGCTGCTTCACGAGAATTCGCCTGCTAAAACGGACGAGGCGATTAGCGCTTTCAAGAACTCAATTAAATTGAGTAAGGGTGCGGTTTATCAGGCTAGATATAATCTGGCTCAGGCGTACAAAGAAAAAGGCGATTACCCCGCTGCTGAAAAAGAGTGCAACAAGGCAATCGAGATCGCCCGTTCCAAAGGCAACATCTGCCCGCTGGCACACAATTTGCGTGCGATTTTGATGAAGCAAAGAGGGCAATACGATAGCGCAGACCAGGAGTACAAGCTGGCGATCGCGCAGTCGATGGGCAAGTACCCGGTGTTCCATTACAATCGCGCCATTCTGCTCGAAAAAATGAACAAGTCTAAAGAGGCCAAGCAGGAGTTCAAGTTCTACATAGATAAGTCCCCGACCGGGGTCAATTATATGAAGGCAAAACTGCGCCTGGGATTGTTGAATATCTAATCAACAGGGCGCGAACTGAAAAGTGAAGGCTTAAACTGAAGACTTGCTGGAAGCAGGCCGCATCAACGCTGCCAGGCACACGCGAAAAGCGCTGTGGAGATAAACTCCCGTCAAAGCCGTGAAGACGGCGTGATCAACGCCTTGGAAACAAGCGCCATCAGTGCCTCGAGACTCTGCCATTAAGACCGGGGCAACCGACCCGTCAGCGTTACAAACCTCTGGTTGTCAATAAAAATTCTGGCGATCTGTTGTAGAATCAATATTCCGCCGGGTAAAACCTCGGCGCCATGCACGTGTCGAGAGAGTCAACATGATGACGGACAAAGACAAAACCCAACTCCTGGAGCCCGGCGTTAAAGACGCTGATGTGGCGCTGCGCGGCGATGATTCGTCAGGTGCAGGCGAGGCTTGTGCGATCGTCGATGTTCGCCCGATGCCGACTCCTGAAGATGTAGAAGCAATCGCCAAAACTGCCGGCAAGCGCAAGGCATCGCCGGTTCCGGCCAACAAAACGCGCGTCGCTGTTTGCATGAGTGGTGGCGTGGATTCCAGTGTCACCGCATATCTGCTGATGGAACAAGGCTATGACGTCATCGGTGTGACTGGTTGGTTGATCAAGTCCGGCAGCCGCTGCTGCGATACGGGTATGGTCGACGCGGCTCGTGTTTGCGAACAACTCGGAGTCGAGCACCACGCGGTCGATCTGAGAGAATTGTTCAAGTCTCAAGTAATCGATCAATTCCATCAATCTTATTCAAAGGGCAGAACGCCTCTGCCTTGCAGTGTTTGCAACACCGCAATCAAGTGGGGCGCCTTGATGAACTACGGGCACAAACATCTTGATGCCAAGTTCGTGGCCACCGGTCACTACTCTCGTGTCATTGATACGCCTGATGGTAAGCGGCTTGGCAAAGCCAAAGACGATCGAAAAGATCAGTCTTATGTTTTGTGGGGACTGACAACGGCACAGCTCGAAGCAACGCTGTTGCCGCTCGGCGACTACACCAAAGACGAAATCAGAGAGATTGCCAACGCGCAAAAACTGGTGTCAGCGAATCGGCCCGACAGTCAGGATCTGTGTTTCATTCCAATTGGAACGACCGCGCAACAATACCTGGCCAACTTCATCGAAGAGAAGCCGGGTCCTATTATTCATTGCGAAACCCTGGACACTTTGGGGTATCATACCGGCACGCATAATTTCACAATCGGCCAGCGCAAAGGTCTCAAAATCGCCCACTCTGAGCCACTCTATGTCACTTCAATTGATGTGGAAACCAGAACTGTTTACGCTGGTTCAAAAGAAGCGCTACTGCGCAAGGACCTGACGGCCAGCGAAGTTAACTGGATTATGCAAACTCCGCCGACGGAACCTTTCCGCGCTCGCGCCAAGATTCGATATAACAGTCCGTCTGATGAGGCGTCGATTTACCCGATGCCCGACGGTCGCGTGCGTGTAGAGTTCGACAATCCGCAACCAGCGATCACACCTGGACAGGTGCTTGGTGTCTACGATGCCACCGATACATATATTCTTGGTGGCGGTTGGATAGACTGATAGGCAAATTGTTCTCAGACAAACTAGAATGAATTGCTTGGGACTACCTTGTCATGGTACGTTCCTTATGGATACTAGGTTTGGAGTGCGCCTGTGACTGGACGTTGCCCGTCGATTTTACGTAGATTTGTTTTAGTACTGGTTCTATTAGTGGTGGCTTTCGGGCTAAGCTTCGACGCGCCTTCGGAAGCTCGGCGAAAGTCTAGTTCCGCCAAGAAGCCTTCGCACCACTCCCGGAGCGGATCTTCGCACGCCAAGTCTTCCAAAAGCTCGGGACGTTCGTCATCGAAACGACACGGTCGACACGAAGTTGCTCACTCGCGCAGCAGGCACCACGGGGGACACCATCACCCGGTACGCCACCACCATCATCACGTCGCACATAAACCGCGATACGCTTATCCGATCGAAATGTTCATGATGCGGGCTCCGGAGTTTGACGCCAGTCCGTTGCCGGAAGACAAAGCCAGAGAAATCAGCCATGCCTTCGACCGTGGTCTCGCCGACAAATTCCCGGCAAGAACGCTGGTGCGAGCCGGTATCATCAAGCACCATCCCTTGCGTGGTGGCATATATTGGCGTCGCGAACCGATCAAATACATCGTCATGCATTCGACTGAAACCGGCAATCCAGTAAGCGGCATCCGCGTGATCGAGAGCTGGAGTTCGATGGGGCGCAGACATCCTGGCGCTCAGTATGTCGTCGATCGCGACGGCAGTATCATTCAAGCGGTCGATCCGGATCTTGCCACAGTGCACATCAATATTTTGAAAACGTTGCCTGGTATCAACAACGACAATTGCGTCGGCATTGAAATGAATCATACCGGCAGTCAAAACTATCCTGATGACCAGCTGACTTCCGTGATCAAGCTCGTCACTTATTTGCAAGACAGATATTCAATACCGAGTGAAAACATCATCACCCACCGTTATGCGCAACAAGGCGATCACACTGATCCTGTTCATTTTGATTGGAAAAAATTTCTTTCTTCCAAAGATAAACATCGCAATCAGGCGATCGCTTATAAGATGAACAGCATGGAAAAGCAGTCCGGCAACTGGGGCAATTACTCCGAGCCAGCTGCGGCCTCTGTTGATGCCATGCCTGGAACTTATCTGCAGCCGCAAACAGTGATCAAAACTACCACTGTGGTCGAAACCAAAACCGTTCAGACGAAACCTGCTGGTAGCACCGGCAGTGCCAAGCCTAATCTAGATCCGGATGATCCGAAGCCGCCTTTTGTCATGATCGAAGAAACTATTATTCGCTCGGATGGTCCTAACGGTCAGCCTCCCACTGTAATGATGGAAGATTCAAAAATCGTGCCTGATGCTGTGGTAAAACCTGTGCCACCAAAGGTAGTGAAACCAGCGCCGCCGAAACAACAATACGACGCCTATGGTTTGCCATCTCTTCGCGGACCGATCGAAGTCGGACCGGAGCACGCTGGCGACCTTACTTCACCAAATCAGTAAGCCACTCTGTCGGATAAGTTAGGTCGTGGGTTTTGTTCGAACGGAACGCGCAGACGAACTCAGGCTCAAAGCAATGGCTAAA
Organism: Candidatus Obscuribacter sp.; assembly: GCA_021772095.1. Classification (GTDB taxonomy): domain Bacteria; phylum Cyanobacteriota; class Vampirovibrionia; order Obscuribacterales; family Obscuribacteraceae; genus JADYXR01. Next base: position 31,650 of record JADYXR010000031.1, on the reverse strand, counting down.
TCTCCCCCAATTGGAACCCTGTCGCGCCGAACCGCACGCTCGCGTTCTAATCGCAACGCGGTCGCGATCTAGGGTCAAGTGCGAAGGAACCTCCAGGGGCTGAACAATCAACAGAGTTGAAACGTCGCCAGCTTTCGATAGCCGTCGACGTGGTTGCCGAGTTCGCTTTCGATCAATGCGATTTCATGGATCTCGTGCCGAATGGGAAACAGCGCGTCGGTCGTGGCAATGTCCGAAACCTTTGTTTTGGAATTGGGCTTGTGATGATGGTCGCGGGGAAATCGCAAAACAGTGATATGTGGTTTGAAATCCTTGAGTTCATGCTGACTCTGATCGGATTGCAAGAATTTCGCGAGCGCGTTTTTAATACGCTTGTCTAATTGCAAAACCTCGTCCGGCACCGTGCTTGGTGTCACCACGGCCAACCTTGCTTTCCGTTCACTGGGCCATACTTCGAACTTTTCGTACATGAGAGTCAGTGGACCACCGGCGCTGCCGGTCGGCTGAAAAAGCGCGTCTGCAAGTTGGGGGTCCGGAAGTTGGGGTTCCGGATGTTGCGTTTCCGTGAGTTGCGGTTCGGTAAGTTGCGGTTTTGCAATTCGCGGTTCTGCAAGTTGTGGTTCTGCAAGTCGCGCTTCCGCCAGTTGCACGTTCGCTTCCAAACCCGCAAGTTGTGTCGGTTCGCCGAACGCAAGTTTCAACTCGCCAATTACGTCTGGAATCGTTTTGCTTTCAATCTCACCCAGAAACACCCAGGTGATATGAAACTTGCTGCGGTCGACCCAGCGAACTTTCGCGTTCCATGCGGTTTGCAGATGTTCGTTAGCTTGCGAAAGATTGGCGAGTTTTTCCACGCCTTCGTTCGAAAGAAATGTGCCAACGAAAAGTCTCGGCATTTGATTTAGTTCTTTTTCTCAATCTGATTTCGAATAGTTTGAGAGACACCTTGCGGCCCGCCCATTCCCTTGAGCACGTACGCGGCTCCGAAGGCGAAGGGGATAAGCATGATAATCAAATCGATCATCGAGATTGGCGAAAAGGAAATCCGCAATCCACTAATAATGGTAAACACCAGCATGCAAACACTCGCCGCTGAGATTATCCAACCCCAGACGCTGCGGGAGTTGTAGAAGATCCAGCCGATTCCGAAAAGCAGGGGCAGCATCAGAAAACCGATGTGATCGCCGCCGCCCCATCCCCAGAATGTCGGATAGCCGCTGCCGACGCGGACGTGGTTGAATAACAGGAACAGTCCCAGCATCAAAGACGCGATGCCGCCGAAGAAGTGCAGGTCTGATTTTTGAAGAGGATTGAGTTCTGCCTGAGATCTTAATACAGGCACATCGTATGTTTCCGGAGTTACTTTCAGTTTGGTGGGATTGCCTGAGCGTTGCTTTTGGGGAGTGACGACATCGCCTTTCGATTCTTGCTGAATCGCTGCTTCAAGCTCCACTAATTTTTTTTGAATGTGCTCGTCCTTCATCCGCATGTGCATCGTCCCTGCTGATTGCTGATTCCGCGAAAGCCCTACATAAGCATATCATCACAACATTAAAACTACTATCGCGGATGGCGGCAGGTAGTCTACTGGCTACCTTGCAAGCATTTCAGCGTGCACCACATGTGGGGTTATGACCATATCTAGCATTCGCAAGCAATTAATCTGCGAATTAATGTGGAATCCGCATGCATAGCGGCTTCTGTGGGGTAGATAATTTTATATGACTCTTGATCATTTGTGAAAACGTGGTTTTAATAGAGTCTACTGAGCGGACTTACTAGAAATCTGGGTGTTCATGAAAAGAAAGTGGTTGGTTTCGGCCATTGTGGCAGGTCTGTCCATACTCTTGACTCAGGTCGAGTCTGGTAAGGCTGCGGAGCAGCATATTGCTTCACCTGTCGGCTTGGCCGACGGCCCCGGCATTTGGGTCAACCTTTGGAGTTATCCAACCGCGGACGTTGAGTCCTATGCGTTGAAGTTGCACAACAACGGTATTAGAAACGTTTTTGTTCAAACCTCGAGAAGCAACACTCCAGCTATCAGGCAACCTGAAGTTCTCGGTCCACTAATTGACGCGTGCCACCACTATAAGATTCGTGTGATCGCCTGGTCGTTCCTTGAATTGGGCAATCCGGAAGCTGATGCGCAGAAGCTTATTGAAGCGGCAAGATTTCGTTCGGCCACCGGACAAACTTTCGATGCGATTGCTCCTAACATGGAGAAGGATCTCGATTCCACCAAAGTCGAGCGTCTGAGCAAGGCTCTGCGAGCCCAACTCGGTCCAACCTATCCGATGATTGCTGTAGTTTATAGTCCACTAAACAAAGCAGCCCAAGTAGCGAAAACTCCCTGGAAACTGCTCGACAAGTATTATGATGTGATTGCGCCAATGGATTATTGGAACAGCAAATTCGCCAAGCTAGAGCCTTACTCGTACACGCGCGACACCGTCAAAAAAGTGCGCGAGTTGTGCGGACGTCCTGATGTCGAAATCCACATCATCGGCGATGGCATGAAAACTCATGGTCCCGAAATCAAAGAGTTCATGCGCGCTTGCCGTGACACTTCGGTGACGAGCGCCAGTCTTTATCCGTTTCATCAGATGACCGAAGAACAGTATGTATCACTGAATGGTTATCACGAATATTTCCCGGTCAATTCGAGATACCGATTGGCAGCGTTTCACGAGCTGATCAAAAGTGGTGCGATGACCAATGTTTCACTCGATCCGTCGAAGTCAATTCCGCGCGGCGAATTTTATCGTTTAGTTGCTCATCGATTGACTGGTCGAAAGGATCTCCAGGACTCGCAAGCCATCAACATCTTGCTTGACTACGGAGTGGTTCCTGACGAACACAAAGACGCGCTGGCCAACGCACCACTATATGTAGGTGAGGCCATGGAGCACCGCGAAGCTTACGCGGTTGTTGCAAACGCGGTTGAAGCCAAGAATCGCGCCCACAAATTGGGACTGAAGTTGAATGGTGTGCATCCGGTCAAGTTGACCAGAGCCAAAGGCAAGCGTGTTGATTGGTTTTCGCTGCCGGCTCAAGCGCAGCAAGGACAAAAATCCACCAAGCAAATGCTCAATTATATTGATGCTGCACACATCGTGCTGAGTGCCGATCACGACCTTCGCTAGGCTGATCTGGGTGGTCTAATAATTTGTTTTTCGCCCCTTTCGCTTATGCGAAAGAAGGCGTATGATATTTAACATGAATATATACGCAGTCCATTGTTTGACGTCTCTTTGCTGCCGTCTAAACTTTTGCAGGGATGTGTGAGCCTAAAACCTACTAAAAGGTTTCCCTTCGAAAGGCATTTATTTTTTTGAACAAAAACACTCGTACAATCAGATTCGGTTTGTTGGCTCCACTGGCGCCGGCTCTAATAATTACTAAAATTACAGAACTCAAGAGTTCAAAAAGCTTCTTTCGTTTTGCACAACCCACCGTCGAGTTTTTCCTACTGAAAAGCTCGAGATGCGCGGTTTTGCAAGACGTTGGTGTTCCCTTTTAAAACCCCAGACCCAGAGGGAGGATTGCCCATGCAAGTAACGGTTACTGGTCGCAATATAGATCTGACGCCTGCGCTGAAGAGCTATGTGAATGACAAATTGCAGCGTGCCCAGAAGCACTTCGAGGCCGACCTGCAAATCAAGGCGCTTTTGACTGTATCCAGGAATCCATCCGTCGCCAAGAGTCAAACGGCTGAGGTGACGGTGCAAGTGAATGGACAGGTCATTCGAGGAGCGGAGTCGACTGAAAATATGTACGCTTCGATTGACTTTGTGGCGGACAAGATTGAGCGGCAGTTGCGCAAGTACAAAACGCGATACACGCACAAGACCACCAACAAGGCACGGGAACGCGGTCTTCAGGTCGTGACCGAGGAAGAGTTGGATTCGGAGCCGGAGTATGAGTTCACCGCGACAATGGTGGCTGAAGCTCCGATTGAATCGGCGCCGGTTACGCGGATTGTGCGTTCTAAAAAATATGCATTGAAGCCGATGCCGCCGGACGAAGCGTGCAAACACATGGATTTGCTGGGGCATGACTTCTTTATGTTCATCAACATAGAGACGAAACAAGTCAGCACTGTTTATCACAGACGTGATGGCAACTACGGTTTGATTGAACCAGAGTATTAGACTCATCAACAAGGTTTAAACCAGTTGTTGATTTTGGCCTGTTGAAAAAACGATAGTTACTCAGGGCAGAAACAAAGAGGATGGATGCGCGTCTGTCCTTGACATGCCGTGGAGCAATCAACGGCAAGCTGCCCGGTTTCGGGGAGTGGTGATCGTTTGTAATAGGATTGAAAAAGCAGAAACGAGAACGAAACTTTGATGAGTGGAGAATCTAGGCGATTCGAGGAAATCCAAGGGGCCGATTCTAGGAGAAAGCCCATTTATGTTTTTCGCGGATCATTTAGAATCCATAGGTAGATCTCTACTACATGTCATGAGATCTCTTCTGTTGCGATAGGGTGGGTTATTCAGTTGGCGATTCGGGGAAACCAGAAAGGGCAGTTAGTTGCTCTAGCGATGATATCTTTAATGGGCTCGTTGGGCGCGCTTCCGGCGGATGCGCAGCAAACTGACTCGACGGTAATCGAGCTCAATAACGAGGGCGTCAGGGCGTTAGGAACGTCCAATTTCAAGCTTGCTATCGACAAGTTCGAAGCAGCGTTGAAACGGGATCCTTCTTATCAGCGTGCTCGGTCCAACCTGGCAATTGCTTATAACAACTACGGATTGTTTGTGAATAAACAAAGTCCGGCAGAAGCGTTGAAGTATTTCCACAAAGCGCTTGCCCTGGACGCCAGTAATCCAACAACGAAAGCGAACGTCGACGGCATCATTCGAATCATGGGCCGCGATCCGCTCAACTTCCAGGACCGCGTTGAACTGGGCGATATGGCGCGCAAACAGGGCGACTTCGACGGCGCCATTGTCGAGTATCAAGCCGCTGCCGGGATCAAAAACGACGCTGGTGTTCGCGAGAAACTCGGTGATGTTCTTCGCGTAAAAGGCAAACTCGATCTATCTATAAATGAATACAACAACGCCGTTCGCATCAAAGACTCAGCTGGACTGCAAGTAAAGCTCGGTCAAGCATTGCAAGAGAAAGGCGATGTTGCCGGAGCGATTGGTGCACTCGGTCGCGCGCTGAAGATGAACTCCAGCGATCCTGATGTTCTGGACGCTCTGGTCACGGCATGGGACGCCGCAGTACAAGCCAATCCGACTTCCCCCGATAACCACGTTGGTTTGGGTCAAGCGTTGTCGTATCGTGGTGACTTCGATCAAGCGAAAGAAGAATATTTGCAAGCGATTCGTTTTTCGGCGGGCAAGCGAAACCCTACTGCCGAAGCGCTTCTTGGTAAGCTAGATTCGCAAAAGAAAAAGGCAGAAGTGGACAGATTGATCAACGATGGTGTTGGTCTGCAGGAACAGGGCAAATTCGATCCAGCGATCGAGAAGTACAAAATGGCTCTGGCTCTCGATCCTAACAATGACAAGCTCTGGGTAAACGTGGGCTCGGCATACCAGGCCAAAAAAGATTTCCAGAATGCGATGCAGGCTTATAAGCAAGCACTAAACTTTAACAAAGCCAATGCTGACGCCGCGCAAGGTGTCAAAGCCGCAGGCGATGCCTTGCAAGATCAACAGATCGATTCGCTCGCCAAGAAAGGCAACGATCTATTCAAAGTCGGCAAGTTCGATGAGGCGATCGCAGCCTATAATCAGCTGTTGAAGTTCGATGCCAATGATGCAGGCGTCCACTTCAACCTTGGTGCTGCTTTCCAGGCCAAGAAGGATTACGATTCAGCGTTAGGCGAATACCGCATCGCCAAAGGCATTGACGCGAAAAACAAAAACTACGCCGACGCGTACGACGAAGTTTTGGATCTGAAAGCACAGCCTTTCCTCGATCAAGCTCTTGCTCTGCACAAAGAGAAGAAGTACGCACAGGCAATCGAAGGCTATCGCAAGTATCTTGCGATTAGAGATAAGAACGACGAAGTCTGGTACAACATGGGTGCCGCGCAGTATTCGTTTACCGACTACAAGAGCGCTCAAGTGTCATACAAAAAAGCATTCGATCTGGACCCAAAAGGTCGGGTTGATGTTCTCTACTTCATCGGCACCATCGATGAAGATGGTGGCAGTTCGTCAGAAGCGATGGCTGACTACACAAGCTATTTGCAGAAAGCTCCGGGTGGAACTTATGTTGCACAAGCTAAGGAACGTTTAGCCGCATTATCGAAGGGTGGCGCGCCTCAGAAGATCAAGTCTGAGAAGGATCTCGCCAACGAGAAAGATGCGTTCGATGCATTCAAGCAAGCGACTACATTGCAGGGCAATAAACAGTACGATCAAGCGCTTTCTGAGTACGATAAAGCCCTTGCGATCATGCCTAACAATCCTGATTTTGTCTATGGCAAGGGAACGGTTCTTCAGGCGCTGAATCGTTATGATGACGCGATTGCTCAATACAATAAAGCAAAATCGCTCACCAAGGGCGATACCAAGATTATGGATGAAGCGATTCAGTCCGCTCACCAGGATCAGGCTCAGCCGCTCGTCGATCAAGCTGTTTCCAAACAACAGGCTGGCGACAACGCCGGTGCCATCATTCTGTATAAGCAAGTACTGCAGTTGATACCGGAAAACGCAAAGATTTGGACAAACCTGGGAAGTGCATATCAGAATTCAGATCAGTTTGCGCTTGCAAGACAAGCCTACGATCAGGGTTACAAAGCCGATGCTAAAACGGAACTCGGTAATTTGTTCCTCATGGCCCGAATCGATGAAAACGACAATAATGGGAAACAGGCCTTGAGTCTTTATCAACTTTATGTCAAAACCGCTGGCTCTGCCGGCGCCTATTTCGTTGATGCTAAAGCTCGAGTCGATGCGTTGACTAAGAACATCAGTGACACACAAAAGCTTTCCACCACTGCTGATATCGCCAATGCTAAGGTCGCTGAAGATGCCTACACCAAGGGCATGGACCTTCAGAAGAACACTAAATACGATGAAGCCATCGCCGAGTATCTGAAAGCGGCACAAGCGATGCCTAAGGAATTCGCTTATCCGTTCGCGATAGCTACTGCCTATCAGGCAAAAGGTGATCTCGACAACGCCAGATTGTTCTACGAGAAAGCCCTGACCTTGACCAGTAATAAGGATCAAATCGCTCAGATCAAAACCTATCTCGGTGGATTGACTGACGCGAAAGTTGAACCGCTGATCAATGATGCTAACGCGAAATACACAGCTCAAGATTTCCCAGGTGCTGCTGCGAAATACGAAGAAGTCTTGAAGATCACGCCTAACAACGCTGACTGCTGGACCTTCCTGGCGGTCTGCTATCAGAACATGGGCGAGTTTGCTAAAGCCAGAAATGCGTATGAGCAAGGCTACAAAATTGGTGGCAAGGCGAAAGCAGACAACCTGTACTTCTTAGCCGTGCTCGATGAAAACGATGGTAACGCTAATCAAGCGATCATGCACTACACGCAGTATATCCAGAATGCTCCGAGTGGAACGTTCAAACCGCAAGCGGATCAGCGTATGAAAGATCTGAAGGCCGATCCAAAAGCATTGCAGAAGATTCAAACAGCGGCTCAACAAAAAGCTAGCGCTGAGGTTTCAACCGCTTACAATGACGCTGTCAAACTCCAGGGCGAGAGCAAATTCGATGAAGCCCTCGTTGAATACGGCAAGGCGATTGCCGGCTCACCTAACGAGCCAGCGTACTACTATGGACGTGGTACCGCATATCAATCGCGTAATGACGCCGCGAAGAACGACGTCGATCTCGCGATTGCGGATTACGATAAAGCTGCCAGCATGAATCCAAACGAGAAAGCGTACAAAGATGCCGCAGCCAATCTGCGCGCATTCAAGGCGCAACCGCTAATCGATTCCGCTATCCAAAAGCAGACGACAGCTCTTCCTGATGGTAAATTCGATCTGGCTGGAGCAATCGCTGATTATCGTGCCGCACTCAAAATCAATGATGATGCAAACACCCACCTTAACCTGGGAACCGCTCTGCAAGCCAATATGGACAACACCTCCGCCTTGCAGGAATACAGTGCGGCGATCAATAAGAATCCAAGTCTTGCTGATGCCTACTACTATCGCGGCTTGATCTATGAAGATCTAAAACAAAACGAAGCTGCGAAGAAGGACTATCAAAAGTATCTGCAATTGCAACCAGCGGGAGCAAACGCGGCCGCAGTCAAAGACAGACTCAAGATAGTCGCACCGCCGGCACCAGCAGGTAAGAAGCGCTAAGCAAGAGAATTAATGCGGCACCATCTATGGTGCGTGATTCACGTTGCGCGTCGTGAACTGGCGTCCGCATGCTGAGGAAAATTTGTTCGCCTTCGATACCTCCACTTCCGAACTACGAATTCCGAACTGCGAATTCCGATTTCCAGAGGTAATTACGTGGCCTTCTCGCTCTCGCTCAATGGTGCCGTTGGTAGTGGCGCCAGTGGTGGCGACATTTTTGCTGGGTTTTTCTTGTAGTACCAGATCAGGCCCAGTGCCAGCGCGCTGGAGATTACCATTGTGGCTGCGCTTGCGATGATCGGTACAGGAAGCGCGCCGGCCATGATGCTGTCGACGCGAAGTGGTTCAATCATGAGACGACCCAGCGAGTACAGATCGAGGTACAACAAGAAAGCTAGACCGGGATATCGATATAATTTTTTCGATGCGAAGTAATAGAGGAAGGCGAAGATACTGAGGTTCCACGCGCACTCGTACAAAAACGTGGGATGAAAAAATTGGTGAGTGAAATATTCGGGTGGTACGTTTTCAGTGATGCGCAACTTCAATGGAAAATCGTCAGGCACGGGACGGCCGAACGCTTCCGAGTTAAAGAAGTTGCCCCACCGACCAATCGCTTGTGCGATAGGCAGACCGCAAGCGCCCAAGTCCAGACATCGAAGTACAGGAAGTTTTGCATATCGGCAATAAAGTACGGTGGTTAAGAAACCGCCGATGATACCACCGTGGATCGACATGCCACCATGCCACATGGCGATGATCTCGCTGGGCTGCGCCCAAAAGCTCGACCAGTTTAGCATCACAAAATACAGCCTGCCGCCGATGATACCACCGAGAAAACCGATTAGTGCGAGGTTGGTAACCTCCTCCACATCGAGCTGCCAGCGTTTTGCTTTTTGAATTACAAAGTAAGATGCGACTACGAAACCAAGTGCGATGATTGCGCCATACCATCTGATCGGCCAGGAGACCGACCATGTTGTCAGTGCCTCCATTGGTGCGGCGGCGTATTGACCCCAGGTTTGCATCACGTATTTCGCGCGTTGCCCGACAGTGAGGGCGAAAAGTCCGAGCATGATGCCGTTGACCGTCCACCAGCCAGTTGACCATGGCTCAAGCTTCCAGCTGCGATTCATGTATACCCAGCACGCGGCAGCCGCGATGAGCAATAAAATGATTCCCCACCAGGCAATATTTAGCGTGAACAGGATGTGTCCTGGAGACTGAAAGATCATCCGCGAGTTTCCTTATCCGAAACTACAGTTTATCGCAAACTATCGCTCGGGCAGGAATCAAATTCTGCTTAATAAGGCTTTTGATCGTTGTTAACTGTTCCGCCGTATACATCTTTAGGCGCCTTGCCGACATTTCTGTCAGCGTTAGCTGGTAACCCTGGATCGTGAATCTCATCGTGTGGGTCGTCGCCATGCGGATCAGGTCCGTGAGGATCGGTTCCGCCGTATTTTTGAGCGATGGCGTTTTCGTACTTCGGTTTTTCAAACACTTCAAAAGGATTATTGATAAACGCAGCTACATTCTTTTTTAGACTGAGTGCGGTACCTTTGTCGAGAGTATTGATGACACCATATCCAGTGACCGCAATGAGTGCTGCGGATATAGATATTACTAATGCACGACTAGACATAAAAGCTCCACTGACAACTGGGACGTGATGACAACTGGGTTTCCGCGGATGACAGGAGTATAACGGATTTTGAGATTGTGGCGAGTACAATAGGCAGACCATAGGAGAATGTTATGGCAAAGCCGCGCTCACGCTGGACCTGTCAGGAATGTGGGTTCCAAACCTCTGGATTTTTAGGACGATGCACAGCTTGTGAAAGTTGGGGGACGCTTGTTGAAGAAATCACGCAAACCGAGACGGCAAGCGCATTTTCAAAAGGTGTTACTCGTTCTGTAAACTCAGAGACGCAAGAGCAATCGCGTCCTACACTTTTACAAGATCTTAAGAGTTCGCATTCGCAACGGATATGCGCAGGGATACCTGGGCTCGATGAAGTGCTTGGCGGTGGTTTCGTGCCTGGTGCCGTAATTTTGCTGGCTGGTGATCCCGGGATAGGGAAATCCACACTGTTACTGCAAGTAGCTCGACACGTAAGCAAGACGCAAAGTGTGCTTTACGTTGCAGGAGAAGAGTCGGCAACGCAAGTTCGCATTCGCGCCAGTCGATTGAACATGGAAGATTCCAAGGTGCATGTTGATACGCAGCAAGACTCGGTAAAGATTTCGGAAACGCTGAAAGAGTTTCAAAACGGCGTCGCTATTGTCGACAGTATTCAATCAGTTTTCCATCGCGATTTAACAAGCGCGGCTGGCTCTGTCAGCCAGGTTCGAGAATCGGCTCAATTAATAATTAATTCCGCAAAAGCGAACAACGTCGCGACCATTTTGGTCGGTCACGTAACCAAAGAAGGATCGATTGCTGGTCCACGAATCTTGGAACACATGGTTGATGTTGTTTTGCATTTCGAAGGAGATCGCACAAGACAATTGCGTATTTTGCGACCAGTGAAAAATAGATTTGGATCAACGAATGAGATCGCAATCTTTTCGATGACGGAGGAAGGACTGACCGAAGTCGGCAACCCGAGCGAGTTTCTGCTTGGTGATCGTTTGAGCAAGATCGGCACGAAACAAGCAGCGTCCGGAACCGCAGTGATAGCAACCGGCGAAGGTAGTCGAACGCTATTGTTGGAAGTGCAAGCACTTGTGAGCGCCACCACCTATAGTGCGCCGCGTCGTCTGGCAAATGGATGGGACAACAATCGATTGCTGCAATTGATTGCTGTGCTGGAAAAGAAAGTCGGATTGGCTCTCGGCCGTGCCGATATCTACGTCAATATTGTGGGTGGATTAGATATCGACGATCCAGCTGGTGACCTCGGTGTAGGCGTTGCCATCGCCACGTCAGCGCTTGATCGTTCTGTTGATTCGACAACGATTTTCATCGGAGAAGTTGGATTGACCGGCGAAGTTCGTCCGGTAGTTTGTTTGGAACGTCGTGTCAAAGAAGCAGCACGTCTCGGTTTCCTGAAAGCGATCGTGCCCAAATGTAATTTGCCGATCAACGTTGGTTCCAAAAAAATGGAAGTTGTCGGAGTCGAAACCTTAAGCGAAGCACTTGCTCTGGCGATGCCCGGCATCGATCTATCGCAGCAAGCACGTGCTGAGGAAACTAAAAAATCGCGCTCTGATCGTTTCAAAGACGAAATCGATTTTGCCACGTTGATGGAAAACGACTTTGCTGCTGATTTGAAACCGTTGCTTTAACGACGGACTCTCCAAATAAAACGAGTTGTAGTATTGCGATTGGTGCCGCTGACCTTGTTGTGCAGGTTCAGCAAGTACAGGTTGGACGGTTGAAGCTCCGGTTCGATATCGGCGGTTCAATAGTTGAAACACAGGTTCGAATCAACCAGGACCGGCTAGAAAGCTGAAGTGCCGTTTTAATTGTTGAAGTTATTTTCAATACTTTCAGGTGGAATGGCGTCAGTCGTCATTCCCGCTTAGTATATATAGATAGACGGAGCCATCTGACCGCGGTGCCAACCGGGGAACAGCACCCGGACAGATTATAATGGTGTTGGGATGGCTAGGGCAGACCTGATAAATGGGCAACTTCGAAATTAATGATGAGTTGAAACGGCAGCTGTCGTTGCTTTCGGATCAGCCTGGCGTGTATATCTTTCGCGAAGCCGCCGGTGCGATTATTTATATTGGCAAGGCTCTGTCGTTAAAGTCGCGAGTGAAGTCTTATTGGAATCAAGCTTCGTGGCGCGAGCGACCGAAACTGCACGTGATGATGCCGAAAGTCGTGAAGCTCGACACCATCGTCACGCTCTCCGAGAAGGAAGCGTTGCTTCTCGAGGCGACCTTGATTCGGCAGCACATGCCGCGCTACAACATCGCGCTGAAAGACGATCGCAGATATCCGTGGTTGGCGATCACATACGATGTTGCTTTTCCGCGTTTGATTATGGTGCGCGATCCGGCGAGATATAAGAAGGAACATCCACGCAACAAAGTTTTTGGACCATATACTGAAACTGGTCAAATGTGGGAGACTGTGCGCGTCTTAAGAAAGGTCTTTCCGATGCGGCAACGCAAAAAGCCGTTGTTCAAAGATCGACCGTGCATGAATTATTACATCGGGTTGTGCTTTGCACCATGTCAAAAATTGGTGGTGGAAGAAACTTATGACAAAGTAGTGAAGCAGGTGGAACTCTTTCTTTCCGGGCGACAAACCGAAGTTCTGCAACAACTGAAGACCGAGATGGAATCAGCGTCGGATCGTTTAGATTTCGAACAAGCCGCGAAGATTCGCGATCGACTCCGCGCGCTTGAAACTGTAATTGAAAAACAACAAGTCTTTTTCGAAAGTCAAAAGGTCAGCAGTGATGTAATCGCAGAAGCGCATACAGAGAAGGTTCTCGCTGCGTGCATCATGCGTGTGCGCGAAGGGAAATTAGTTTCTTCGGAAACGGTTTGTTTGCCGCTCACTGAGAAAACTGGTTGGGATGAGGCTTTCCAAACGTTCGTAGATCAATATTATGCGCAGTGCGAAGATGTTTATGTGCCATCGGAAGTTCTTGTTCAACATAATCTCGAAGATGCGAATGCTATTCAAGAACTGCTTACCAGCAAGGCTCAGCGCAATGTGAAACTCTACGTTCCACAGCGTGGACCCAAGTCGAATTTGATCGACATGGCAAAGAAAAATGCGCAGCAAAGTCTTGAACTCGAACTCACGAATCCTGATGATGACTCGGATGCGCGCAGCGAAGCTGCTCTCACCAAGTTGAAAGAAGAACTCGGCATCGTGCACTTGCCTAGACGAATTGAGTGTTTTGACATATCGAATATTTCGGGAACAGACAACGTCGCCAGCATGGTCGTGTTTGAGCGCGGCATGCCGAAGAAGAGCGATTATCGAACATACAAAATCAAGTCAGTGGAAGGCGAGCCAAACGACTTTGCTTCGATGAAAGAAGTCGTTGGACGACGTTATGCGCGAGTTCTTGCAGAGGGCAGACCGTTTCCAAATCTGATCATCATAGATGGTGGCAAGGGTCAACTAGGAGCCGCGCTAGAAGCGCTCAACGAGCTGGTGCCAAGCGGTCTCAATTTTGATGGATTCGATATTGTTGGGTTGGCGAAGAAACACGAAGAAGTATTTTTTCCAAAGAAAAGCGATCCAGTTTTGCTCTCACGTCGAAGTGATGCGCTGTATCTATTGCAACGCGTGCGCAACGAGGCACACAGATTTGCCGTCACTTTCCACCGCAAGCGCAGAGCGACGCGATCTCTCAAGTCAGAGTTCGACGATCTTAAGGGCGTAGGCGCAGCGCGACGCAAACTGCTTCTCGGCCACTTCGGAACGTTTTTGAGACTAAAAGAATCCACCCTCGAAGAACTAGAAGCCTGCCCGGGCCTGCCAAAGAACGTCGCCGGCAGTATCTATGTCGCACTTCATCCTTTGCCGGTTGCCGACTTGCTGGCTGGGGACGGGGCGGTAGCTGCCGTCGAGGACGCTTTGGTGCTGGTCGCGGAGGACGGCTCCGAGTCGATGCTGATGGTCGCGGAGAATGGCGACGACGCTGCGTACTCGACCGAGCGCGGCGATGGCGAGTAAGCTAAGTCGCGTCCAACATTTGGTTTAAAAGTCTATGGTAATCTTGTTTCAGTAACTGTTTCACTGGGCTGAGCTATGAACGGCGATTTTTTCCGGAAGCACCATAAATCAATCACCTGGATGATGGTAATTGCGTTCCTCGCGACGCTTTTGCCATCCGTTTTCTCTTCGTTCAACTAATAGATTTTCCGAGAACGCCGGGAATGTCACAGCGACAGTGGTTCCAATACCGCTGGGTCCGCTTGTGATGATTACGTCGGCTTTGTGTGCGATAGCGATCTCTTTGACGATAGGCAGCCCCAGCCCGCTGCCGGGTACGTCGGTTCCGAGAGCTCGATAGAAACGTTCGAATACTTGTTCGCGCTCTTCAGTCGGAATGCCGGGTCCGGTGTCCTGAACCGCAAGTAAGACGTGTCCCGTGTTGACGACGCTAACGAGGACTCGACCGCCTGATTCGGTGTAGAGAACGGCGTTTTCGATGAGATTCTCAGCTAGCTCGGTGAGAGTGTGCGGGTTGCCCATTACGAGCGCCGGATTTTCGGAGCACAGAAACTCAAGATCCAAGCCTTTCTTGACGGCTTCGACAACAAGTTCCGCCGTGATTTCTGAAACGATCATGTTCAAATCAACGGCTTCGAATGTGGCTTTGTTGCTAACTGCGTGATCCGCTTTCGCCAGCGACAATAGTTTGTTCGCCAGGTGCGTCATGCGATCCGTTCCGGAATCTATTTGATCTAAAACTGTGTTAATTTGCTTCTTGCGCATCTCCGGATCATCGCCGGTGTCGTCGCCCATGAGCAGCCGTTTTGCATAGTAGATGTAAGTCTTCAAACCAGCCAGTGGTGTGCGGAATTGATGTGCAGCATTGGCGACAAAACGGTTTTGTGATTCCAGATCACCACGCAATCTCGCCAGCAATTCATTGATCGCGCCGACCAACGAGCGCACTTCCAATGGAACTTCTTTGTCATCGAGTGGAGTCAAATCGAGCTTGGTGCGTTCAATCAGAGCCTGCTCAAGAGTGGCTAACAGCCGCAATCCTCGCGAAATGCTGTGGTACACAGCAACGCCACCAAGAAGGATCAAAAATATTTGCGGAACGATAATACTGAGCAAAATTTGATGTGCCAGATGTTGTCGCGAATGCAAAGTTTCGGCAACTTGAACCAGAACAATCTTGTCGGAATAATTATCAAGTTCGGCTCTGACTCTAGCTACGCGAACTTCTTCGCCGTCAATTGTGCCATAGCGAAAAATCGGTTCGCGAGCGGCTAAGTTTGGATAAGGACCCGGCAAAACTGAGTCGCCGGAAATTCGCACACCATCTTTTGAAATCACCTGATAGTAAAATCTGTCACGATCGTTGTGCCGAAGAATGGCTTGAGCAGCCGGTGGAATGTCTGCCCAAACGCGCGAGCCATCCGCGCGCAAACGAGCGATGACTGAATCTGCCGTGTTCAATAGCGCGTGATCGTGAGAATCATTCGCGAAACTTACCGCCAGAAAATAAGCACCGCAAGTGCTGACCAGCCACAAGAGGCAAAGCGGCCATAAGAGTGCACGTCGCAACTCCAGGCGCAGTGATTTGTTAGGCTGACTCTTCTTCAATTCTGTAACCAAGCCCTCGGATCGCTCTTATAGTTATGCCATGCGGTTCGAGTTTCTTCCTCAATCTGTGAATCGCGATTCCGATAGCATTAAAAGTTACCTCAGTATCCCAGTCGGAGAGTACCTCCGTAATCTGGTCTTTGTTAACGATACGGCCGAGCCGTTGAATCATAATTTCCAGAATCGCCAGTTCCCGTGCGGATAAATCGATGCTGACACCGCCAATTGTCGGCGTCCGCGTAACCGTATTGAACACCAGCGGACCGAACGTTACATCCGTACGGTTGTCCCACTGCTCCTTACGAAGAAGCGCTCGAATGCGCGCCTCCAGTTCTGGGAGCTGGAATGGTTTGGTCATATAATCGTTGGCGCCGAGATCTAAACCGCTGACACGGTCTTCCAAACGATCGCGCGCCGTCAGAATCAGCACCGGCAGCTTTTGCCCCCGCTGTCGTAATCTTTTTAATAGTTCAATTCCGTCCATTTTTGGCAGACCAATGTCCAGAATCAAAAGATCGTACTGCGTTTCGAAGAGAGCATTCTCGGCGTCAACGCCCGTGCAGGCTACGTCTACAGCGTAGCCGCCATCTTTTAAAACTAGTGAAAGTCCGTCCGCTAGAAAGCGGTCGTCCTCAGCCAGTAGAATTCTCATAAAGTTCGCTGAAGGTTACACATAGTATCTTATAGCTAATAGGCTACACTTTTCGTTTGACGAAATTTTCGAGAAATTTTCGGAGCTTAAACTAAAAACTGGTGGTTATAGCGCCTTCCTGGAACGCTACTCCAAAAGCAGGATGAGGACAAGGGCGATTTCGGAAATATCGACTCCGGTATCTAATTTTATACGCGTCAACATCAAGTCAGTCTGGCAACTGGAGCTGCTCCTATATTTGAGAGCGGCCAATTGCGCTTTAACTCCAACTCAAATCGCCGATGCGCTCTACATGAGCCCCGAAGCCATGGCAGGCGGTCTGATCCATTTCCAAAGCCGCGGATTAGTCCAGCCCAGCAACACCCTTTTAGGCGCCTACAAATACGAACCAGTCCAACGCGAAATCGAAGCTATAGTTGAGCAAACCGCCCAAACCTACGCCAACAAGCGCGTCGCCATCGTCAACCTGATCTTTTCGAGAAACGCCGGTTCCATGAATTCTTCGGACTGAACTGAAGTCCGGATGAAGTCCGGATGAAGTCCGAATGAAGTCCGAACGAAGTCCGGATGAAGTCCGAACCAAGTCGAACGAAGTCGAGCGAAGTCGAAGGAAGTCGAGCGAAGTCGAACGAAGTCTGAAAGATCGTGCGCGCGATTTGAGCGACGATTAGAACATCTTGCACCTGGTCTGGCTTGAGCTAATGATTCCAACCCCTGCGCGCTAAGCTGTAAAGATGTACACGAAGGCGAACACATCTGGTAGCCTTTATTTGTACTGAGCCCTGCGAGCGGGGCTTCGTCGGGGTCTGTTCCGACTCGCGGATGAGCAATCATTCGGAGGACGGCCGCTTTTGGAGAATCGATGTTCGATACGGCGAAGATTCGGAAAGTGCCTTTGGCAGAGCGCATGCGTCCTCGGAATTTGGACGAATTTGTCGGGCAGGATCGCTTGCTTGGCGAAGGCGGAGTGCTGCGAGAAATGGCTGCTGGAGGCGATCTCGTATCGTTCATTCTGTGGGGACCACCCGGTGTCGGCAAAACCACTCTCGCTCGTATCATTGCCGCGAACACCGACAGTCGCTGGGTATCTTTTTCCGCTGTTGTTTCCGGCATAAAAGAGATCAAAGCGGTGATGGCCGAGGCAGAAGCGTTCATGAAGATCGAGTCGCGGCGCACGATTCTCTTCGTTGATGAAATTCATCGATTCAATAAAGCGCAGCAAGATGCATTTCTTCCGTATGTTGAAAGTGGAACAATCGTTCTTGTCGGTGCCACCACCGAAAATCCATCTTTCGAAATCAACTCAGCTCTTTTGTCGCGGCTAAAAGTTTTCATTCTGGATGAACTCGGTCTTGATGCGCTGCTTCCTATTCTCCGCCACGCGCTTGACGACGAAGAACGAGGCTTAGGCGCCGAGAAGATCGTTGCATCAGACGAGATGCTAACTAAACTCGCTCAATATTCTTCCGGAGACGCACGCACTGCACTGAACAGTTTGGAGTTGGCGGTAATCCTCGCTAAGAAGCGTGGCAGTGCGGAACTCAACGAGAAAGCGATTAAGGAAGCGATCCAACAAGCCGTTTTGAAATACGACAAGGATGGCGAGCATCACTTCAATATTATTTCGGCGTTGCACAAGTCGATCAGAAACTCAGATTCTGACGCGGCACTCTATTGGTTGGCACGAATGCTCGAAGCCGGCGAAGATCCCATGTATGTTGCGCGCCGGCTGGTTCGGTTCGCTTCCGAGGACATCGGCCTGGCGGCACCACAGGCGCTACCACAAGCGGTTGCCGCTATGCACGCCGTGGAATTGATCGGTATGCCGGAGGCAAAACTTGCCCTTGCTCAAACTGTAGTTTTTCTTGCTCTCGCACCAAAATCGAACGCAGTCTATAAAGCTTACGGAATGGCTGCTGATGACGCTCACAACACGTTGCAGCATCCTGTTCCTTTACACCTTCGCAACGCACCAACCAAGTTGATGAAGGAAGTCGGATACGGCAAAGACTATAAATATGCCCATGACTTCAATGACGCTAAGACGGATATGGAGTGTCTGCCAAAAGAACTGAAGGGCAGAAAGTATTATCAACCCTCCGCGCGTGGTTTCGAGTCCAAATTTAAAGACGCCTAACGCTGTTCCGGTAAGGGCTTTCGGCGGCCAGTATCTACTATGTAACACGTAGAAAAGTCACTTCGATGGACTGCTTCGATCTGCTCTATAGTGGTGGCTATATGGTGGCAACATATACGGCACCAAATCCGGTACTGGTATCGCTAATGGTTCTGATAAATTGAGCACGTTTTTTGTCAAAATCAAACAGGCACCGCCCAAGGTATCATTAAAAATATCTTCGCTAAGCCCGTTACAATGGGCGGATCGCGCAACTGGCGATCCATATGGTGCCGTCGGTAGTACTCCGGATGGTGGCAAATTGTTTTTACAAACTGGAACTTTGCCGCTATTATAGGGTCCAAGAAAGGGGGGCTTTGTGAGCACGCAACCAGAACTAGCTACCGGCAGTAATTCCATCTTTACTACCCCGGGCAGCGATGAGCATGACGACGCAGTATCACTTGATGGGTTAGATCACATCTTTAAGTGGGCATCAGAGGTGGTGTCAGACGGCGAGGATGAGCGAATCAAACAAGCGAGAGAAAGACGCGTACGCCGTCAGGTTCTCGAGGTTGTGACCAAGTACCAACAACAGCGCCTAGCAGCAAAAACCAAAGACGAAATTTCGTACTTGCAACGCCGTTGTATAGCTCTCCTTCAAAAAGTTCAAGAGATGACGGAAGAAAATTCCGCTGTCAAACAGATCATGGTCAGTCAGTATTTTTCGATCCAAAGAATTCCTCAACTCGAGTTTGAAGTAAGACAACTCAAGGCGATCGAATTCGAACGCGAAGCTGCAGTCATGGAGCGTCGCTATCTCATGGATGCACTGGCCAAGCTCAAAGTGGAAAGAGATTACCTGGAAGACACTCTCACATCAGCCGAGCAAGAAAACAAAAGACTTTCAACTATTCTGAAGGATACGAAAGCGGATCTGGAAGAAATAAAAGCGAAGAGATGGTGGCACTTCCTATATAAATGGATTGGTCGCGATACCACCCGCGGAGCACATTGTCCGTCAGCGACATAACTGTCGTGAGGCGTGCAAGCTCGTTAACACTCGCTTACGAGCGAAGGAATTAGACCTAGAGGTCAGTTATACACTAGCTTTTCTCCAGCAGCACAGGCGGTCGGAAGGATCGGTCCACCAGGAATTTTTCCCGGTGGACCGATCTGCATTTGGCAATAAAAGTTTCTTGTCGTTTGCAAAATCTGATCTGGTGCCTTCTTATTTCGATTCCATTTCGAACTGAATTTTGAATTCATTGTTTCGTCGGAAAGCGTGATGAGTCGCTGCTTTCAGGCAAACTGAAATTAGCGTCGAAGATCAAAACCGAAATTATTTTTAGGTTTTCAAGCATCGACGGAATACAGTTGAGCTAATATATGTTTACAGAACATCGAGTCGAGCGCCGCAAAAGCAACTTTCATAAGTCGCTTCTGCACTAGTGCGCCCTTGGGGGGAACCATGTATTTAAAAGACAACGATTGGTCCACAAACGAAGGCGTGAACAAAAAGCCGGACGCGCCCGACAATTTTCTCGGCGGTCAATTACTCGCCTCGCGAAATACTAAACGACAAGTCACAGCAGACCACGTATGCATGTCGTACTGGAAGCAAGCCGAAATCAGTCCAGCCATGGAAGAAGCCACCGTCATCGAAGATGCCATACCACCACGCGCTCAGTACGCCGAGCGAGTTCTACACGGACTCTTCGGAGCCGCGAATCCTGACGTCGCAACTACATCAACAACGGAAACGAGCTACGAACTCGAAATGGATTCATTCACTTCGATCCTACCAAGTTCGGCAAAGCAAAAATTGGTAGACGAAGTATTCATGAGCCACATCACTGAACGCAACGACGTCTACTACGAAGAGGGCGAGGACTCACGAAACTCCGCTCGCGGCGCTGCCTAGTTCAATCAACTAAATTTTCAATTTCAAGCGGACCAGTGCATAGCATTGGTCCGCATCATTGGCGTTCAATCGTTCTATTCTTTTGCAGGGGTAATCCAACAATCGAAAAGAAATTACTGAAAAATCGTATGAACGAATCCGATTACTGCCATCGAAATGGCTGTTAACAAGATATGCGCCACAGCACTCCTCTGGTGTGTGGCTGGTGCAGGACAACAGAGAGAAGTTTCGTTCGACGTTTGGTCTTTCGCATCATATATGTAGAACGATCGAGCACCCGAACTCTCTATGAGGCATTGAAATCCTTATGCCAAATAAACGCGGCGTTGATTTGGCTGACCCAGATGTTTGGCTGAAAGCCTTCCTCTTTGCGGATCTTGAGAGATTTTAAATTCGGCTTGGCTACTTTCCCGGATGTTGATTGAGTCGAGGCGAACGAAACCGTTGGGTTTTGGGGCTTGATGATTATTGCTACCAACGCAAACATTACGTTTGCGGCTTCGCCTAGGTTGTCTCCGCGCGTTGTTTATACGATGAAGCACTCTTCGATAAGTGCAGGGCTGCGTCGGAGATTCGCATCCAGCGCCGGTCTGTAGTGCCAGGTGAATTCTTTTTTGAGTATTCGAAAATCAACATGCTGTGGTTTCAACCTAAGGAAAACATCCTTTTGGGCTCCGCTCTCGGTTTCGTCGAAAGCCGGGGAGTTCGGATTTTAAAGATTAATTGATGTCAAATTCTTTTGGCGCCAGCACCGGTCTATACGGATTTGCCAAAAATTTCCGGTATAGGGTGGGAGAAACCGGGGGTGAGTACGTGGAATCACCGGCTGACTTGGACTGCCGCAGGCTGTACCTTTGACGTTGTTGAGGCAATCACCGCGCAACTCATGCAGTTGCTAAGGCGAAAAACCCCACGAATTCGGAGTTAAGACCGTGAGCAAGGGACGCAAGACAATCACAATGACGGCACTGGCGGTAACGCTTGTAGCTTTCAGCGTAGTCTTGCTGGCTGCTAAGGCTGAAGCACAGGTTTGGAATCCTAATCAGAACAATGATTATGACCAGAACATGTACTTGCCTAACGTTGAGCAGGGTCCTGCCAGTGCCCCTTACCAGGCACCACAAGAAGGGCAAGCCCCGCCAATCGGCAGCGGCTCGGCCCCAATGGGCACCAATCCTGGGCACCTCGGTGCTTCGTTGTTGCCACCACCATCGCACGTTGAAATGCCGCTTATTCCTCCAGGCATGGAAGGAAAGGCAGCAGCAACAGCCGCCGCCGCAGGATATCTCACACCGCCGACCAGATTTACACCTACCGATCCCGGTAGCATTGACGCACCACAAGATTTTTACCAGGCACCAGTGGCGGTGACCACAGTTTCAGGTGGCGGTATCCAGGGCAATGCTCCAATCCAGAGATGGGGCGGACAGACAACAGAAGACCATGGACGGTTGGGGTTCAACGCTTCAACATCCAGTGACTTCGGAGAGAAGTTAAGCGAGAAACCTAATCGGGCTAGAGACCCGCAATTCTCGCAAGACGGACCCCGAAACAAGGCATCGCAGGGGCAGAGAGGTTCAAACAATCGTCCTCCCAGTCGGCCAGGTGCAACATCGTCCACTGATCTCAATGGAAATCGGTCCTCTCGAAAGGACGGCCAAAGAGCAAGACTCACAATCGCTCCCTACTAAATTGTTTTTATGGCTTCAGGAGGCCGACAATGCGTAAGTCCCAAGTAATTTCAACCCTAATTGTAGCTGCGGCATTCGGCAGTCTGGCTTCAGCAGCCAATGCTCAGCCATTTCCCGGTTCTCCACCACAACCAGGCGGTATGCCTGGATCTCCGGTAGAGACAATCCGCACGCCATTGCTAGATGGCGCACCAAGTTCGGCACCATTCATGCCACCACCGGAAGGTCAGCCACCAGCCTTCGGAGACGGCTCCACTCCAGTTGGTGTCCACCCTGGCGTACTGGGCGCACCAGTCACCTTGCTTCCCTGGGTTCCATCAATCCCAGCGAACCAAATCGACAACGGCACTTCCGGTATTCCACTACCTATTAATCCTGCAGTTCAGTCTCCTCCCGGAGTTCTTGGACCGGCGTTGACACCGTTCATCCCGGCACCTCCTTCGACACCAGGACCTGATCCAGGTTCAATGCAAGCGCCAATGGGTTCCTTCAACCCAGCACAAGAGATCAACATCAATCCTGCTGGTGGTCTGCCAGGAACGGGTGGATATTACACCTCGATTCCAACGCAAAGACGCGGCGGACAAGAAACCCACCAATATGGATACCGCGGCAGAAACTCTATGATCGCCGGCGGAAGCACTGACGGAAGTCAGGACAACATCGAGAGACTGGGACCCTGGGCTGGTTGGGGCGCTGTAACAGGCGTACCTTCAGGCAA
Source organism: Candidatus Obscuribacter sp. (assembly GCA_021772095.1). Lineage (GTDB taxonomy): Bacteria > Cyanobacteriota > Vampirovibrionia > Obscuribacterales > Obscuribacteraceae > JADYXR01. The sequence continues at coordinate 8,973 of JADYXR010000031.1, read as the reverse complement.
CGGCTGGCGCAACAGCGCCATCGACCTGGGTGGCGGTCAACGGTTCCAAGCCGGCGGAACAACAATCCCTACCGGATCCACAGTTCAAGACTACGGTCTATCATCCACCAGAGAAAACGGAATTCTCGGTCTGACCGCTCAACAAACAACAGAGTTTGGTCAAGGCTTGAGAAGAACGGGAGTCTACTCGAACAAATCCACAGACTTCGGTTTCCCATATCAACAGTTTGATCCAGCCAACATTAACTACCAGAAGACTGGTCAACATCTCGTTCCCTCAGCAATCATCACGAACTTCTAGGACTTAGAGGTCGACCACAAGGACTCAGTCCTGGAATCACAACAAACTTTTCAATCCCGTAAACATCGCAAAACCTTTAGGAGGTTCACCATGAAACTATCGCAACTCCGTAAGAAGATCACTTCTTCTCACACATTCAAGGTTGCCAGCCGCGCCAGTTTCCTCCTGGCTCCACAACTTGTTCTTATGGCTTTCGGTATCTACGATCAAGCCGCTCAAGCTCAAGGATTGGTTGGAGCTCCAGTAGATCCCCGCTACGGACAATCTAATGAAGTAGGTCAATTGGCAGACTTCGGATATGACACCGCTCGCGACATCTCACGCGTTGTTACAGCGCTGTCCACAGTACCTTCGTCTCTTGCCGGCATGAAGATCGCCTTCGGTCAACGTGATGGTGGAGAATCCGCGATGAACGTAGCCAAAGGGCTGGGCGTCGGATTCGGCGGACCAACAGCGGTCCACTTGATCGGAACGTTCGCTATCAACAACTACGGCGGACTGGGCGGCGGTCTCTAAAAAGACCACGACCGAAAAGTAATCGACCGGGAAAGACTTTGTCGAACGGCTCGGAAAGGATCGGCGGATGCAGATCTGCCGATCCTCTCCTTAACCGATGAGACGAAGAAATATTTTGAGTACGAAACGGTCAGTAAAACTCGAGTGCGAAACGATCATTAGAGTGCGAAACGATCACCTCGAGCGCGAAACGAACATTCGAGCGCGAAACGAACATTAGAGTGCGAAACGATCATTCGAGCGCGAAACGATCATTAGAGTGCGAAACGATCATTAGAGTGCGAAACGATCATTCGAGCGCGAAACGATCATTAGAGTGCGAAACCGATCACCTCGAGTGCGAAACGAACAACGCGGATGATTCATCAGCGAGTTCCGGTTACAAAAGCGTAGTCGGAGGTTCGGAAGTCAGGTTTGGAAGTCAAGGTCATATTAAAATATGCCGGAATTTCGGGAAAATCTGAATTTGGATATGCCGCTTTGCAAGTGCCACTTCCAAAATCAAAATCAAAGACTTCCAAAATCAAAATCAAAGAGGTTCAATCTAAGTCGGTTGGGAGAAGCCCAGGAAGTGATTTGATTTGCGAACGACCATCTATATAGATGCAAGTTCCAATCAGACCAACTGTCATAGTGACAGTCATCAGGTCCGTCAGAAAATCGAGCAGTTTTTCTGACAGGAGTCGCTTCGTTGGATGCGCCAGGCTCACAGCTCTAGAGTTTTGGTTTGACAAGCTTGTCCCACAAATCATCAAACTCATGCCACTCGATATCGCGAGCCATGGCTTTAGGGTCTTGATTGAGTTGAGAAACATAAGGCACGGGCGACGGGCGCAGACTCGTCGAATCAGTTGCCAGCCCCAGAAGGGCATAGCCGACACTTTCGTCGCGAAACACTTCGATCTTTCGAATTTCCATTCGATCGTCATCGAGTTCGGCATAAACGTCGGTCGGCGCGTCAGGTAATTCGTGCATCCATTGGATGTGTACGTACTTCATTTTCTCGATTGCAACGCGAAATAGGGATCCCAAGTAGCGAAAATTTTCACTGGAGCTAACAAAGTTCAGTTTATCGCAAAAAAGATACGCAGATAGCGCGGGACAGATAAGCGACTCCGCAACTGCCACAGGTTCAGGGATTCTCAAGTTTTTCCAAACTTTAAAACCTTTGTTTTGACTCTTTACTAGTCATTTATTCATTCTATTGCGAGCCGAGAGGGGGGTAATTCCCATGCCGGGGGGAAAACCACCGATTCTAAACCGGTGGGCAGTTTCGTACTATTGCAGTTACGTTCACCGACTACCCCAATCGCTCCGGAAAAAATGATGCAAGCAACAGGTACAAAGGTTTTGAAATCAACGGGACGCAACATCGCGATCGCGTTGACGGTTGGCTTCCTTAGCCAACTAGCAACTCCTGCCCTGGCGCAAGGCTTCGATCCTCAAACAGGACTCGGTTATCCAGAGCAAGCCCAAATGGGCTCTACTCAAGATTCTTTCTTGCCACCAGAAGTGGTGCCTCAGGCAGACAATGGTGCAGGACAGGTCATGATGGGCGCGACCCCAGGACAGCTGACGGCTATGCCTGAAGCTCCACAGATGAACAGCGGTGCACCAATGTCCGCCAAGGACATGCGCAAAGCTGCTTTCGAATCTCTTATGGGCAACACCCAACTGCAAAATCAAATGCCGCAATACGACCCGGCGATGGCTCAAGGTCAAGCCTCTTCTTTGAGTGCTAACCAAATGCCAGGCGCTCCAGGTCAATACGCAATCGGTCAGCCTGACTGGCTTTCTCAGGGTTCAAACCCTGGCAATCCAAACAACAATTTGATTTCCCAATATGGAAATTCAAGTCAAACACAGACCCTGACCGGTGGTTCCAAAGTTCCAATCGTTCGTCGCGACACTCGAAGAGGTGGCTTTGCCAACAACTTCGCTGGTGGAGCGGGAATGGGTGCAGGACTCCTCGCGACACAGCTCAGACGTCCAGGTTCACTGTTCGGTCTAGGCTTCACGGGGCTGACTATGACAGGTTTTGGTATGAGAAACGGATTTCGTTTTTAGGATATATAGATCATGAAGAACATCACCCTCGCAATTTTGACACTAGCCACAGTGGCTGCCGGCGTAATCGCCGATGCCTCGCCAGCAATGGCTCAAGGTGCTCGTTTTGCATTCGAACCTAACACCTGGAAGAACCACGATGGTTCCGGCAAACCTGGTCGTTATCTCAATCAACCTAGACAGCCAATGACCAGTGTCGGACACGGCATGGTTCCAAAAGCTTCCAGCTTCCTCGGCGTCGACCCAAGCTTCTTGAAGCCTGCACCAAAGCCGGTGGCACCACCTGCACCACCAATGGTCGCAACCAATGTTCATCCGAGCGTCTCATGGGGACAGCCTCAAGCTCGCATAATTCCAAAAACACCACAAGCTCTGGCCGCCACTCCATATAATCCGTTATTCGGAGCCGCACCAACCAAGCCAGCTGTAGTGGCTCAAGTTCCACAACAAGCTCCAGCAGCAAGATTGGCACCACCTTCGGCAAGCAAAAATCTTTCCGGAAGAATGGTCCCAAGAAGTCATTCGCAAGCCAAACACGCAGTCGCCGGTCGCTTACTGCAACCGAAGCAACCACGTGGATTGGATGCAAAACCGAAAGTTGCCTCGTACGGCAATCAATTCTTCAAGTCAGGTTCGACCAAACCATCAGCATCATTCAACAGCGACGCTGCTGTCTACGGTCAAATCATTCACAAATGAGCATCACGGTTTAGTCTAAGCCGACCGCGCAAACACCGCACTCGAAAGACGAACCACCAGGAAAGACCAAGACCTTTATTGAACACCACAAACTACTTTCACTACCCGTTCGATTTTTCTCACCCCTAGGAGGCTACTCATGTCTAAACTCAGCACCAAAATCGCGCAAATCAAAAAATCACACGCTTTCAAAGTCGCAACCCGCGCGGGTTTCCTGCTGGCTCCTCAACTAGTCTTAATGGCAGTCGGTATTTATGACCAGGCAGCCCACGCACAAGGTTTGGTTGGCGCTCCAGTAGATCCATGCTACGGTCAATCAAACGAAGTAGGACAATTGGCAGACTTCGGTTATGACACCGCTCGTGATATTTCCCGCGTAGTCACAGCCCTCTCGACAGTGCCTTCATCACTCGCAGGAATGAAGATTGCATTCGGTCAAAGAGACGGCGGTGAATCCGCAATGAACGTAGCCAAAGGGTTGGGCGTCGGATTCGGCGGACCTACAGCGGTCCACTTGATCGGCACCTTCGCTATCAACAACTACGGCGGTCTGGGCGGCGGTCTCTAAAAAGAGACGTCCACAGTCCATCAGCAAAGTTCAATCTGCATCCCGTATAAGGCGGAGCAGCTAACTAAAAATTGAACATCAAGTCAGACAGCTTTTGTCGAACGGCTCGGTGGGATCGGCTTCTTATGATGCCGGTCCTTCCGAACTTTTTGGCATAAAAACGTTTTGCGCTCTGAGATTAATTCTCACCTTTTTCATCAGATTTTAGAAAACTTTGCCGAGTAAAAACGCCAATTTTTTCGCATATAAGAAATAAGCATGATTAAAGGCGCATGCGATGCCGATTTCGGGAGACCAAAAATTTTGAAAATATTCTGGAGAATGCCCGCCCTTGATGGGAATTTCCCCAATGACAGATCGTCCCGCCAGTCTTAAACTGCATGCTATAACCACTCAGTTTCTATTGGCGAAAACAACACCCCGTGCGCAATGTAGATTCAAAACTAGCCTCAAAGTCCCGGCAATCGACGAAACGGTCGATTTTCGCGTTGGCAGCAATTTTTACGCTGTTGACACCTTTCTTTTTCTCGGCAGCGTTTGCTCAAACTGAGCCACCGCCGCCTGGACAAGCCTGGCCTGCCGATCCTGGCTCTGCGGCATTAAGCCCCGGCGCTCAAGGTACCGATGCGACAGCGCGCGCGTTTCCTGATGAGCCGCCGACCAATTTCGTCAACCAGGCTGCTGAGCAAAACAAAGACACCGTCATCCAGAACGTCGAAGCAATGCTTACCGACAACTTCAGACAGTACAACGAGACTTACGTTGGACTTCACACTTTCTGGGGCGATGACATCATCTCGCAACTGTTCGCTAACATCGGTCAGCTGATCGGTAAGTGGTTAACTGAATTCATCAACGGTTGGGTTTCTGACGCAGTGCAGTTTCTGACTGGATTCTTGAGACTGTTCGTACTGAACCCTAATATCGCCGTCAACGGAATGGCTAATGTTCCTGGTGGCGGAGCTTCCGATGATATCTCGCCTTTCGTTCGTCAGGGCGCAGATGTTATGTACGGTATCGCAGTCGATCTTCTCCTTCTTCTATTCATTCTATGTATTTGGAAATACTGGGCTGAAGCGGCTTGGAGAGGTGGTGGCAATCTCCTCGGTGCGGTTGGTCGTTTGATCTTCACCTCCGGTTTGATGCTTGCCTGGCCGACAATTTATGCATTCGAAATTCAAATCACCAACGAAATGATCAAGGCGTTGTATTTCAATTCCGCCGATCAAGTCTCCGCGTTGGACGCCGCCATGGCAGCCGCTGTTAAAGGCGGATTGATGGCTGGTGCCGGTCTTATCGCTAACGCTACTGCACCGATGGCTGGTCAAGCCTTTGGTGGCGTACTTGGTGCCGGACCTGGTGGTATAGCTCTTGGCACAGTAGGTAACCTGGTCGCGTTCGCCGGATTGATTATCTACCTTATATTAGGTGGAATTCTGATCGCCGAGCTGATCTACATCCTCGTTTTGAAAGCGATTCAGACTGCGCTTTTGACAGCACAATACATGTTCGCTCCTCTGTTCATTGTTTTCTTCGCGACACCGGACACTGAAAACGTCACTTCCGGTTTCGTCAAATCCTTTGTTGAAGTCAGTCTCTGGACATTCGTCTGGGTTGGTCTTCTCAAAATCTTCGTTATCATGATTCTCTCGGACTTCAATCCGTGGGGCAAAATAATTCTCGCCGTCGGCATTCTGCAGCTCATGATCCAGGTTCCTTCATTCCTGGCTCGCGCGCAGATCAGCCCGATGTCCGACTTCATCTCAGCCGGTTTGATTTCCGGTGGTTTGATGAAGGGCGGCAAATTCCTCAGCGATACCCTTTCGCAAAGAGGCATGCAATTAGCTAAGAACATCGGTGGTGATACCACGACCGGTGCAGCACGCGGACCAGAGATGTCCAAGAAAGCCGACCTCAATGGTCTGGCGCACGGACCTCGTGATCCGCATCTACTTAAATCAGTTCGCGACGCTGCTCATGGACCGAAAGGCGGCAAAGACGGAGACGGCGGCGGCGCCATCGATCCAACTACCGGCAAGCCAATCGTTCCACCTAAAGGCGGCAAGCCTGATGGCACAGGAGCAACACCTCCAACCAAAACTGGTCCGGATGGTAAGAAGAAAGGCGAAGGCGTACCTGGCGGGCTGGACGCTGCCGGCAAACCAATCAAACCCGCAGACGGCGCCACTCCTGGCACACCTCCTGGTACTCCGGTTGCTGATGCAGCGAAGAAAGGTCTGGCTGGTGCTGGTGTAGCGACTGCCGTCGGAGCCGGTCTGGCTGCCGCTGGAGCTGCTGGTGCATTGAATCCAAACGCTGGAACACCTGGCTCGACGCAAGAACAACGCAACAATGCGGCCGCTCTGGAACAAGCCGCTCTGGCAGCTAAGACTCTCGAGAACTCAATTAACAACGGAACTGCTGACGACAAGGACAAAGACAAACAACCAGTTGGTCCGAAACTGGTCGAAGGCAAAGATGTTAAAACCGGTCAAGACGGTAAGAAAGACGATCCTAAGAGCGGAGCCGATATGGCTTCAGCACTGGCTCGCGGTCTGACACCGCCGGCAGCGAAAGGACCGAACGCAGCAGGCACCGGTGCTGGTGCTGACGGTAAACAAGAAACCCTTGCAGTCGATAAAAAACTGAATGGACCGCAAGGCGGCAAAAACGGAATTACCCCTCCGACTGCCGATGCCAAAGATTTAGCGGCACTCTCGACTGACCCTAAGAAAGATGGCGTCGGTGGTGGCTTAGGTCCCGATGGTCGTCCACTGAGCATGGATGTTGAAGAAGGTGCCAACGGCGCAACCGGTCCTGGTGGCGTGAAATTGACACCGGGCGCGACTACAGGCGGCACCGGCAAAGATGGTGCCAAGCTGGGAATCAATCCGACACTAGCACCAGGCGTAGTGCCTGGAGGTGCCGGTGGACCTGAAGGCGCTTCGGTCGTCGTTCCAAACCGCAAACCAGGAGCCGCAAGCAAAGTCGGCGCCAACAGTTCTGATCCTTCTATACAAGGTTTGAGCCGCGCAACTAGCGATCCAGCTGCCGCTCGTTCCATCGACCCGACTACCGATCCACGTGTGGGCGATGACGGCGCAACTGACACCAATGCCGATCCAAGCAAACTGCCACCGGTCAAAACCGATCTTGCCAATGCTGGAAAACCTGGCGGCAAAGTAGATTCTAAAACTGAAGTAGTTCAACAAGGTGCTGCCGGTCCGGAAGCGGGTGGCGCGCCAGTGACGGTGAAACTACCAGGACGTAGTGTTGGCGCTCCTACCGGTAATCGCGGCGCTAATGTTGCAGGCGAAGTTCCTGTCGAGTCAGCCGGTGGCGATGGCACACTTAACGTTCAACCTCCTGCCGGTGTAGCCGGTGGTGAAGGCTGGAAGCCCGAAACGGCAACAGCAATCGGCGAAGTTAAACCAGGCGCTGGCGGACCGGCTGCAGCTGGACCTGCCACCAAGGTTGATCTCCTGCCTACACTTGGTGCCGCAGCTGGTGCTGCCGCAGCAACTGCTGCACTTTCCGGTGCTATCCCTATCCCTGCAATGCGCAGAGGTGGTGGCGGCGGCAAACCTCCGAATGTCAACGCTCAAGGCTTCGTCGATCCAGGGTGGGTCCCGGATGACGAGCCGGTCAAGCCTCCAGTTGGTGGTGGCGCCGGCGGTGGCGCAGGCGGCGGTGGTGGTGGCGGCGGACGTCCCCCGATCAGTGGCGGCGACGACGGTCCAGCCCGCAAACCTCACGGTGAAGCTCCGGACAGCCCTTACGAGCAAAGACTGCAAGCTGCTCAAGGCGTTGTGCCGATGAAGAACTATCAACAAGCCGGCTATCGTTGGATTCCACCTCGTGGTATCTCCGGCGCTATCCGTTTGGCTCAGGATGTCACTCTTGGACCATCGACCTCAGGCGAACCGGAATTGATCGGTAACGCCAAAGGTCAGACCTTCCACGTCAGACACGCTGAAGGCATGGACCCGGACAGACTGGCACTGCAAATGATGACCGCCGGTTACGCCGGTCTAGTTGGCAATGACCCTGCAGCTTACGACGCAGCCCGTCAGTCTTCCATTGACGCAGGCGCCGACCAACCGAAAGGATTCGCACAGCGCATGGCTTCCGGTATCCTCTCCTACAACGGCGGCAGCTGGGCTCAGACATCGAATGCCAAACAAGCATTCCAACAATCTCTCTACACAGAAGCAGTCAAAGGTTCGCAAGCCTACGTCAACGGACAAGAAGGCAACGCGTACACAGAGCACCTCAACCAGCGCTACGGTCCGATGACCGACGAGCAACAAGCCTGGGGTGTGCACATCATGACCGATGGCGGTTCTCCGGAATCCAGCTGGCACTGGGGTCATATCCCAGCTACAGAAACTCTGGTAAGAAATGCCATTCCGATCAACGCGACTTCAAGAGCGATTGCAACCAACCCAACCGTACTCAGATCGCGTCCATGGGAACAGCGTTCCGCCATCTCCGGCGCGACGGCTTACATGGAGTCGAGACAAGCTTCCGAAATGCCGGACGCCCATCCGATGGTCGCCGATGCATGGGTCGGACGCGAAGCACAATTGATCGCGCCAGCCGTAATCAACACAATCAGCGCTCTATCTTCCGAATACGGCGACGAGTCTTGCCGCAACGTAGCGATGGTCAACGACGTAGCCAACATCGTCGGCGCCGGTGCAAACGCAGAAGAATACACTCGCACGTTCCAAGCGTTGAGAGTATCGGCTGCAATCGGCGACAAGTACAGAGGCGGCGGTACTGGTGGCGGCACCACTCACGGTGGCACTATCTCCGGTGG
>JADYXR010000030.1 GCA_021772095.1 Candidatus Obscuribacter sp. | reverse complement strand
CCTTCAGACCAGCCGCCGGCGCCCTTCGCTCCAGCCGGCTCGCTCTGCGGAGCTCCGCCCCATGAATTTACGGCGCCACCACCAGGTGCTCCATCCCAGTTCGCGTTCGCGTTTTGAGGAGGACCTTCTGCTACTGGTGCACTTGTTTGATTGGCTTTAGCGGATGGAACGTTCCAGCCTCCGCTGCCGAATTGATCTGATGTTGGTTGAGTCGGTGAAGGCGAATTCGCCCAGCTCGCTTGAGCTCCGGCTCCCCAAGAGCCGTCTGGGTTTTGGCCGCCTTGCGGAGGTGGAGCGCCACCATTCGGCACACCGTCCCACGCGCCTGATTGCGCTGCCTGCGAGGCTTGAAAATTAGGGTTTTGTCCTGGATTTTGTCCTGCGCCTGCGCCACCGGTTGGATCTTCCCAGGCACCACCGGCTGGAGGAGGACCCCAACCAGCATCTTCGTCACCAGAACTGGTGCCTTTTGGTGCACGCTGGTCTGCCGACCAACCCTCGCTACCCGGAGTTAATCCGATGTCGTTGGGCTGACCTCCGGGAGGAGGCTGCTGCTGAGCGCCTTGAGGCGTCCAATTGTTAGCGGGCGGTCCACCTTGCGGCGTCCAGCCGGCATCCGGCTGCGCCTGGCCGCCGGGCATCTTTATAGGTTGGTTCCAATTGTCTTGTCCGCCGCCTGCTGCTGCAGGTGAGAGACGGTCTTCGGACGCGATGCCGCCACCATCTTCTTCGTCAACGGAGATTTTCTGCGATTCGGAAATCTTTCTGCGAATCGATTCGGCAAGAGTCAGCGGTGTAGCTGCATCTTGTGGACTGAGGGCGTTGCTGCCGAATCCGAATTTCTCGCCCAAACCTTTAGTCGTCGACTGCACGTCACGACTTTCTTCCGGTTCGCGCGCAAGAGACTTGAGGCGGCTGGACATGTCTTTGTCGTCAGCAGCTTCCTGGGCGTTGCGATGTTTTTCCGGCGGTGCGCCTTTGGCGGCCCGTTTTGGAAATTCGGTTTTCTTGTCACTGATTCTTGTTTTAGTAGCTTTGGCAGAATTGCCGCCGCTGGAACCACCAAACATATTTGCAAACATGGAAAAGACAGAAGACTTTTGTTGTGGCAATTTGTCTTGAACCATTTTGGCCAGAGCTTCCGGATTAGGCGGAGTCAGCTCTTCAGGTAGGGGCATCTCTTCAGCGCCCTGGATCATTTGATCTAGTTGATGTTCGAACTTCGCACAAGATTCACATGCATCGATGTGATCGTCGACCGAGTTGACGTCGTCTTGATCGAGGTCTTCGTCGAATCTGTGCTGGATTATATATCTGTACTCGTTGCAGCTCATTACTCTGTTTACACCTGCAAAAATTTATGGGGCATCTCTTATCCTCGACCCAGGCACTTTACGATTTGAACTCTTGCTCTGAACAAAGAGGCCATCGTCATTTCGACGGATTGATTCAGAACAATTGAAATCTGATCGTAGTTGAGGTCCAAGTGATGCCTGAGGTAGAAAACCTTTTGCTGGTCTTCAGGCAATGAGCCGAGACATCTTCTAATACGTTGGACACCTAAAAGAACCGTGGTTTCCCAATCCATATTGGCGGAACCGTCAGCCGCGGGGTCAATGTCGCCTTCAGCAGGAGGATCTGAATGACTGGCGTGATATTCGCCACATGCTTCAACGACAAATTGTGACAACCAGTCCCATATGGTTACGTCACTTTCTTTTTTCGGCAACGCTTGTTTTAAGGAAGCGAATGCGTTTCTGAACGTTGCGATAGTTATCTCTTGAGCATCTTGAGGACTGCCAGTAGCCAACAAAGCGATTGCATAAATACGTTCTTGGTTAACCCAAACGAATTCGTTCCGCTTTTCGTTGCCCCCCTTCTTTATGTCCATAAGAACAGTAGAAGCGGACATGTTGAAACTGGTTCGAGAAGGTAAAAGTGTCATCGTAGTTTAGCTACTAGTTTCCTTTTCAATGTCTTACGGATTTGTCGATGGTCCGTTTCGTTCCTTCGACTATTCACTCATGCAATGGAAAACTAAGCCCAAGGTGGGCGCGTCCTTTGAGAAGATATCGCGTCTTGTCGATTTTTGCTACGCTCAGGAGCCGCGTTCAATCCTTAAATCACGCATCTAGCCTTCCCCCATAGAAAGCCAGGTGCCTGCCGCCTACACGCCTGTTTCCAGTTTACATTATTATCAGCTGACCGGGGGTCAGCTAACGTCGGATAACTTGTATGCTCCTCCTCACGTTGAGCTAGTGCCGATTTCACGTCGTTACATAGATGTACCACGATTGATTGCCACAATATACTTGTGTCAGGAAATAAAATGAGCCTTAGAAAATTACGTATCAAATGTCTGGCAAATGACGCCTTCGGGCTCTACTCCGTAGTCGCCAATCCGCGCGATGTATCACCGCAGGACGTCAAGACTGCGACGCAAAATATCGCGCTCGAGTTCGACGGGAAAAAGCCGGCGCGCGACATCGTATCGCTTGTCAATTATGTCCTGGGCGGATATTTCGAATACGCGCACCGCACGGGGCTCTACAACCGCCAGAAAGAATTGTGGGAATCAGTTGCCCGCGCCACATCTTGCAAGGTTGAAATTGTCAGGCAGGGCATTTGAATTCCGATTAAATTGCCGGTCCTCGACCTCTACTTTTACAACAGTCAGAATGTCCCGATCATCGTAGTCAGACTAGTCAAGCCGCAAAAAAGAAAAGATTTTGACAAGCGCTGCGAACGTTATCTTTCTTCATTCATCCAGAAGGTCACGAAGGTCCAGTCTCGAAAGGGCACCTTAACTGGTGCCATGATCTGTTTTCCGGATCCGGTCGGCGCAAATGTGATCGCCAGGGTTCAAAATAAAGTTGGTGCCAACGATCCTGCCAATCGTTTCGATTCCAGATTGCCTGCGCCGACGAATATTCCTTTCGATGTGATCGCGATGGATTATAAGGGCAGCCCGGGTGGTGATGAGATTAGTCCACCCCTAGCTGCAGAAACCAATGGTGCCGATGCAACTAACTCTGAAAGCGGTGCTTTAAGATTGCTGTATCCCGAGGAAACGCTTTTTTCCGTTTCGATGGTGCACCCGAACCTTTCCGCCAAGCGATAACGTTTCACAGCGAATACGATTTGCTCGCTAAGCCGTAAACCCGTTAGAGTGGAATGTTGCCGTGCTTGCGCTTCGGTCTTTCGACGCGCTTGTTCTTTTGGAACTTCAGCGCTGAGATCAGGTGCTTGCGAGTTTCCGAAGGCATGATTACATCATCGATGTAACCTTCTTCAGCAGCCACATATGGATTAGCAAAGCGCTCGCGGTAGTCTGAAACTAATGGTGTGAATTTTGATCGATCGGCTTTCAGCTCTTTGCGGTAAAGCAGATTAACCGCTCCCTCTGCGCCGATAACTGCGATCTCGCCTGTCGGCCAGGAGAAGTTATAATCGCCGCCCACATTTTTTGAACCGAGTACATCGAAGGCACCACCGTATGCTTTGCGGGTTATGACGGTAAGTTTTGGAACAGTTGCTTCGCAATATGCGTAAAGTAATTTGGCACCATGTCTGATGATGCCGCCGAATTCTTGCGAAGTACCAGGCAGATAGCCAGGGACATCGACGAAAGTGACGATTGGAATGTTGAATGCATCGATGAAGCGGATGAATCTTGCGGCTTTAACTGAAGCGTTGATGTCTAAACAACCGGCGAGTCTATTCGGTTGGTTGGCGACGATGCCGACTACATGCCCTCCCAGTCTTGCGAAACCAGTGAGAATGTTGGTGGCATAAAGTGGTGCTATTTCGAAAAACTCACCGTAATCGAAGATCTTACTGAGCACATCGTGCATGTCATAAGGCTTCGTAGATTCAGATGGAATGAGCTTATCCAACTCCTGCCAATCTTCCGGCTGAGCTTCATCACCGACTTCAACAAATGGTGGCGACTCAAGATTATTCAAAGGCAAGTAAGAAAACAGTTCTTTCGTCAGTAAAAACGAATCCTCTTCATCCTCTGCAAGAAGCTGAGCCACACCGGACTTGGTGTTGTGCACCACAGCGCCACCGAGCTCTTCTAAAGTGACGTCCTCACCGGTAACTGTTTTCACAATTTCCGGTCCGGTTATAAACATGAAGCTCTTATCCTTCACCATGATGGTGAAGTCAGTAACAGCAGGACTATAAACGGCACCACCGGCGCAGGCACCATAGATCACTGAAATCTGAGGAATGACGCCGGAGCTCTTCACGTTGCGATAGAAAATATCAGCGTATCCCGCCAGACTTTTCACGCCTTCTTGAATCCGCGCGCCACCACTTTCGTTCAAGCCAATTACCGGGCAACCGGCTTGGTAAGCCAGGTCCATGATCTTAGTCACTTTGCGCGCGAAAACTTCGCCGAGGGCACCACCGACGAAAGTGACATCATGACTGAAGAGATAAACCGGACGTCCATCGATTGTCGCCTGCCCGGTGATCACACCGTCGCCTAAGACGCGCTTCTCATCCATTCCGAAGTCATTGGTTTGGTGCAACGCATATTTGTCGATTTCTAAAAACGAACCAGGATCGACAAGCTTTTCAATTCGTTGTCTGGCAGTCAGAGAGCCTCTGTCGTTTTGTCTTTTTTGACTGGCTTGCTCTGCCTTGTTTATCGCTTCGCGTTTTTCGTCGAGTTTGCCGTTGGGACTCAGACCTGTCGTAGTCATTGCCAATCTCCTTAATCTCCAGTCTTGCTGCCTATCTCCGGGTTTCAGCTTTCGTCGATCTCGACATCTCTTTTCACGTTTCTACGTTAGACTCGCGCGGAAGAAATGAACGATGGTCAAATAAATAGTCATGGTGGAAACATCGAGAATGCTAGTGATTAACGGACCGCTAGCATGCGCGGGATCAATGCCAATCTTCTGGAAAAACATCGGCATGATCGTTCCAATCACAACTCCAACCGTCATGGTCAAAATCAGTGACGCGGACACGATGATACCAAGTTGAGGATGCGAGTGGTTGAACAGCATACTTATCAAGAACGTGCAGGCGCCGCAAAGAACTGCCAGGAGCAGGCCCACTTTGATCTCGTGAAAAAGATTTTTGACCATCAATTTCGTATTGAGGGAGTTTCTGTCTTTGGTGCCACGAATGATGATGCAAGTACTTTGCGTGGCGACGCTGCCGGTAACACCCGAAAGCAACGGCATAAACGAAGCTGCGGCCACCGTGTCTCTGATCACTGAGTCGTAGTGAGTGATTACTGTGGCTGCACCGGTTTCAATCATCAATGTGGCGATCAGCCAGGGCAGCCGCGCGCCGAAAGCTTTGCCGACGTTATGTCCGAGCATCTCTTGCGAATCGCCGCCTGGCGACGAGATCCCCGAGGATTGAAAAGCATCTTCGTTAGCTTCTTCCTTGAGTACGTCGATGATATCGTCGGCCATGATGATGCCGCGCAGTTTTCCGAATTCATCGATAACCGGCAGTGAGAGCAAATCATAGTGACCGAGAGTTTCTGCTGCTTCTTCCTGATCGGTTGAAGTCTTTACCGAAACGACGGTTGTATCCATCACGTCGGCGACGAGCAGCATGGGATCAGCGGTGATCAGTTCCTTCACTCCGAGGTGGCCGACTAATCCATTGGTTTCGTCGACAACATAAATGTCGTAGATATCTTCTTCTAGATCTTCGTACATGTCGCGCAGATGAAGGAGAGCCTCACCGGATGTCATTCTTGCGAACACAGACAAATAGTCGGTGGACATGATGCCACCGGCAGTGTCTTGCTCAAACTTCATGAGTTCTTCGAGATCTTCTTTCGCTTCAGAGTCAGGAATCTGGCTGATAATCGCTGAGGCTTTCTCTTCGGGCAGCTCGGCAAGCAGATCGACAGCGTCGTTTGGTGACATGCGGCTGATTAACGAAACAATGCCGATGTCGCCGAGTGAGCGCAACAAATTTGCCTGCACCTCTGTATCCAGCTCGGAAAGCACTTCCGAGGCATGATCCAAATCGAGCAAACGAAAACATGACAGTCGGTGATCGTCCTGCATCTCAGTCAACATGACCGCGAGGTCAGCAGGGTGCAAGTCATTCAAAACCAGGCGCAGCTTCTGACGCTGCCCGCTTTCAGCCAGGTTCGTCAGATCCGTGAGTTCGACGGCTTCCGTCTCTGTGGCTGCTGGCGTCATGAAACGGGTTTCCTGAACTGGTTTCCGGTACTTAGACCTATAAGCTATCAAGTGATCTACATATTAGATAAGGCTGTTCCGTTAATGCTGTTACATCAGCAGCAGAATGTTTGAGTTTAGAAACACACCAAAACCAAAAGCCGGACTTCGAAGTCCGGCTTTCAAAATAGTTCTAGTTGTTTTGAACTGAGGTGCTAGTCGTCCAAATATCCGACCAACTTATTGCTCCAAGAAGGCTGTCTCAACTTCCTGAACGCTTTGTGTTCGATCTGTCTCACTCGCTCACGTGTGATATTGAACAAACGACCAACTTCTTCAAGAGTGCGTTGCCGTCCGTCTTCCAGACCGTAGCGCAAGTGCATGATGTCTCGTTCGCGCGGAGTCAGTTGACTGAGCATGCGACCAATGTCCTGGCGCAAGAGTTCTTCTTCTGTGCTCGAGTCAGGGCGCGTCGATTCGCTGTCTTCGATCAAATCGCCGAGATAAGTTTCTTCGTCGCGATTAAGCGGCATCTCCATCGAAACCGGCTCGCGGTCAGCGGCCAGAATCTCTTGAATCTTGTGGACGGACAATTCCATCGCCAGCGAGAGTTCGTCTTCGTTCGGCTTGCGGCCTAACTCTTGCGATATTCTTGCGCTGGTTTTTTTCAACTTGTTGATTGATTCAACCATGTGAACAGGAACGCGAATCGTTCTCGATTTATCGGCAAGACCGCGGCTGATAGCCTGTCTTATCCACCAGGTTGCATACGTGCTGAACTTAAATCCTTTAGTGTGATCGAATTTTTCCGCAGCCCGAATCAATCCGAGGTTGCCCTCTTGAATCAGGTCTTGAAACGGCAATCCGCGGTTCACATACTTCTTGGCGATCGAAATAACCAATCTCAGGTTAGCCTGAATCAGTTTCTTTTTAGCCTCACCATCACCGGTTGCAATCCGTCGCGCCAATTCAATCTCTTCGTCGGGCTTGATCATTCGAACGCGGCCAATCTCTCTCAGATAGAGCCGAACCGAATCTTCAGTAAAGCCATCTTTGCTTTTCTTGCCGACCGGACCGGCGGCTTCTTCGTCAGGACCAGACTCTTCGTCTTCCGCAACCGCAGCTGGCTCGAAGTCTACATCGGACCATTCGTCAATAATATCGTCAGTGACTCGGGTGCTCACAGCGCGCGTTTCGCTCCATAAATTGAATAGTAACGGTTCTCTAAGTCTGTATTTACCCAATTCCTCGCAAGCCCTAGCATTTTGCTCAGGAATTAACATTTGTAAATTTACCGAAGCCCGAATTGCGGGAAGAACATTCATAAGGACTCAAACCTTTATTGGTTTCTTCTGACTAAGTAAACTAATAAGGTCCTCTCACCACCAATTTAAAATTGAATAGTCAGAACGCGAGAAGGTACATACAAAGATGATTGAGGGCAACCTAGAGGACATTAGTCTGCCGGGCCTTTTGCAATTGCTGGCGTCGGAATCCACTAAGAGCTATCGACTGAGAATAAGTAAAGGCGGACAAAACGGTGACGTTTTTGTTTGCGACGGTCACTTGCTGGTTGCCACGTTCGGCATTCTGGAAGGGCTGGACGCGCTTTCTGAATTTCTCAACTGGTCCGATGGCGAGTTTGTCGTCGAGAAGCTGCCCTCTCATTTCAAAACTACGATTCGCAGCAACATCAATCTGAATCTCTCGGATCCCGGTTGTTTTGCCGATCAATGCGCGTTCCTTTATGAGAGTAATGTAGGACTAAACACTGAGATCGTTCCTTCCAGAACTTTCGGTACGGCGGAGTGGCAAGATGCGCTCCACGTCCAGCCTCTGGAGAAAGAGGATTACGCCATTCTCGGTTGGATCACGGATGGTCGCACGATGCGACAAGCCATGCGTGAGTTTCAATTTGATTTGAAGAAAACGATTGGTGTGCTCTATCGGCTCCTGATCACGCGTTCCGTGGAAGTTGTGCGACCGACGGCTTACAGCGAACAGCCGGCCGGCGTGGATGAATTCGTTAAATTGGCCAACAAAGAATTGGCGAAACACACACCGGAGCCTGCGAAGAAGGACGTCACCGTTGAGTTTCACGCGACCGATATTGGCGGCGCTAGAGCTCGTCCGAGAGACACCGGAAATAGTTTGCGTGCTTTGACGCCTGCGGCTGCGTCTGATAATGCGCTGACGCGCTCGCCTGAGCCTGCCGGCGGAGGCGACGGTAAGTCTTCATCTAAGGATGAGAAAGTTGCGTCTGACGCGAAGTCACAAAACGCAGGTGATGCAAAATCCTCATCAAAAGAGGAAGCTCAGTCGTCGGCGAAGGATGACGGAAAGTCGCCATCGAAAGATGATGCGAAGTCAGCGACCAGCGAAGGCGCTTCGAAAGTTCAGTCCAACGGCGATGCGAAAGCCTCGCCGAATGCGGATGCGAAGTCGCCCGGCAAGGATGACTCCAAGACTGAAGCGAAAGATGGCGAAGCGAAGTCTGCGAAGCAATCTAATGTCGGCACAGACACGGTTGAAACCTCTGCCGTCAAGTCCGATGAACCTAAAAATCTGAGTGATGCCATGGACGGTGACTCAGATGAATTGCACGATAATTTTAAAAAGCAACTGAAGAAAGCCGCATCAATGGCTGAAGTCGTTTCGCCGAAGTCTGCCGCAGCTGCCGCATCGTCTGCCGAAATGGTGGCAAGTTCTGGTTCTGCCGTTGCTGCAAAAACTGCTTCAAGCGCCGGTTCCGGCACGAGCGAAAAAACTTCGACTACGGCAACAAAACTTCCGCCCGTTTCACCGGACTCTGTTGGAACCATCGCAACCGGCGCCTCATCAGCGAACGCATCGAATGCATCGCCGACTGCAGAGTTTTCTAAAACATCTACTGCGAAAGATTCTGACTCTTCGAAATCTGCCGGATCTCCAGATGGTAGCTCTCAGCGCGAGACAGGAGATCGAGTTCCGACGTTTGAAGAAGCGACAAAGTCTTCTAGTTTGAACGCTATATTCGCTGCTGAATTTGACGAAGAAAGCGTCGACATGCGGAAAGTCGAATTACCGGATCCGGACAAGGTACTGAATGTGGTGGCAGCTCCGGTTGCAAAAGCATTTGATGAACGCAGAACCGATCCACTTCCACTGGTAAGCATCGACATCGAACGTCTCCTCGCCAGTACTTTTCAACTGACTGCTATCGGCCAGCGCGCCGTAACCAACACATCGCTTGACGAATTGCTCAAGAAAGTATTGCTTGATGTCGAGAAAGGTAAAACACTTTTATTAGTTCTGACTGATTCGAACCGTTCTGAGTCTGTCGTACTCGCCAGCTACAGATATTGCCTCGATCGCGGCTATATCGAGCATACCGACCCGGTGATGAGCTTGACCGTCGATCTGTTGCTCGGAAAAATGGAGCTGGAACAGTATTTGCTGCAACGGCGCCGGATTACAGGCGATCAGCTGCGTGACATGATGGCCATCTCGCATCGCCAGGGAATCGGGCTTGACAAGCTGCTCGTCGCGGCTGGATACATGCTCCCAATCGATATGGAACGTGTGAAAAAGGAAAAAGAGCGCTTCTGCCCGCGTTGACGAGTCCGCGACTGGGCGAACCAACCGTCTACATAAGACTGTGAAGGTTTAAACATGATATATTCCACCATTGGGCATTGACGTGGGAAAATGCGTCATGCACAGCTTGAGGTTTGCCGGCTTGTTCGGCATCCGAAACTTATCCTTGTGATAAGTCCGGCGACCCAGCGAACGGACTGCATAGTTTGTTCAAAGTTTAAACACCAGGAGTTTTGAATGACCGACAAGTACAACGCGAGAGAAAAAAGAGCTCGCAGAAAAGCTAAATTGGGCCGCAAGAAAGATAAGGTCAAAGAAGCTATCGCCAAGAGCCAAGAGAAGAAAGGCCGCTCCGAAGGTTAGGACTCGCGCACCGCTGCGCTAATGCTCGGCTAGCCCCCAGGGCGCGTCGTCACGCGCTCGATCTGCGATAAAGGCCAGGAATCTTGACCTCGACTCTTTCGACCACGAAGACTAAACGAATTATGTCCGGGATGCGCCCGACGGGGCGCTTGCATCTCGGGCATTACTTTGGTGTGCTGACTAATTGGGTGCGATTCCAGTCTGAGTACGAATCGTATTTTTGCATCGTCGATTGGCATGCGCTGACCACGAAAGCACAAGATACGAGTGGTATCAAAAATAACATCTACGAAATTGCGCTTGACTGGCTGGCTGCAGGAATCGATCCGGAAGTGTCGACGATTTATGTTCAGTCCGGCATTCCTGAAATTGCTGAACTGCATTTGTTGCTCTCGATGATCACGCAACAAAATTGGGTCGAGAGAGAACCGACACTTAAAGACATGGTGCGGATGCTCGCCAACGACGAGGAAGAAGCTCGCGACAAAGCGACCTACGGACTGCTCGGTTATCCGGTTTTGATGAGTGCCGACATCCTCACATTCAAAGGTGAGCTCGTTCCGGTTGGAAAAGATCAAGAGTCGCATCTGGAATTCGCTCGAAATCTTGCTAGAAAATTCAACAGTACATTCGGTGTTGATTATTTCCCGGAACCACGTCCGGAATTCACTTCAACACCGCTGCTCAAGGGCACCGACGGGCAGAAGATGGGTAAATCGGCGAACAACGATATCAAACTTGCTGATACCGATGCTGATACCACAAAACAAGTCTTAAAAATGATCACTGATAGAACCAGAATCGCGCGAACCGATCCTGGTCACACGGATTTATGCGAAGTGCCTTGGCCGATGTACAAGATTTTTGGCGCGGACATTCTCGATCAAGTCAAGACAGAGTGCGAAAGCGCGCAGATCGGCTGCGTCGATTGTAAAAAACGTCTTGCCGGAAAAATCAACGATTCGCTTCGACCGATTAGAGAAAAACGCGAGCAACTTGCTAAGGATCCTGAAAAGGTCAAACAGATTCTCGAGTACGGAAACAAAAAAGCGAGAGAAACAGCGAAGCAAACGCTCCGTGACGTCCGGGAAATCATGGGACTGATTAACTGGAACAACGACTAACAGCGCGGGTTTAGTGACTAAACTTCAAGCATTCTATCAGCGTACAGCAAAGCTAGAGGAATTTGTGATCCTCGCCTATGCGGTAGCGGTTTTCC
The DNA here is from genome assembly GCA_021772095.1 of Candidatus Obscuribacter sp. Taxonomy (GTDB): domain Bacteria; phylum Cyanobacteriota; class Vampirovibrionia; order Obscuribacterales; family Obscuribacteraceae; genus JADYXR01. Next base: position 198,411 of record JADYXR010000030.1, on the reverse strand, counting down.
TGCCGATCACGTATGCGTGGATCTTTTTGATTGTGGGTCTGGTGCTTTATGCGGCGCGCGCGATAATCGAGATTGTGCTTTTGAAACGCGGTGAGGAGATTGCCTCGTCAGGTAACGGCGAAGCGTGTCTTGAATCGAAGGTCGCTGAAACTTCAACCGGGTCTGGAGCTGGGTCGTCAGGTGGACCATCAGCTAGGCCTTCAACTGAAACTTCAACTTCCGGAATTGAGTCCGGCGGAACTCAGCTGGGAACCGGGCATGGAACCGAGTCTGTAGCTGTGCCCGTCAACCAATCGACTGGCAAACCAATTTGTTCAATTCCCGCGCTTACTTCGATTAACCTGGCACCGTTGGCGATACCGCTGTTAGTTTTCGCAATAGCCGTTTTTATATCCGGAATTTTTAATGGTGGCATCAAGGAAGGATTCTCTTCGATGTCAACGCTTAGAACTTTTCTTGTTTACTTCGTTGCCTACCATGCGTTTAGAACATCTCCGCAGCTGATTTCTAAGACCGTTGTAGTGCTTCTTTCATTCGGGGCCATCGCTGGAATCTGGGGCTCTATTCAACAGATTTTTCACTATCATCCATTTGATTATCCCTGGCTGCAGGCGTCCGGTTTCATGGGAATGCCTATGGCTTACGCAGGTCAGATGGCGGTTACAGCGTGCCTTTCGCTGGCGCTGGTTTTTACTGGTGGATTCAAAAGTGTTTTCAAAAACGCGCCGCTGTTTTATATGATTGCTGCTTGTAACTTAGCCGGTGTATTCTTCGCGAGCGAACGCAGTGCGTGGCTCGGCATGCTGGTTGCGACGCTTGTGATCGCTTGGATGGTTTCGTTGAAAACGTTCATGCGCGGTTTCTTGGTTCTGATTTTGGCTGGTGCCATCGCATGGTTTACCGTTCCAGTTGTTCAAACTAGAATCGTTCCGATAATCAACAATCCGAAAGCGGATGTTGGAGTTCAGGCACGTTTTGTTATCTGGGAAAAGTCCATCGAGGTCTGGAAGCAGCACCCCGTGGTCGGTGTGGGCGCGCGCAACTTTCCTAAGTTCGATATTCCTGAGGCGATTGTTCCAGGCAAATCGACAATGTTGGTTCATGCCCACAGTAATATTTTTCAGATTCTGACGACGATGGGTGTGATCGGACTGCTAGCGTTCGTATATTTGGAACTGTCCTCGCTCTTCGTCGCGTTTAAAAACTGGCGCAGTCCCCTGAATGACGCATTCTACTCTGCGGTCGCACTAGGGATTTTTGGTGGCGTAGTATCGCTCATGGTGGCAGGCTTTTTCGAGTACAATTTCGGAACTGGTCACGTTCGGCTCCTGCACTGGTTCGTTCTTGCGATGCTTATGTCACACGTGAGTCTTCGTCCAGCTAAGGCTCTTGAACCGCCAGGCGGTAAGTAGACCCATCACGACGCACGACAGGGACATCGACCACCAGCAACCGGCTGTCTCCATATTTAGTACCAGAGCGAGCAGATAGGCGACGGGCAAGCGAATAAGCCAGTTGCATATGAACGTAATGTACATGGGGCTTTTCGTGTCTGCGGCACCTTGAAGAGCGCCGCTTAGAATCATTGCCAGAGCAAGAAACGGTTGCGCGGTAGCGTTGATCTTGAGGTACGAAATAACGATTTTAATCGTGGTTGGATCGTGACTCATAAGCATCGCGATGGGCTCGGCCATTACATATAAGAGGATGCCCATTACAGTGAGCATACCCATGCCTACGTAGGTGACACGCCATCCGGCGTCGACGGCTCTGTCGATTTCTCGAGCGCCCAAGTTTTGTCCGACGATCGATGCGACTGCCATGGAGAGCGCCATGATCGGCATGAACAGCATGCCTTCGACGCGCATGCCGATTGCCCACGCCGCTTGTCCTTCAGTTGGATTTTTGCAACTCGCCAATATAAAGAACAAACCGAATACGGATAACGACCATGCCATTCGTTGAATCGCTGATGGAATGCCAATTACCGCAATTCGTTTAATCATTTGCTGAGACATTGGCAAAATTTGCACAAGGCATTTTCGCAATGGTGATTGACTTATTTTGTACAGTGCCACCACGGCGCCGACAGCACTGCCGACTAGCGATGCGAGCGCTATTCCGCGCAGACCAAGTCCTGGAACCGGCCATCCGTAAATTACAGTGAGTATGTCGCCAGCAATTTGAATGGCAGTCATTATAAGAACAATCAGCAATGTCGTTTTTGAATCGCCGATGGCATTGAATGCGGCGTTTGCGACATACACGATGCTCATCGGAATCATCGCAAAGCTGTAGAGACTGAGGTAAGTTTGCCCCAGCTCTCGGACCTCTGTCGATTGCGAGAAAACGCCCAGGGCAAAATGCGCGATGAAGTGAGCCAGAATTGTCAGCCCGACACCGAGTGAAATCGAGAGTAGCAGTGATTGTCCAGCGAATCGCGTTGCGCGTCGTTTGTTTCCAGAACCCCAATGTCTTGCAACAATGGCAGTAGTTCCTGTTCCTGTAGCCATCAAGAAAAGTTGGAACATGAAAATGATATGTTCCGATAAGCCAACTGCCGCCTGTGTAGCGGAACCCAGTGAGCCCGCGACATAAAGATCCGCGACCCCGACCAGACTGGTCGCAACCGTCATGATCAAAAGCGGCCACGACATCACCCAGATGGCGCGCCACAAATTGCCTGTGATCAGCTCTGAGCTTTTGTCTTCTTTCAGAGTGTCACTGGTTTTGCTAACAGTCATGTCCTTGAATCCTTCACGGCGAGCGAACCAATTGGCTCCTCAAGCCGCCTTACGGATTTTGGCACATTTTGTTGCGGTCGTCCCGTTTTCGCCATCCGATCAAGCTATTTCTTGATTGATGAAACTTGATTGATGAAAATCTTGTCAACTCCGCAAACCCCGAATTGGACCGGCTTCGTATCTTAGTAATACACAGACCGGCGGATTAGCTGGCATTTAATTGTTTATCTGATATAACTATCAAATCAATTGTTTCGCTCAATCCGCGACTCCTGGGGCGGTAAGAGATTCAACTCGCGGCGAAACGCTCGACGAAATTTTATGAGGAATGCATCAGTGACTAAAATGCACAGCAGAATTTACGGATGGAAGTACGTCTGGATGGAGTTCGCCGACGAGTATAAAGCTGACGTAGAAGATCCGAATCCGGATTCTAGCCACACCGAGATGAGCGTGATTGTTCCGGTCCAAGATAGCGGTTGGTCGTTGACTTACACCATGCACCCAGGCAAACAAGGTGGTCACGATCACACGACTGTTGAAACTAATTACAATCCACTCGGCGATTTCAAATTTTCGATCTATCCTGAGAAGTGGAGCGATGGTTTCGCAAAAGCGCTCGGCATGCAGGATATCGTCGTTGGTCATCCTGAGTTCGACAAACTGTTTATCATCAAAGGAAACGATCAAGGTCGCATTATCGATCTGTTCCAAGATGAAAAACTGCGTCGTCAGTTGATTGACGAACCAGCAATGCAGCTGTGGGCACACACTGAGCACACCGAAGCGACGCCTACTTCTAAAGCGCTGCGCGGAAATCAAAACCGTTTAGCCATGCGTGTTAAAGGTGCTGTCGATGATTTCGAAAGATTGAAATCGTTCTATTACCTCAAACATCAAATGCTGTCGAATCTGTTGAGAATCGGCGCAGCATCGAACTAAATCCATAAAGCAATCGTGAGTGTTGAGCTTCTATCTTCACTCATGCCGTCAAAGCCGCGTCTTGCGAGTTTACTCAAGATTCGCGGTTTTGTCTTTGGGGTTGTTTTTTTTCTATCAGCGATGTCGTTCATGAATTCTTCTTGAATCGATTTGCGCTTGGTCGCTGGCAATCGCGCATGATACGCGGCTAGTCACGCGACACGGTTGCTCTCACACAGCTTAGCGTTGCTTCTCAACAAAGATGACAGCAACAATAGGGTTGTATAATCACACTCAATTCATGAGGATTGACGGATGATTTTGGTAACTGGCGCGTCTGGGCGAATTGGCAGTAGAGTGGCGAAATACTTGGTTTCTCAGCAGCAGCCATTGCGCTTGATGTCTCGCACGCCTGACAATTTGCCTGACTATGAAGGTGTGGAGAAAGTATTTGGCGATTTCGAAGATCAGGAATCTCTTGAGACTGCGTTCGACGGCATCTACACGGCTTTGATAATCTCGGGTCAAGCTCTCCCGGGAAACAGATGTGTCGGTCACAAATACGCATTTGATGCCGCCAAAGCAGCGAATGTTGGGCACGTTGTCTATCTATCGTTGCTGGGAGCGACTCCTGAGTCGGAGTTTCCTTATTGCCGCGACCACTATCAGAGCGAAAAGTTTTTGGCGGCTTCAGGAGTTCCTCACACTGTGCTTCGGCCGTCATTCTACTTGGACCATTTCTTGGAGAAATTTGACGCCAATGGAGTTATTCGTGGACCTGGTGGCACCGGCAATGGTGCCTTTGTTTCACGTGAGGATGTGGCGCGTGCGGCAGCTGCTGCCGTTTTAGCTAAGCCAGGCGGCGTGCTTGAGATTACAGGTCCGGAATTGCTGAGCATTGATGATGTTGCGCGTCGAATTGGATATCTGGTTGGAAAGGATTTGAAATACGTAAACGAATTCTTGACTGAAACACAAAATCGATTAAATGCTGCTGACGTTTCAAAAGGAAAGCAAAACCTTGAGATCGGCTGGTTCCAAGCCATTTCGAAGGGCGAACAGTCTAAACTCACGGACGATTTCTCTAAGCTAACTAAAGCGGAACCGCAAACTCTCGAAGAATATTTCGGAGAAAATTTGGAGTTACTCAATAAATTGCGGGCGCCTTCAGTTTCCGACGCTGATCCAACCCGTTAAACTTTTATCGACCAAGTGTAATTTCGATCCGATCAGGTTTGCCGAAACGAAGCGGTTTTGTGCGTTGCTTTGCGCGCGGTGCGTCTTCGATCTTGTACTCGACCACGTCAGGGTAATCTTGTTTTATACGCGACAAGCGTTGTAAAAGTTCGCTGCCTGAAATTCGCAAGCGGTGATCTGCGGGTTGTCCCGGCATCCAGTCTTGTTCCGTTAAGAGTTGGCTCTTTGCTGCTTCTCCGCGTACTGCGGCGATGCTTACGAGCACAATTTTTCCTTTTGATTCATCGACTTGCATCATGTTATTCGACAAGGTTCCGATCATTAGTGGAGTCGCTGCTGCGACTACGTTGCTGCCCTGATCCTTTGATGGATAGAGCGAAACTGTGTAATCTTTGTCATCGATGTAGATGATGTATGCGTAACTTTTTCGGTTTGTTGTAACCGTTATTGAAAATGGGTCACCGTACTCGTATTGGTCAGGCGTCTTGTTCCACACTCCCTCGATAACTGGCTCTGTCAGCCCTTGTGTGCCATTAATCGATGCCATGCAAATGAGAATCACGAGAGTCGCAGTGAATGATACCAGAACGTTTTTGAGTTTCATGAAAGGGAAGACCACCTTCTGCGCGGGTTGCTTGATTGGTGGAACGCCGTCGAGAACGCCGCGGAGCTCCATTCGTAAATCTTCAACCGATCTATAACGTTTGCTTTCATCGCTTTTTAAACAACGCTTGATCACGGTTTCAAAAAAAGCGACTTTGTGTTCGTATGCGGACTCAAGTGGTTTGGTAGTTTTCACCAAACATATTTTCTGAGACTCTTTTGTCGTGAATGGTGGCGTGCCGGTCAACGCGGTGTACATCATGCTTCCAATCGCATAGATGTCGGAACGCGGCGATGGCGACAAGCCGTCCAGTTGTTCAGGACTCAAGTAGCAAGTTTTCTCGAACGGCAAACTAATCTCATCGGTGAATGCCACTCCACATGGTGCTCCCGATTTTTTTATATGGACGGAAGTCAACTCCTTGCCCATTCGAACGATGACTATCCCTTCCGGATGCAGTGTGCCGACTGCGTATCCTTGCTTATGGGTTTCTTCTAAAAGTTCGCAAACGCCAATAAAAATCTGAAGGACTAGATCAACGTCGAGCGTGACCTTGTCCCACAGCAGCATTCCAAGCGTTGTCATGTTTGGGCCAGAAACTTCCCGACACAGTCGGGGAGGACCAGTCAGGCGGAGTTCTGGGTTGAGTTGTTTCATACGCTATTGCCGTGCACGTGTATGGGGGAATAGCGTTTACGCCTGGCTTTTGGAAATTAGGAGGAACTTTGGGAAAGAATTTTCAAATGTTTTCTTGGGTTGATTTTTGGTCGCTGCTAAGCATCGGACATATAGCTGGACCGACCACCGGCAGCGCAAAGAAAGCCGACTGTTTTGTCAGCCCATTTTCGTGGAGGTAAATGACACAAGCAGTTGAGCGGACGAGTGGCTAAACCAGAAACAACCGCGCCACTTTGGGGAGCCGGTCCTCTTTGCTAAGCGCGATTAATAGGTGTAGACCTCAACATTGTCATGGATCTGAAGCTCGGGAGATTCGTCCAAATCGATGTCTTCGTAAATCTCGCTCACTGACAATTCAATAGACTTATCGCCTTCAATTAAGACTTCAAAGGTTTCGTTCGCACCGAGTCGCTCAACAGTCCAGTTGTCCCGCTCTTTTCGATAAATTTCTACAAACTTCTTGCTCTGCGCTACGAGCACATAGGTCAGAAGTGTCGGTAGCTGCTGGTATGCAACGAGCTTTTCACGTCGATCTGTTGAGGCTGTGGAACTCGACATGACTTCAAAAATTATGCTTGGAGTTTTGATAAACAGGTTCGATTTTTGCAAAGGTTCGCGGTCGACCATCACATCCGGATAATAAAAAACTATTGTTCGCGTCGATTCTTACCATCGCATTAGCAGCGTAGACTTTGCAGGGACCACCTTTAAGATGATTGCGCAACGCTGTTGCGATGTTAACTACGATAGCGCCATGAGCGAGTGTGCCACCATGCTTTTCGAATATTTGACCATTCAAATATTCATGTTTGGTTGATGAACTCTCCTCAAAGCGAAGAAAGTCGTCGACGCTCATTCTTTTTGGTAAATTCGCGGGATTTGCCATAAGACCTATCCTCCGTACTGTCCAGTGGGGCTCCAGTCCATATTATATCCTGCAAATTCTTTGAGTTTGGCGAGAGCGAGCGTTAGGACTGTAGCGAAGTGCATTGTTCAATCTTTGCGGTAGCTTGGACTAATTGTTTAACTGCTGCTGTAAACAAGTCATTGCGAGCGTTTGGATTGTGGGTTGTGACGTCGCTAGTTTTTGGATCTGGGAGCGAAAGGTCTTTTAAAATTTCGACTAATTTCGATCCGACTACAACTCCATCTGCGCCAAGATCGAGCATCTTGGTCACATGTTCAGGTTTTGAAATGCCGAAACCAATACACACTGGCAGTTGGCTCTGGGAGCGGAGCATGGCGATCAATGTGGATAATTTGTCATCGAACTTTTCGGCAATACCGGTTGTGCCGGCTCTCGAAATTAGATAGAGATATCCCGATGCGTGAGCAAGAATTCGGGTCAATCGCTCCGGCGATGTTAGTGGTGAAACCAGCATGACAGGCGCAATACCGTTTTCTTTCGCGATTGTGAAAACTGATTCGCCTTCTTCCGGGGGCAAGTCGACGAAAGTAATTCCATCGGCTCCGGCGCTATTCAAGTCTTTCATAAACTTCTCGATACCGCGTGCCAGAGCTAGGTTGAAGTAGCTCATTATTACAATCGGTATGTTTTTATTGCGCTCTCTGATTGAGGCAATTAGTTCAAGTGCATCGCCTGTGGTGAATCCCGTTTCGACAACTGCTTTCGATGCGCTTTCGATAATCTGACCGTCCGCCATCGGATCGGAGAACGGTAGACCCAGCTCGAGAACGTCTGCGCCGTTATCAATCATGGTCTGGATTGCAGTGAGACTGGTTTCGCGATCGGGGTAGCCGAGCACAGTGAATGGGATGAATGCTTTGCGATTTTCTTGCCGCAGCGAGTTGAATGTCTTATCTATTCTGTTGGACATATTCCAAGATCCTCTCTAAATCTTTGTCACCGCGACCAGATACATTTACTAGAACACGTTTGCCGTAGAGCTTGCCGTGACCGTTTCTTTTGACATACGCAAGTGCGTGTGAGCTTTCCAATGCAGGAATGATTCCTTCCAGTCTGGAAACTTCCTGATATGTCTCGACGGCTTCCACGTCGGAAGCGAATGAGTAGGTGGCTCTACCGATGGTGCTCAGGTGTGCGTGCTCTGGTCCGACGGATGGATAGTCGAGACCAGCAGCGATACTGTGGGTATCTTTGATCTGCCCGCTTGGGTCTTGCAGCACTTTGCTGATCATTCCGTGCAGGCATCCGTCTGAACCGAGTTGCAACACAGCACCATGCTCGGTGCTTTCGATGCCTTTGCCGGCAGGTTCAACACCGACGAGAGCGACCTCTGGTAGGTCGATGAAGGCTGAGAAGATGCCGATTGCGTTGGAACCTCCACCGACGCATGCGACAACCTCGTCAGGCATCGTGCCGGTCATTTGACTAAATTGGTCTTTGGCTTCCTTGCCAATTATGCTCTGGAAGAATTTGACAATGGTTGGAAACGGATGTGGACCAGCAGCTGTTCCGAGCACGTAATGAGTGCTGTCTAGATTAGAAACCCAATCTCTCAAAGCCGCGTTGATGGCGTCTTTCAGCGTGCGTCCGCCGATGTCGACGCGATGCACTCGCGCCCCAAGCAGTTCCATTCGCTGGACGTTTTGATGCTGACGCTCCACGTCTACTGTGCCCATGTAAACTTCAACTGGTATGCCGAGCATTGCGCCCGCCATGGCACAAGCAACGCCGTGCTGCCCGGCGCCGGTCTCGGCGATAATGCGTTGTTTGCCCATGAACTTGGCGAGCAGCGCTTGCCCCAGGGCGTTGTTTGTTTTGTGCGCGCCACCATGAAGCAGGTCTTCGCGCTTCAAATAGATCTGCGCTCCCCATTCTCTGGAAAGGTTCTCGGCATAGTAAAGTGGAGTCGGTCTGCCTGCGTAGTGCTTGAGCCGTTGACTCAAGTCCTCCATGCAATCGGTGTCAGCGCTAAACCTTAAGAATGAATCTTCGAGCTGTTCAAGCGCCGGCATCAGTGTCTCCGGCACGAAAGTGCCGCCGTAATTTCCGAATTTAGTTGCCAGTTTCATTAGTTCACTACCTGTGGTGCATGGGTGTTTGTCTTCGATTTTGCTAAATTGCAGAATCGTTTTGTCAGTGTCGTAGATTTTTTTCCGGGAGACTTCTCGACGCCTGAAGCGACGTCGATCGCAAACGGTAAAACGGTCTGGAACGCTTGCTGGACATTGTGTTCAGACAATTGACCAGCTAGAAAGAATGGTGGGATTTGATGTCTGATTGGACCTAATGTGTTTGCTAAAACAGTGAATCGTTCGTACGATTTCTGGTTTTCGGATGCGATTGATTTTTTGTTTAGATCGAAAAGGAAATAACTCGCGGTTGGGAATTTCAACAGTTGCTGTGTGTTTAGAACATTCTCCGCCGAATAATCAAATGCTTTTATCACTGGACGAACGCACGCTCCGGCGTAGGCGGCGTCTTCATCTCCATGGAGTTGTATGAGATCCAGATTCAATTCTTCTGCGAGGAAATTCACCTCGTTTAGTTTTTGATTTTGAAAAACTCCAACAATCTTTGCGCGTTTGTCGACTGCGGCGATAATCAAACGAGCGTTCTCGACTGATACTTTGCGTCGTGATGATGGTGCAAAAATCAGTCCGAGGAACTCGGCACCCGCGTCCAAAGCCATTTTTGCATCATCGATGTTGGTTATACCGCAGATCTTAACTTTGGGCAGTGCCGAGTCGGCGACTGCATGAGAATGTGGGGCAGCATTTGAATTAGCATTGGATCCAGCGTTTGAATCAGCATCGGATCCAGCGTTTGAATCAGCATCGGAGCCAGCGTTTGAATCACTATCGGAGCCAGCATTAGAACCAGCATTAGAACCAGCATCTAAGCCAATGTTTGAGCCAATATCTAAGCCAATATCGGAGCCGAGATCTAACCCAACTTTTGAATCAACATTTGACTTAGCATTCGATTCACGTTCTGCGCGGCCGGTCAGTCGGCTTAGAAGCGATGCTGGATCGCTGCTCTGCATGAGCGAAGTTCCAATTAGGAAACGACGCGCTGCAGGAAGCAGACTTTGAATATCGTCATTTGATTTGATACCACTTGCAGAAATTACAATTTGGTCATCTTGTAAAAGACAGGCGAGGCGACTGGTGGTTTCCAAATCAATTTTCATGGTGTCAAGATTGCGGTTGTTGATCAAAACCACGTCTACAGGCAGGTCGGCGATTGCCGCGACGTCTGAAAGACTGTTCACTTCTACCACTGGGCAAAGTTCTGCATCGAGCGCAGCGAACAGTAGGGTCTTCAGTTCGTCCGCATCGAGTATCTTGGCGATTAATAAAACGGCGTCGGCGCCGTGTGCTTTGGCGATCGAGATTTGCTCGGTGCTGACGATGAAATCCTTGCACAACGCTGGAAGATTTGTGGTTCGCTTTACCTGTTTGAGCAGTTTGAAACTACCGCCGAAAAATTCCTCATCAGTCAATACCGAAATTGCTGTGCAGTGATTTTTGTACAAGTCGAGAATATCGTTGAGACGGCTATTCTCCAGTAGGTGACCGGCTGACGGCGATTTTGGTTTCACTTCTCCAATGATTGAAATTCCGTTTTGACGTAAGGCTTGAACGAATGGATTGCCGTTCCTTGATGTGCGATTGGAAGACTTAGAACCGTGAATGAAAGACCCGGTCGTATTGGCGATGGTTCTGGAACTTGGGAATTGGAGCCGTTTTGACTGCACGATCGTATTTAAAATGGTCAAGACAAAACCCTCCGGACTTGGTCTAATTTCGCTTTGACCGATTTATTTGCCAGCAGAGTTTTAGTCAGAGCAACACCCTCATCAAATGCACTGACCGCGCCAGTCGCGAGGAACGCGGCCGCGGCGTTGAGAAGCAATCCCTTGTAGTGAATTGAACTCGTATCGTTGCCATCGATAATGGTCAAGAATATTTTGGCGTTGACGTCAGCACTGTTAACCGCAGGTGTTGAACCTAATTCATTCGCTCCGAATGCGTCTGAAGTGCGGCTGTCCCCGTAAATGCCGGCGAAAGTCTGTGAATCATCAATTGCGCCGGTTGCTGACTGGCAACCGATGTCGATTACGCTGACTCGTGGTGTGTAGTTGCCGCTAAGCGATTGTTCAATCAGGGTAGCCGTGTTCGAAACGTACGGAAGAATTTCGTCTACTTCAGTAGGAACCGCACCGGTTCTAATTGTTGAGTGTGCCGTGATCGCTCGTTTTGTTGATGCGTCGGTTTTTATGAACTGATTGATGAGCAAATGCATGTAGCTGTTGCTTATGCCCATTAATCTGTAAGCCGGTCGCGCTGGGTTGAGGAGAGGACCGATGAAGTTGAAAATCGTTGGTCTGCCGATTGTTTTTCTTGCATCTCGTATGGAAGCGAGGTTTGGATAACAGTTTGGTGCGCTGAGAAATAGTAAATTTGTGGATTTGAAAACCCGTTCGATGTCGGCTGCATGTACTTCTTTCAAGCAGCCGATCGCGCCCAGGAAATCAAGGCTGCCGCTCGGTCCAGTGATTGAACGATTTCCAAATTTGATTACGTCGACTCCGTGAGCTGCCAGGATGAAGGATGCGGCGGTGGAAGTGTTGAATTTCACTATGCCACTACCACCAGTGCCGGCGACGTCGACGGCTGTGGTTCCCAAAGGTCGGACAATTTCAGCGATGTCCTTGTTTACTGTGTTTCTCAGGTACTGAACGGCGCTGTTGAAGTAGGCCAGGTCAATCTCTTCGATTGGCTTGTGAAGCATCTCGACCAATCGGTCGTCCTGTTCTGAAGTGCTTGTTTCTCTTTGAATAGTCTGCATTTTTGTAAACCTGTAATGTTTTGCGCTTACTTTGCGCACAGTTGAGCGCTACTTTTTGAATCGACGGCATTGCTTTCGACTCTGGTCTGCTTTTCCGTCAGCTCCACGAAGTTTTTCAAGATGAGCTTGCCTTCTGGTGTTCCGATGGATTCTGGGTGAAACTGCAGCCCGAAGATAGGAGCGCTGTTATGCTCGATGGCCATGATCATGTTAGATGCGGTATCACGGGCGGTTACGGTGAGACAGGTTGGTAAAGTTTCATCGATAGCGACGAGTGAGTGGTATCGCATTGCGACAAATTCTTTTGGACAGTTGCTGAATAGAGGCGAGTCTTGGAGCACTCTAACTACGCTGGTTTTGCCATGCATGATTTGATTTGCCTGGATTATGCTTCCGCCGAAAGTGTGAACAATTCCTTGATGCCCGAGGCAAATTCCAAGAATCGGACAACCAATTGCGGCTTGGTTCTTAATCAAGTCCAGGTTGATACCAAAATCGCGCTCGTTGGCAGGGTGTCCAGGACCAGGCGAGATTACGATGCCGTGCGGCTGAAGCGCGAGCACTTCCTCTAAGGTAATCTCATCGTTTCTTTTCACGACGACGGAATGTGTTGATACTTCGCGAAGTGATTGAACGAGATTGAACGAGAATGAATCGTAATTGTCGATAACTAAAATCGTCATTAGTTTGCTCCTGCGCGAACAATGTGCAACTCGTCTTCTAATTGAACTTGTTGAAAAACAGAGGCAATCGCACTCGCCTTATTGATGGTTTCCATGTACTCGAATTCTGGTACTGAGTCGTACACGATGCCAGCGCCGGCATTGATGTGGATGAAATTGTCTTTGATCAGTGCAGAACGGATGGCAATAGCTGTGTCCATGTTGCCGCGCCCGTCGAAGAAGCCGACTGCGCCTGCGTAAATGCCTCTTTGTTCCGGCTCAAGTTTAGAGAGCAGTTCCAGCGCTCTCACCTTCGGAGCACCAGAGACGGTGCCGCGAGGAAAGCATGCTTTCAAGGCTTTGAATGGATTGTTGTTCGATTCGAGAACCCCGAAGATCTCTGTGCCTAAGTGCATGACATTGCTGTATTTGAGCACCTGAGCGATTGGACCGACTTTAATCGAACCTGGAACGCAAACTTTTCCGAGGTCATTTCGACCAAGGTCGACGAGCATCAGATGTTCTGCCAGTTCCTTTTCGTTGGTTCTCAATTCAATTTCGTTGTTGTCGTCTTGAGTTTGAGTGGTACCACGAGGGCGAGTTCCGGCAAGGGCGCAGAGGCGGACCTGTCCAGCTTTTGTGCTGACCATCGTTTCGGGTGAAGCACCTATGTACTGGAAGTCAGGGAAATTTAAAAAGTAGTTGTAAGTTGATGGTGCAGTTGCTAATAGTGTTGAAAACATTTCTGCAGCGCTTGTGGAAATTGGAGCGGAGAAGCGCTGCGAGAGTACGATCTGGAAGCATTGTCCTTCTTCGATCAGCCGTTTTGCTTGAATAGCTTTATCGAGAAAATCCTGTTTGCTCATCGACGCTGTCAGGTTCGCCGTGTTTGTGGCGCTTGATGGAGCGTGTTGAGTAGGCGCTTGAGACCGGCGATTTGCCTGGCTGGAATTGTTGTTGCGACTCTCTAATTTCTGAACGATGGAGTGGAAACGTTCGGCGCCTGCGCGTGAGATAACATGGGCTGAAGCGTTTTGATGATCGATATAAACGATTGTTTGAGGCAGCATCATTCTCGAATCTGGTACTGACAGCGGATTGCTTTCCTGCTTTTCGATTTTTTCGATTTGACTGGTCAGACCAAAACCAAGATAGCCAATCATGCCTGAGGCGAATGCAATGTCTGCCGGCAGGGCGTTGTACTCGATAGCGCTGGTCTGTGCAGCATGCAACGCATTGAGAAATTCGAAGGGGCAACCAGGCAACTGCATCTGCTTAACTTGACGCGTGGAACCTTCAATCTCCACCGAGTTGTTGGTTATGCTCACGGTGAGCGCGGCGTCAAGCGCGAGAATAGTGTAGGAAGGATTTTTAAGTGAGCGGTCGCGTTTTTGAAATAATGCAGACGGTGCGTGATTCTGACTTTGCAAAGCTACCAGGTCTTGAGCATCGAGATGTCGAATGCGGAATGTGTGGACAAGGGTGGTTTCGTTTTGCGCGATCATGTCGGTGAATTGCGGTTGGGGGTCATTCTGGGAACGACAAGTAAGGTTTGTGTTTTGAATATTCATGGTTGAATCTCTCTGAATGCGAAGATAATTAGTGATACCAGATACGATGGCGCGTGAAGTGTCCGTCTGATCAACTTGACTCAGACTGTTTTGGGTAAAACAAAAACCGCAGGCATCAATTACGATGAGCCTGCGGTTCGAAACACTTTGTGTGAGCTACTCTAGAGCATCACCAGCGCCAACGCGGCCCGTCTGCAAGTTTGCACCAGGTCCACCATGATTGAGCGTTGAATGAGTTCGTAGCCATTATCTTCTCTATTGTTGCCGGCAAATTCGTGCCGTGCGAGATGTCGAATATGCAGGCAATGTTATCACGGCAAATTACAAATGCAAGTGTTTTGTGAGATGTGGTAAACAAATGTTGAATCGCGCGGAGTGTCAGACGCCTGGAGGCTGGCTCATCTCGCGCTGTTACGCGTGCGAGGCAGCTGCAAGCCGAAGAGGTTGTAATTCTCGTGCAATCTAATGCTTAAGCGTGTTAACCAAGAAAAATGCAAAAAGCAATGATAGCCCTATTAAAATAACCGCCGCGAGCCCCATGAATACTGGCGTTGGAATCTTAGCAATTTGGGCTAGCTGAGCGCTTTCTTTTTTTGGATCTGGTGGTTTGACGCGCCCGGCGAGCTTATCCAGTGTCTGCACTTCCATGGTGTCGAGGACGCGCGAAGGTCTCGGCGCTTGAGCCCTTGCGCGCTCGTCCACGGCGAATGGGTTTGGCGCATCTGGATTTTTTTCATTAGCGACCTTCCACCATTTGCCTAATTCTGTTTTAAAATCACTGATAGTGGCAGGACGATCTTCTGGTTCGACTTGAAAAACGCGTTCAAAAAATTCTTCCAGTTCTTTCATTGCTGGAAGATCAGTACGGTGTGCACTGACGGAAGTTGGCTTTATATCAGGGTCACAGTGGGCTTCCATCATGTCCACTGCCGTTTCCTTGTTATAAGGGAGATTGCCTGTGATCAGTTCGAATGCCACCACACCTAGTGAATAGATATCAGAACGAGGATCCAGATTGCGCCCCAAACACTGCTCCGGGCTCATGTATGCAGGCGATCCAAGTACCACTCCGGTTTTGGTTAGTCGCTGCAGGTCCTCTTGAATTTTCGCCACACCAAAATCCAAAACTTTAACGGTCATCGGACTACCATCGTTTACCAATACGATATTTTCAGGCTTTACGTCTCGATGAATAATTCCCTGACGGTGAGCGCAATCCAGAGCTTCGCAAATTTGTGACAAGATATGAGCAATATTTTCTGGTCGGTTGCAACGTCCTCGTTGTTCAAGCTGGTCTTCAAGAGTGATTCCATCGAGATACTCCATCACAAAGTAAGAGCGCCCAAATGGAGTTGAGATGCATTCGATAGCTTCTACAATATTTTTGTGTTTGAGATTACTGTGAATCGAAACCTCTCTGGAGAACCGCTCCGCTAGAGACTGATCGACGAACTTCAAAGTTTTGATTGCGACGATTCGATTGGTCGAAATCTGACGAGCCTTGTAAACGATCGCCATGGCACCTTCGCCAATTTTTTCCAGGATTTTGTAATCGCGGAGTTGGTGACCGTCGACTGGAGGATCGCGCGACACGATTGCTTCGAGCACGGGCGATTCGAATTCCTCCGGATCTGTGAAGGATACGAAGACTTTGGGTGCTTTGGAATTATCTGGGCTATCGGTCATCGTATTAATGTAGTTGAGCCGGTTCGTTTATTCTACTTGCCCTTTGTTTACTCACTATTCTCGGACGCTCGCTGATGCAAATCTTTGGATTTGAAACATTCCGATTGGCTGCGCGGTTTGCCCGTTGATCGCCAGATCTTTCAAAATACTTCCTACTAACGGAACGAACTTGAAACCATGACCGGAGAAACCGGCGGCAACGATGACGTTATCGTGGCGGGGGAGCTTGTCGATGATGAAATGGCGGTCCGGTGTGTTGGAGTAAAGGCAGGTGCCTGTTTTTGTAATCTCAGTGGTTAAATCGGGAAATAGTTTTTGCGCTCGTTTGGTGAGGCGCGCAATTTTGTCAGGATCGGGTGTGAATGTGCGGGTTGCCGCCTCGGTGACTGCTCCGGCACGATGCTCTGCCACTTTGACTCCGAGGTCACCAAAGAATGGGAAGCCGTATAAATTTTCTTCGCCGGGATTGACGTAGACAATGAAAACTGGAAATTTGTTTTCTTCAAATTGTTCAGGATGTTTTGGTGTGAAAAACGAATACTGTTCGAAGGTGACTGAGATTGGAATGTTGATTCCAGTGAGCTTCTCAATCATTGGCGATGCCCATGGTCCCAGCGCCAAAATGATTTTCTTGACGCGAATCTTTTCTTTGTCGGTTTGGATATCAACGAAATCATCTGTGATATTGATGCCATCAAGGACGGTATTATCCTTGATTACGGCTCCATGGTTTTGTGCCAGTCGCAAAAACGCCGGAACGCACACGTCAGGCTCGAGATAGCCCGCATCTTTTTGATAAACTCCCCGTACATTTTCTTCGACATTAAACTGTGGAAAACGATTATTGATCTCGCGCCGATCCAGAATTTCGTGGTCGACATTTTCAAGAGTGAGCATCTCGATGCACTTATCGAAGTCACCATTCTCGGGATAGCCGAGATCGAGTCCGGCTGTCGTGGTTAGCAAAGGCAGTTCAATTTCTGCCGATGCTTCAGCCCAGAGCCGATAAGATTCTTTCGCGAGTTTGACGTAGTCTTGATATTCGTACGAATATCGAATGATTCGATTTTCTCCGTGCGACGCGCCCCGAATGTGTCCGATTTCGAACTGCTCGATCACGACAACGGACTTGCCTTCGCGCGCCAAATAATACGCGGCCGCGCTGCCCATTCCACCGGCACCAACCACAGCAAACTCAAAGTCGAAACTCATTTGGAAAACTCCGCGGATGCCAAAGTAACCTAATTATAAAACGACAGTTTAATTGTTGTCTGCGCCGTCTGGGCGGTTTGACAACGACCTGGATTTAGCACCGAGACTCATTGATTCTTTGCTGAACGGTTGAGCTTTGCCGTGTTCTAATGCGCGTTGGAACCCGGTCACGCTGCCATGAACCAGCCCGCTGCCGATACCGAATGGCACAGCGGAGGCGCCCGCCCAGAAGTGACCTGTCAGGTCACCAGTTTGTTCGACGGCGAGTCCATCGTTCATGCTCTTCTTCATTTGTCCCGTGTACTTTCTGGTATCTCGGGCGATGCTCACAGGCACGCCAACCATGACACCGCAAGTGACACCAAGAGCTTTTGCCGGTCCACCGGCTACGCGGGAAAGAATGTTTTTCTTGCGCGTGGGTGATGAGCTATTGGCTGAGTCATCTGAGCTGATTTCAAGGTCGTACTCTTGAGATTTTTTTGAGTTCGCACCAGGAGCCGAAGCCGATGATGAAGAACGAGAAGATGACGTTGCACTGCCCGTTGATGGAGTGGACAGCATCATGTATGGCGCATGTTTTTTTCGTGTGCTTTGACTCGAACCAGTGCTGCTTGTCGTACCAGTTGAACTCTTACTGTTTAAGCCATTCAGTGACGGAACCGCAGTTAAGTCGAACTCGTCGGCGCTTTTGTCTTCAACCCAGTCACCGGCATACGCAGGAGTTTGCGCCGCGAAAAATAGCATTCCGGCCGCCACCGCGAGAGTTTTCAAAATAGCGATCGAGAACGCGTTTTCGCACGAGCGACTTGACGACGTGTTTTCGTACGAGCGATTGGTCGACGTGTTTTCGCACGAGCGGCTGGACCATGTGATGCTGGTCAAAACTGAGCGAGAACTTTTCGGCATTGGTTTTGAAATCTCGGTGGGCTGCCGCGATTGTACCAGTCCAACAGCTTTTCAACCTGGACTAATTCCAACATGAACCGATTTGAGTTTTCGTGGACACACCCGTTCAGGTGGGTCTGCCAGGTTCTCGAAACCCGAATCTTCGACAATCCCTGGTTGCAGAGCCTCGGTGGCCTGCCGTGTGTGATCGATAAAGAAGTACGGCCGTGTTTCAAGTGCATGCGACTTAAAGCAGGGCGGCCTCAATTTGTAGAATCGGATGTAGAGCCTGAACCGGTCTAGCCGATAGCAGCTTTGACCTTGGCACCGAAGTGGTCAGTCAGTCTTCTCAACGTTGGCGAAATATCATCTTTCTCAATAACTGCATCGATCAAGAACATCTTGTCGCTGCTGGCTGCATCGGTGAGCGCTCGTTTAAATTCATCGCGCGTGGTCGCTTGAACGCCGTCGCCGCCAACTGCTTTGGCCAAGCCGGCATAATCCCACCGTTGCAGATCGTAGTACTTCCGATCTTGATCGATGAAGCGCAGCATTGCGTAACTCGCGTTGTTGAAGACGATGATGATAGGGTTTAGTCCTAGCTTACAAGCAGTGCTCATCTCCATTCCAGTCATTTGGAAACCGCCGTCTCCGACAAGAATGACCGAACGCCGTCTTGGTTCTGCGACTTGAGCGCCGATACCGGCGGGCACTCCGAATCCCATGCTCGAGTAATAACCAGGAGCGATGAAGATATCGGTTTTCAAGCTCAGCCCGGCGTAGAGGCAATCTCCGACGTCTGACACGACTGAATAATGTTTGTTTAGCAGCTCATTCAAATCTTCAATAATCGCTGCTACTGACAGATCTTTCTTACCTTTGTGCGGTATGAGAATTTCCGGTTCGATATCCGGAATCTCGAAGCGCATCGCAGGCTTAACTTTGCTGGTCAGCTTCTCGATGAGCGAATCGACGAAGTCGTTGAGCCGGACGCCAGGATATGTGTGGTAGCCGATATTTACTTCCGTGGCAGTCGCTTGAATCAGGTTTTCCAGAGGAAGCTTGGCGGTGAAGCCGGCGGTTTCCATCTCGGTGAGAACGGTGCCAAGAGAGAGAATCAGGTCGGAATCTTCAACATACTCTTTGAGTTTTGGGCTGCCGAACTGACCGAAATAATTGCCGATAAAATTCGGATGGCTCTCGGGAAAGGAGGCTTTGCCAAGAATCGAAGTGACGACCGGCAGATTGAGCGCCTGGACGAGCTGAACGATTTTGTCTTTCAGACCAAAGCGTCTGACTTCAACGCCAGCCAGTACTACAGGGCGTTTGGCATTCTTCAACCGTTCAATCACTTCGCTCATTACTTCGGCAAGCGCCGGTGATGGCTCGGGTTCTGGTGCGCGTTCTTTGTGTTCGATTGGAATTTCGTGATTGACCATATCGCGTGGAATCTCAATGTAGCCCGGGCGCGATGTGCTCAGGGTGGTGTCGATTACGCGATCGATTTCATCTTGCGCAGTCGTTGAACTCGTCAGTAGCGCTTGCGATTCGGTCACTTCTCTGAAGACGTTGTATTGCGTATCAAAGGTTTTGACGCAGTGGTGCAGATGCGGCTTCTGGCTTCTGTAGCGCGTCTCGGGTGAGCCGCTCAAAACCAGCACCGGCGATTCTTCGGCGTAGGCAAGTCCGATCGGATTGACCATATTGAGCCCGCCGGCACCGTACGTGACCATCGCGACGCCCAACCCGCGCAGTCGCGCGTAGGCGTCAGCAGCAAAGCCGACCGACGGTTCGTGAGTCATAACCACGGTTTTCAACTCGGCGCGTTCTTGAGCCGCGTAGAGAGGAAGCACGAAATCACCAGGGATTCCGAATGTGCAATCGACACCGTGTTTTTTGATTTTCTCGAAGAGATAGTCAGCCAGCTTGCTTTTCGACATTACGTTTTCACCGAAATTCGCGGAGGGATTGGACGGAGTCTAACGAATTGACCCCATCACTGATAATCTTGATGTTGTACCTTTTTTTGACTTCCAATTTCTATCTCAAATCCGCTTAAAATGCTGAAGATCGGGATTAGAAGACGTTCGAAAGTGAAGTGATCGCAGTAAGTCAAGGTACTGAGCGAACGAAACGGACTATAAGAAGTGTCGAAAAGCAAGAGAAAGCTAAAGCGAGTCCCTGCGCAGCCAGGGTCGGCCAGCGAGCAGAATGATATTCCTGCGTTGGACGAGTTGGTTGTCGATGACGAGTCGGTTGCGGCTCCGCAGCCAGCAGAGGCGCAGCCAGCAGAGCCGCAGCTAGCAGAGTCAAACGCACCAAATTTACTACGCGCCACGCACCAGACCGATCCCTCGTTTCTCGCCAAGCTGGCTGGTGTCAAGAAGCAAGAATACAAATCGTTTATCGATCCAGAGCTGCCTCACGAGTTTGAACGCGCAGCCTGGAAGCACTTCATGCGCTATCCACTATGCTTCATGCTGGTGATTCTCAACGTCGCCTTAGTCATGAGTTTCGCCGAACGGCTGCCAAGGCACCAGACGATGGATCCGCTCAAGGAATTGTTCTTTTTCGGTGTCGTCGGATTTATCGATGTTTTCATGTTGATCCCGGCGATATTTGAAGTCAACAAGGTCAAAACCGATTCGACTGGCATTAAGCTCAGCACGCTCTTCTGGAGAGTTCGGCTGGGCTGGGAGCAGTTGGTGGCGTTCGAGCAGCCCAAGTTTTTGAAATTCTCGATTTTGCGAACGACAAAGACGTTTTATCTGCTGAATAAGTACGACCTCAAACCTTATTACGAATTGGCTGAGATAATTTCCGCTAAGATGCCAGCGCCGATTGAAGATAAGAACGCGTGAGGTTTTATACTTCACATGAGAGATTCTCGGCTCCGAGATTGATATCTCAGCTCACTTTGTGAGGATTTGAACAGGAATGACGACGACAATGACGAAAAGAAAGCTCAGAGTTTTGATAGGCAAACCCGGATTGGATGGGCATGACCGCGGCGCTAAAGTAATCGCGCGGGCACTTCGGGACGCCGGGATGGAAGTTGTTTATACCGGTCTTCATCGCTCTCCTGAAGAGATCGTGGAAACTGCGATTCAAGAAGACGTAGACGCCATCGGGCTTTCTATTCTTTCCGGAGCGCATATGACGCTGTTGCCGAAGGTGGTAGCGATTCTCAAAGACAAAGGCGCCGACGATATTCTGGTTTTTGGCGGCGGCGTTATTCCGGACGAGGATCGCGAGATGCTGCTGGGCAAGGGCATCAGCGAAATAATCGTGCCTGGTGGCGGAACCGCCCGAACCATCGATTTCTTAAAAACGCGCTTCCCTGACCGTTTTAACTAAGTGACATGTATTTCGCGCGCTATATTTCGTTTTTCTTATAAAAGAGTTCGAAAAAGCGTGATTAGAATCTCCCGAATGGGTATATCCAAGAACGGGAGACTCTGTCCGAACAGTCCGAAAAAGATTAAATCTGAGTTTTAACATTAAAAACGCTGGATTTATCTCTTGAAAGCCTGTTATACTCCCCAGGGAATCAGTACTTTCGCCAATTTTCTTGAGAGGCCCATTCAGCCGATGTCGTATTTTGAAAACTTCAACGACAACAATGAAAACAAATCCGAGCCTATGACCTTCAAGGCCGGGTTGCTTGATGCATTCCAATTCATGAAAGAGAACTGGAATGTCGATCGCAACACTGCAGTTGCTTTCTGCGGTAATGCGCTCCTGCAAACCCGTGATACTTTGATGGAAGATGCTTACGCTGACGTTTAAGTCCAGTTTGTTTTCTGTGTTCAAAATGAAAAAGGGTTCCCAAGGGACCCTTTTGGTGTTGGTTGGCGAATTTGCTTTAGTAAAGTGCGCTTCAGGTTGGTACAATTAAGCGTGCAGGATTTACTGCCTCGCTCAACTTAGTAGTGTCCATCCCTTGATGTCCACAACAAAACCTTCAGCGTACAAGAAAGGCGATGTTGTACTCGTCTCCTTTCCGTACACCACCGACGATGGTCAAACCCAGACCAAGCGGCGTCCTGCTGTGCTTATTTCGAACGACTACAATAACGCTCGCCTGGACGACGTCTTGCTCGTTCCATTAACCAGCAACGTCACTAGAGCCACGCGCGAGCCTACCCAGGTAGTCGTAAAGATGGAAACGCCCGAAGGTAAGCAAGGCGGCTTGCGATTGGACAGCGTCATCGACTGCACAGTGATCGCCACGATTCCGAAAACTTTGTTGGTCAGCAAAATTGGTTCGTTCCCACAGGAAGTGATGGAACGAGTCGATCAGTGCCTGATGATCGCCATGGCTATTGGTCGCCCGATTGATGACGGCGAAGATCCAGCGGCTGGTCCGACGTCCGGAGCGCTTTCGCTCTAGACGGCGGTTGGGTCAAAATTTCGCTGTCCCTTATAAGGGACGCGTTGTTTTGAGCCGTAAAAAACTGTAGAAAAATCGCTTGGATGTTTGCGTCGGCATCGCATCCACGGCATAAAAATGTTCTGCACTTATATAAATGAATCGGCTTTTGCTTTTAAAATGGTCGAATGAAATGCTATTCGTCTTCTTCGTTTTTCGTGTTGTAGTACGGGAAGTGAACCAGCTTGATGCCGAGAACTGCCAGTACGACCGTGAAGAGTTGAGCTTGGTCCGCGTCGGCTGGTAGAGCCGATTTCAAGATTACAAATAGAACGAATGTGAGCGCGAATGCGATGGCCACTTCTTTGGTGAAGCTCACCATTTTAGATTTGCCCTGGGCGTATGTGCCGGGAGGTGCCACGATCAGGTAGACGAAAATTCCAGCGAAGAAGATCAGAGAGTCTTTGGCGAAGACCACGGTGCCCACGTAAAACATTGCAGCCGCTAAGCCGATAAGCATCAGACCACTTAACGTCGTGAGCTCGCTTTCTTTATCGTTTACTACTGGCGGTCTTGAAATGGATTGCACAGGCTCTACCTCTTTTGTTGGAGTCGCAATTCCGCCTGATGGTCCTGCTGGAGCCGGCGGAGCTGATTCGACACGTGGACTGGTCTCAGGCGGTTTTGGCGCCTCGCCATTTGTCGTGGAAGTCGATGGAGTCGCTGTTTCAGCGAACACTGAAGCGAGTGCCTCAATCTCCGCCAGGTCTTTAGCGTCTGCGCCATTCGCTTCGGGAGCGGCTTTCGCGTCGGTTGACCCTTCTGTTGTTGCGCTTGATTTGTCGTCGTCTTTCACGTCGTCCATGGTCCTAAACTGTAGAGGAAGCCTTTCTTCCAATACAGTTATTCCACGTATATAAGATTAGAGTGATATTTGTGTGAAGTGGTAAAAACTATCGGTCGTTGCTCGACCGGTCGTCGATCGTATCCGCTTTAAACTAGTATGCCACCAAGAATGCCACTGCGAATTCTTTCTCGTGGCTCATGCTAAGTTCAAAACGTGTTAATCCAAGCTGTTCTGCGCGGGCAGCAGCTCGGCCAGTGAGATATAGTCGCGGTTCGCCTGAAGGTTTTCTTTTCACTTCGACTTCCTGCCAACCGACACCAATCCATCCGGTGCCAAGTACTTTCACGGCCGCTTCTTTTGCTGCAAAACGCGCGGCTACTCTCGTGATCAAATGTCTTTCGGAACTTTTCACGTACGCAATTTCTTCTTCAGTGAGCACGCGGCGTAGAAATTTCTCTCCGTATTTCGAATATACATCAGTGATGCGCGCGACGGAGCAAATGTCTACTCCTACTCTTAGTCCGGGTTTCACTAGTTGTTCTGCAGAAAAATTCATCGTCTTTCATCCGGTCTTCTGGTGCCATAAAGTAGAACTTGTTCTGGTTCTGGAAGTTCTTCATGCAACTGAGCTACGGTTTTGTTCAAAGATGGGTGCACCATATCTGGTGCTATCTCAAGCAGTGGTACCAGCGCGAAAGCTCTACGATGGACGCGTGGATGCGGAACGTGGAGATAAGAGGTTTCCAAAACTTCGTTTCCGAAAAACAAAATGTCGAGATCGATGATTCGCACACGTCCTCGTTTTTCCTTAGAGCGCGGAGCGTTCGCTGCATCGGCTCTGTTCATGCCGGTTAGACGAGCCTCGATATCTCTGAGTACATCCAATAATTCTTCGCCGGAGAGCTCTGTTTCGATAATCAAAACGGCGTTGACGAACCAATCGGTGTACTCGTCGCCAATCGGCTCCGTTTCGTACAAGCTGGAGCATTCGATCACTTTGATCTGCGGGTAGTCTTTGAGAAACTGGACAGCTTGTTGAATGAAGCCGACGCGATCGCCTTCATTGGAGCCGAGCCCCAAATATGCAGTAACGCGGCGTTGGTTGCCTCTGAATTTTCTTTGTTCTGTCACCGAATCTCCCTGGGAGCCGAAATTGATTGACCCCGCATCATCAGCTTACCGCCTGCACAGCCAGGATCGAGTATACGATTTCTGCTGTTGTCATTTCGTTGCATCGATAAATTATATCTATCGAGTGGTATAAAATGGACTCCTTGACTTGAATTTGTTTGTTTACCTGACTGGTGCGGATTCTGAGGCGATAGGCTCAACTATGAACACGACCAAGGCAATCACAAGCGACTACGATGTCAAACCAATTCAGTCGGGCGATCTGTCCCGCGCAATCGACATATGGTCACTGTCTTTCGGTTTTCTCGACCGCGACCGCTGGTCTATGTTTTACGATTCCTTCCTGGACACTGCGATCGGCGCTTATGCCGATGATTATCTTGTCACCATAGTCGGTATTACAAACTTCCAAATGTGGTTTGGCGATCAGCTCGTGCCTTGCGCCGGCGTCTGTGCCGTTGCGTCTGATCCTGCTCATCGTCAGCGCGGATTAGTTCGAAAGTGTGTAGCTGCCGGGCTCGCCGAGTCGCACCGCAAGCGCGTGCCGCTCACAGCGCTCTGGCCGTTTTCTTATCCCTTTTACAAACGCATGGGCTACGAAGTCACTGATTTGCAGCACATGGTCGAGCTAGAGATAAGATCGTTGCCGGACCTCGGAGATGCCACCACTTATCGACGCCTTCATCCGGATCACTATGATCCGTTGAAACCAATTCACGACGAATGGATCAAACAAAGCAGTCTCAGTATCAAGCGAGGGGACTTGCAATGGCGCCGACTGCTCAATCATCCCGAGCGACAGATTTGCGCGTTTGTTCATGATGATGGATACATTCTCTGGAACATAAAAGATCGAACTAATCGAACTCTGGATGTTTTCGAATGGGCTTGGAACAGCAAGCAAGCTTTTATCGATGGACTGTCACTTTTGAAACGAATGGATGATTTGAATTTCGACAAGGTTCGTTTTCGAATGGGTGCACTCGACGATTTGCTCGAGCTTGGTGTGACTTATCCAGTGCCGACAATATCCGTGAAACCTGGCTTAATGACTAGAGTTCTGCACACCGATGCGTTTGTTGAATTGCTAGGCAAAAAAGTGCCACCATTCGCGATCAACGATCCATTAGGCGTGAGTGAATCTTATGGTGACGCTGGTGCGCTCAGCGATGCACGCGCGATGACTCCAGGCGAAGTGGTGCAAGTCGTCACCGATTTCTATTCTGCAAAACCTGAAGGCGTGCCTGACGACCTGTTCCGCGCAGTCGCCTCGAAAAGAAACTACACTGTCGAGTTTTTCTAAAGTGAAACGCGATAACTAGGTTATGTGCGTGCAACGATTTCAGCGCATGATCCGGTTGGCATTGCTTTCAACTCTATTTATCTTCAGGACTTTGTTCCATTTTTTTCAACTCTGCGGCCTGGCTCTCAGTGAGATCCCACGATGAGGGCTGTCTCGTTATCAGTGCATTTAGCAAATAAAACTTCTCGCGCTGGTCGAACACAAGGCGATCGTAGAGTGACTGCTCTTGAGGATCTTCGCAACCGATGACGCTGTATTTGATCGGATAGTGCGAAAAAATAAAATTAGAGCGGCGAATGTGAGCCGCCGACGTTACCACAATTGCAGATTTCCACCCGCGCTTTCTCATGATGGCGACAGAGTCAAACGCATTTTGCGCAGTATTTTTTGCTTCTGGTTCCAGAACAATTTGCGACTCGTCGACGCCTCTTGTTTTGGCTAAGTCCGACATTACTTCCGCTTCAACGAAGCCATTGTGCGCCGCGGCACCGGTAAACATTATGTATGGAGCATAGCCATCCTTCAAAAGTTCGACTCCTTTCAAAACACGCTCGCGTAGTGTTGGACCAGCTTTCCCTTTTTTGTTAGCAGGCGTGCCCAGCACGATGATCACATCGGACTTTTCAACGCGCCACGTTTGTGCAGGCGCATGCAAGAGTAAGTCGGGGAGAACATTTAGTGAGGTAATTGCCACGGTGCATAGCAATACTATGAGAAGGCAAAACTTTTGAATCGCTTCGCCGGTACGCGGACGCGCGCTTGTCGAAAAATTTGACGTATCGACTTTCGAATCATTTGTATGAACGTCTGGACGATCTCTTGTTTGATCTACAAGATGATCTTTTATTTGATCGACAAGATGATCTTCTGATTGATCGACTCGATGATCGTTCGTCTGATCGATTTTCGGATCGTCTAAACGATCGTCTTTTTGATTGTCTGCCTGATCGTATTTATGATCGTCTTGCAAGTGATGTCTTCCCAGCGAGTTCGAATAATTGTACAAACTAGAACGCCCCTTCGCACGGGGAGTGCTTAGGGCGTTCTAGGTGGCACTTTCGCGTGTCGGACGCGGGAAGTAAACCTTCAGATGGCGATCAAACTGTGGGGGAACAGCCAGAGACCGCCTTTTCGTATACCATTCGTGTTTCGTGTTTCACTTACTCTCTCAGAGACGGCCGCCTCCAATTTATGTTTCATGAGTGTTCTCTAATTTTATTGTCAAGCGAATGGAGTCTGAACTGGCTAGCATCTTGGGTTCTTAAGTGCCTCCACCGGTAGTGGCGCGGATATCTAATAGATATTCAACACTGCAGAGGGAACGCGGGTATTTTTCGCGAAGCCGTCATTCTGCGCGCTCCCTTATTTCTAAAACTGCGTTTCACAGCGTTTTTTGAAATCGGTGGACCAAACTTGAACGCAAGGGTGGACCAGCGTGGATGCAAGTGGACCAAGCGTGAACGGCAGGGTGGACGAACGAGTGCCTGCAGCTGTGTATTTGTGGCATCCTTCGTAGTTTCGGCAGAGCAGTTCAGACCTTGTTCAGACTTTTTTCGGTACTCTCAGGGGGTCACGAATCTGAGGTTATTCTCCGTATGTCCGACAAAGCCTTCACTCCTCCAAAACCCGCCGATGCCCCGAATAAAACTCCTGGCGGGGAACGCGATGTGCCTAAAGTTCAAATCAATAAAGATGATTGGAAGGAGGCTAACGCGAAACACCAGGACGGCAAAGGGCAGACGGCGGTATGCGATTGCAAAATCGTCGGTAACCTCGATGATAAAGCGATTGCGAAAACAGTTGAGGAACTAAGCAAAGCGACCACAGCGACGGCTCGGCTCAACGCCTTAGGCAAGTTAGCGGATGGTGGCGTCGAGAAGTTTTCGATGAAGGACAAAGACGGCACCACGCGTCAGTTTAGATTGGAAACCGAAAAAGTCGGCGACAGCACATTGCTGCATTGCTACGGTTTGGATCAACAGAAAGCCGAGCAAGTCGTGATGCGCGCATCGCGCTCGGGCGATGGGAGCTTTAAACAACAGCGCTACCAGGACGACCGACTGGCATCTTTTCACGGCGATGTATGGAGCCGGAGCATGAATGGCAAATCGTTTCTTGTCGGCGAAGTAGAAAAATCGGAGCGGCAACCGGACGAGAAAAAGAAAGGCGGGAATTTAGAGAAGAAGAGCGATAAGAAAGACTCATCCAAAGAAGTCGGTTCGAGCGAAAGTCGCAAATCAAAAGATGGTGATTCGCCGAAAAAACGATCGCACGAAGACAGTTCCGATGGAAAAACTCGTAAGAAAGAAAATCACAGCAGTGATCGCGATCGTGATCGGGACAGTGATTCAAGAAGAAGTAGCAGTCGTGATGATCGCGGTAGCGTTAGAGATAGAGACCGAGATCGAAACGATAGAAGCGATAGGGGTGAACGAAGCGAACGAAGCGAGGAACCGCGCAAACGTTTCAACCTTGGCGAAACGATTGGCACTGTGACTCGATTTGTCGCACCGTTTTTGCTTTCCGCACTGGATAGAAATCGGTATGGAAACGATTGCAATCCATATCAACGTCAACAAATTTACCGCTCAGATCGCGGATACGATCGATCGTACGATTATAGTGGTGATGGCTACGAGCGCTACTCCGGCGGAAGACAAGATCAATGTGGAAATGATTACGATCGCAGATATGGCAATCGGAATTATTATGATTCCTACGGTCAAAACCGTCGATACGATCGTAATGACCACCACGATCGCCGTGATCGCAATGATCGGAACAACAATCGTCGAAATTCGAATTGGTTGAGCAAGCTGTTTAACTAAAATAACTACGCTATAGAGCGACTTCGCTGTAAAACGACTACAACGTAGCCGACTACGCAAAATCTTGTATCGTCGCGAAGATTGCTTCAATCAGTGCGTCTTGGAATTGTCACGTGAAGGTCGGCTTGATCACTGCATGAGTATTGGAACCGCTGCGCGAAGTTTGACCCAATCACTGCGGCATATCAAAATCACTACGCAAAGATCGCTTCAATCACTGCATGCGTATCGGTTAGATTCGCAAACAGATAATCAGGTTTCTGTTCTTCCAGATCAGCCTTGCTAGTTTTACCGGTGTTTACCGCGATGCTTCTGGCGCCGTAGCCCTTCGCGCAGAGAACGTCATAGATGCTATCGCCGATGATGACTACTTGTTCCGGTCTGAAATCTACTTTGAAATGTTCTTTTGCTCTCAACGTCGCGATTGCAGGTAACTCGTTGCGACTGGCATGGTCAGAGCCATACGCGCCGAGTGGAAAGTATTTGTTCAATCCAAACTGTTCGAGCTTCAAGCGAGCACCACGCTCGATGTTGCCGGTGAGCAAACCCAGGTATCCGTTGGAGTGCGCGGAGAGGCTCTCCAGTAGCTCGACAACGCCCTGGTGCACGATAAAATATTTCGCGTTCTTTAGTTCTTCTTCCAACAAATCGAGATAGATGTTGAACATCTCGTCTTTGCGGCCCAGCATCTCATCAATCTCTTCGTCGTTTTTCTCGACGGCTTTAAAAATCTCCCTGAGAATTTGCGGGTCGGTTTTTCCGGACATGCTGAGTGTAATTTTGCTCGCGTCGATACCGTAGATGTCGTTGAGCGCGCGCCCTATGGCACGGCGACCGGCACCATCAGAGGCGGTTATGGTTTCGTCTATATCGAACAGAACTAGTCTTTCCACATTCGTCTCTATCTATGTAGATCTTCGCGACCGGATTTGTCGGAGTCTTGTGGAGGTGATTGTTTTCGGTTTGAAGTCGACTCTGGAAGCAGAGAAAACGTGCCGTGGCTGGCGAAATTCAAGTCGTCTTTTTTCTTGGCGCCGGGCTGCACAGGGCGACCGCTCATGTAGTCGACGACGATTTCCATCGTGTTGATTGGTTCGAATTCTTCCACTTGTTTCG
This sequence comes from Candidatus Obscuribacter sp., assembly GCA_021772095.1. GTDB lineage: Bacteria > Cyanobacteriota > Vampirovibrionia > Obscuribacterales > Obscuribacteraceae > JADYXR01. Next base: position 168,875 of record JADYXR010000030.1, on the reverse strand, counting down.
GTGTGTCGAAATTCGGTAATGCTTCTGACTCATCAGGTTCGTAAATTTGTGCCTGGTCGCGCCCGCTGTTCTTCGATTTGTACAACGCTATGTCTGCGCGTTCAACGAGTTCTTCGGCGCTCATGGCTTGTTTTGGATAGGTTGCCGCACCGAGCGATGCTGTGATGCGTCCCAGTCCTGGAACATGCGCGTTGCGAATCTGTGTGCATAAACGATCTGCGATCAATGCTGCTTCAAGAAGTGAAGTCTCAGGCAGAATGACTGCGAATTCTTCGCCACCGTAGCGAGCTGCTGTATCGCCGCTCCGCAGGATGGTCTTGAGGATCTCTGCAACCTTCCGGATTGCCTGGTCGCCGACCGGGTGTCCGAAGTTGTCGTTGATCATTTTCAATTTGTCGAGGTCGATCATCACGAGTGAACACGAAGTGCCTTTTCTGTCGGCGAGCTTCAGCTCTTCCTTCAAGCGGTTCTTGAAGTATACGTGATTGTACAGATTGGTGAGTCCATCGGTGATCGCCTGATGTCGAACTTGTGCGAAAAGATGCGCGTGAGTAATCGCAATGGCCAATTGATCCGCGATTGCTGTAACTAGCTGAACGTCCATGTGCTGCCATTCTCGATCGCTTGAGCACTGATGCACAATCAGCAATCCAACTAGTCTGCTTTCATGCAAAAGCGGTGCGGCAATCAGAGATTTCGATCCTACTTTATGAATAAACGCCTGGAACGGCAAGCATCGACTGTCCTTATCGACATTGTGAATGACTGCAATCGGAGCTTCGCGCATGGTCGTGGATTGGTCCACGGCGGTCATAGGTTTGATCTGAATTTCTTGGTCATCTTCGGCACTGGCATCGATCAGTCCATCGAGGTTGATACCAAGTACGGTATTGCGCCTGGTGCCCTGTGAACGAGCAGAAGACATCTGCGGTGTGAAGTCTAAGTTGTCCGGATACATGGTGGCATTGACGCAAGACTCCAGCCCTTCAAGGGTGAATTCATGCGTGATCACCAGTGGATTCTCGGAGCGTGGTTGAGCGATTTGAACGCGCTCGACACCGAGTGCACCAAGTAGTTCTCGAGTGACGGTATTTAATATGGTGTCAAGGTCAAGCGAGCTGCGCACTGATTTAACGATGTGATTGATCAGCACTTCTTGCTCGGCCATGCGTTTTGTTCTCTCGAACAATCTGCCGTGTTCCATCGCCATTGTTACTTGTCCGGCGATTGCTTCGACCAGTCCGAGTTCTGACTCTGTCCAGACGCGAAGACTGTCGCATTGATGTACGAGAATCATTCCGAGCGGACCGTCTTTGGTGCTGATCGGGCAAGCGATTAGTGACTTGACTGATTTCCAGTCAGGCGGCGAGCTGTCTGCGTTTTCGAACAGCGGAACACCCTTGGATTCATCAAGAACATCCAGAGAAATTATGCCGCCGTGCTTCAGAATTGTTTTGAGAACGCTGTGCTCGGTGATCAATATAGAATGATTTTGCAGCGGTGCGCCGTTCAATTTTTTGTTGTACCAAACGTAATCGAATACGAGTTCATCGTCGGCGGATGTCTTCGTTCCGCGGGTGTCGTAGAGCGCCAGGCAGCAACGACTGGCTTCCAGATGTTTGCCAAGCTCACGAACGGTTGTGTTGAGAATATCGTCGAGGTCCAAACTCTGTCTGATCGAATTCGAGATGCCCTGCACCATGGCTTTGTGTTCTTTGTCGAACAAAAGCATGTCGGCCATTTCATTGAACGCGCGGGCAAGCAAGCCGAATTCATCGCGAGCAGGCACGTGCACTCGTTTTGTGAAGTCGCCCTTACCGATTGACAAGGATTCTTTGACCAGACAATGAATTACTCTTGTGAAGTGAGAGGTGACTGCGTAGGCTAAACCGACCGATACTCCAATCGCCAGGCAGGCGAGTGTGAGCATCGTATACAGCCAGTCATGGGCGATTCCATAGATTTCTGTTTTCGGCACACCGACGATCAGGATCCAATCGTTGGCAGCGTGATCGAAAGCGTAAGCCCGCGCGATTGGATCGGCGATACCGACTGCTTCCAAACTGCCCGACTTCGATTTGTTCGCAGCTCTCACTGTGACCGAGTTTGAGAAGTCTTTGCCTTGCCAGTAATTGTTCTGCAAAGTGCGTGTTACCACTCTGCGATTCTTATCTACTACTGTTATTACGGCGCCGTTTTTGGTCAAACCGTGGAACACTCGGAAAACCGATTCCGGTTTGATCGTAGCCACCAGTATGGATTTTACCTTGCCGGCTTCGACTATTGGTGCCATCACCAGTAGTGCCGGCTTGCCTGTCCATGGTGAGTGACAGAAGTTCGACAACAGTGGTTTTTTCGATTTTAAAACTTGATTGAGCGACGTCTGATCGTTGCAAGCCGTGCCCGTGTCTACGTGCTGGTGCGGCGCAGCAGTGGATTCAACCGTTTCGTCCTGACTGACTGCAAACTGAGTTTTTCCATCCGGCTTTACAAGGATTAGTTCTTCCCAGTCCGGTTGTGCTTGCAGTGCAGTTACAAATATAGGTTTGGATGTGCCCGCGTCGAACTTTCTGAGCTGGCCGAGATTGGACAGTGCGGTCAATGTCTTGATCTGCGCTTCGGTCCAATGCGTCAGCGTACGTGCCGCGATTGCAGCCTGGAAAGTTGTGGCGCGATGCGCTTCATCTTTAAGGGATCCGTATTGCTTCCAAATCGAGAAGCTACCGATTGCGAGAAGCGGGAGAGCGACGCCGAGACAAAGCAGCAGCAAGCGCGTTCTGATATTCAGGTTGGAGGTGAGTTTACTGAGCATTGGCTACGCTTATAATCTGGGGTGCATCGATACCTGCTCTCGTCGGCTTTGTAGCCTACTTAAACTGGATTCGGGGCGTTTGTTCAACTCGGTCGGATTTACAGGATGCCGTGAGAATTATAGTTCTATAAACCAGAGTGCAAAATGGGCAAAATGCGCAAAATCAGTAGATATTCTGCGGCTAAATGGGGTTCCTACGTATTGACCGGGGTTGAACGGGATACCTGCTTAACTGTAGCGGTTTTCGAAGATCTGGCTGCTACTGCCGATTTTGAGGTTAGTTTTTGCTCATTAGTTGGTTCCGCTTGCCTGGCTCGTCAGCTCTGCTGAGTTGAGAGTCTCGAGTAAACGGCGACCACGTTTGGTTTCTTCGATTAAAACGATTGATTCGAAAGTTCTGTCCATGTCTAGTGGAACTTTGTTCTCCAGATCGAGCGGCATGCCGGAGTGCATGGCGACCAGGATTTCTTCGGCGGCTTGTTCTTTGCGCCCGAGTTTTAGAAACGCGTCGACTTTGACCATGCGCGCGACCATCGAGCCGTCGTCGAATTCCAGGGCACGTTCTGAAAGATTCAATGCACCAGTGGTGTCACCGGAGGCAAACGATGCGCACGCGGCCGCGGCAAGCAAGCTTGCTTTGAGTTCGCCGTCGATCTCCGGATATTCCGAAGCGCGCAGAAACTGTTTGCAGGCGAGGCTGTAGTTGTGCCGTTTGTACGACATCAAGGCATCGAGGAAAGCGGTGTAAATCGATTCGCGATAATCGCGCTTCAAACTTTTGAGTTGTCGTTTTGCCTGACGTCTGAGACCGGCGCGGTCATACATCAAGCCCAGGCGGCAAGTGAGGCGAGCACTTTCAGGATTGGTGGAGTGGTCTGACAGAGCGGCTTTTAAACGGTCGCTGGCGTCGGGGCGCGTCAGATCGGAGAACCACATTCTGATCAGGCTGTTGCGAATGGCGCAAAGGAAAACGATGGCAAGAATAGCGTGCACCGCTATTAGTGGCACTTGTTGTTCCAGTGTTGCTTGCTTGAGGGCAAGATCCCATTTGTTGCCGGCTAAACCGGAGATCGCCAATAGCGGTTCAACAACCAGGTTGAGCCCGAGCGTGAAGCAGGCGGAGTAACCGATCAGTGTCGCGAGAAACGGATGCGGGCGGAAAAGGAGGGTGGCGAAGAGGCAGACTACAAGCACCGCTTGAGCGACTTCTCCTGAAAATAAAGATTGCACCAGCTCAGTTGGATTTAAACCTTGCGGTGTTGCTTCGAACCACAACAAGCCGTACTTCCAATCGTGGATGTGACCGCCGAACAAATCGCAAGTAACCATCGTGCTGCGCAACTCGAGCAGTGTCAGCGCCGGAAAGACCAGGAAGAGAACGATGCGCCAGATTAGCGAGCGATCCTCGTCATTGAGGTCGTCTTTCGACATGCGGTGCCGTTCTGTCCAGATTCGGACGGCGGTGTCGAGTGCCACCAGGAGTGAAACTCCCGAGATGCACCACAGAGATAGATTGTTTGGGTCTGGGAACATGATTCCAGCTTGTCAATAGTACGGGTTGCCGTTTGAGCTTGACATTATATTGAGCCCTAACATGACAAGTCTGAGAGAATTTTATTGCTTCGGGTTATCGGACTTCCTGGCAACCTTCAATTCGAGTAGATGTAAGTCGGAAAGCGCCGGGTCTAGCCATTTTTTCCTTTGTAAATCTTTCAACTCTTTTTCGGCTTCAATGTGAAGCCCAACTTTATTAAGGATCGTGGCCTTGTAATAGTGGGCGTCAGCAAACTCCGGTTCCATCGCCGCAGCCTGGTCATAAACCGTCAAAGGCTGGCTGTAGTCCTCAATTGTAGGCTTTTTACCTTTTCTGACATTGGGGTCCTCGACTCTGTAGGTCAGGCTGTGACCGATCGACAGCAAGGCGCGCACTTTTGTGATCGGCTGGGCGATCGGTGAGTCGACAATGGTTTCGTAAGCGGCGACTGCGCCCTCGGTATCCTCTTTGTTGTTTCGCAAGTTGGCGATCAGGAAATATCGTTCCATCAGATTCGGATCTTTCTGTTCGACAATATCGAGCGTTTTCCAGGCCAGCTTGTCTAAACCAATCAAATAATAGTCCCAGGCCAGACTCAGGTAATTCACGGCTGACGGGTCTTTGCCGACATTAGCGAGCGCCTGCAGGTAGTCTTTCCGCCACTTCGGTCGAGTCTTGCCGGAATACCAGAGGCGCGGTCTGGTTCCATATACAAGGTACAGAAATCCGACGACTAATAAGGCGTGAATGACTCCCACTACGACCAACCAGTCGGTCAGTGGCGAGGTGTAGATGTGGACCCAGTCGCCGTACATGCCGACCAATCCGAGCAGCGGGTAAGTGACGACCGCGATACCATAGGCCGTCAGCCCGGCATAAACTAGCAGTGCCACTACTGCTGGTGACCGGACAAATAGCGCCGCAATCAGAAACGCGAATACCATGGCGAGCTGAAACACAGTGCCCGCAAGGTCAATGATCAGTTTCTCAGCAGGACTAAACGCACCAAGAGAAATTACGTAACCGGACCAAATCGCGAAATGGAATTCGGCAACTTTTCCGTTTGCCCAGAGCGTGGCCAGTGCATGTCCGCACTCGTGAAACAGCACTGAGAGCGGCAGTACGAAGTACGCGTTGATCTTCTGCAACTCGCCGCGATCGCGTGTGCTCAGATCGACATCCCAAATTTCTCGCCAATTTTTCTTGACACCGATTGCGGTTATGATCGACAAAGGAATCCAAATAAGGATTTGCCAATCCAGCACGCGTAGTTGCTCTAGCTCATCCATGCCTGTGTTTCCTCAGCGCCCAAAAAGTTTTAGCAACAACACCGATATGGTGTAAAGACCAACAAGTGCGCCCATCACGAGCAGCATTGAAAACGCCGTCGGATCAGGCGTTATAACAAGTGCGACAAGTGACGCTGCAAAAACAGCGTATCGCCAAATCTTGATCAATTGATTCGACGTGACGAGCCCGGTAAACGAAAGCGCGAAGAGTACGATGGGGAGCTGGAAGCAGAGGCCCATGTATAAAAGAATCGATGCCACCAGAGACATATAGAAGTCGAGGCGCTGGTGAATCGGTGCGATGCCTTGACCAAAAGTATTGAAGAAATGGAACATCGTCGGCAGCAAACAGTAATACGCGAAAGCCGCACCCATAACGAATAGTACTGGTCCACCGACTAACGCCGGAGTGACGATCTGACGTTCTTTCTTTGTCAAACCGGGAGCAATAAATCGCGAAACTTCAGACAAAATAAATGGCGATGCGATTATCAGCGACGCATAGAAGCAGACTTTAAAGTAGACGATAAGCGGTTCTTCGATAGACAGTGCTTGAAACTTCATGTCGCCGGCAGGCCGCTGCAGAAACTCAATAATGTATCTGCCGAGATAAAGTGCGAGTGCGAATGCCGATCCGACATATGCGAGACATCTGACCAGACGATCACGAAGTTCGGTCAGATGCTCGACCAGAGTCATCGCACCGGGCTCCTCAGGCTCGTCTCCGTCAATGTTCGCAAGACTGTCGTTATCTGATTGGTCGCCGTCGTCACCATTCGGATCAACCTGAGTCAGGTTGTCATTGAAGTTCTTCTGGTCGGCGGTGTTGAGCTTTATCCCAGCATCATCGACATCGAAATTCTCTGGATGCTGATCGGACCCAGATTCCGATGACTGCTCATCCGGCCGCGCGAACGAGAATTCCTCTGCCAATTCGCGTGGCGTCAGATCGAAGACAGGTTCGTCCGGCTTTATATTATTCGGAGGTAGATCGTTCTCGGCAGGCATAGGGCCAGTAACCGTTTTCCTACTGTCATCAGGTACTCGACTTCACCGACATTCTACCAAGTTCGATAAGTCGAGTTACCTTTAAAACAGTAGTTGTGGCGCCGTCCGCCAAACCCTCCGCAGGCTCCTGCTCCCGCAAACCCGGTCTAAAACCGCGGAGCGGCGACGATGAAACCGGTTGGTCCGTTGACTGCGCGTGCCATTTCGATATCGAACGTTACAGCATACTTATGCGCAGGAAGCGGCGGCAACTCCGGAATTTCATATTGACTGAGGTCATGAACCGCGCGCAGAGCCGTGACGCGAAACGCGGTTTCGGAGACTGAGTCGCTGTCCACATAGGCGGCTGGACGGAAGTCCACGACTTCACAGGACAAGTTGCGGAATTGATCGACATTGATGCGAACCTTAGCCGAACCAGGTCCAACTTCGGCCCGCTGCCATCTACTGTATATAGACCGCCCGACTTTGTCATACCAGGCATCCCAATCCGAACCCATCGCAGTGTGCGGCTTGCTGAGAATTTGAGCTGTGGCTTTCAGTCCTTGATTATCTTCGGCAACGATCGCGTGCGCATATGTTTTATTCGCAGGCAAAGCTTCGGTTCCTGCCAACAACTGTGGCATGGACTCCAACGAGGAAGGTGAGTACCAAACGCCAGATAAAGTATTTTTGCTGTGGTCCGCCATCGCGACTATCTCGACTTTGCCGGGGTGCCATGTGTTTGTAACTTTCGGCGGAGATGCAATTGCTACTTCAAAGCCCGGCACGTATGAAGAGATGCCACTGCGAGTGGTGATCACATTGGTATTCGAGCGAGCATTGTTTGCCGCCGTGTAGTTGACTGACGGCACCGTCGCCACGTCGAATCCCGAGACGTAGGTGACAACACCGCGTCCGGTCGAGTATCCACCTCCGCCACCAGAAGCGGTGCCGTAATGTAGATCGCGAATAGATTGCACACTGTAGCCCGAACCATACGAGGTAACACCGCCACTGCGGGTGACGCCTTCCGAGTGTCGCGTTTGTTGCGTGGTGATGATGTGGTCGTTACTTCTGACAGTTGAAACTTCAAACCCGGGAACGTATGCACTCACGCCCTTAACCGATTTAACAGTTGGAACGTTGTAACCAGGCGTGCTTACGATGCCGATTCCAGGCGAAAGAGTATAACTGGAGATCGGTGGAATGATATGCGGAGCACCAAACGGACTCGGCGTTATCGAAATCGGAAATAACGGAACCGGTTTCTTCGGTGGATTTTGATCTCTCGAATCCGCTATCGGAAAATTGATTTGCTTAGTTTCGCCTTTGAGCAAAGTCGGCTTGGAAGCACCGTCCGGAATCAACTTAGCTGAGTTATTCAGCGCACCACCATCTTCGATACCACCCTGAAGAACGAGCCCAGGGCTGGCAATGTGAGTCGCAGACGAATTCAAATTCTTGGAGTTGTTATTGAGGATCGAATTCAAATTCGATGAGCCATGGTTCGCGGACGAATTTAAACTTGCTCCATCTCGGTTCGCGAATGCATTCAAGCTTGAGGTAGAAGTCTTCGCGGAGCCTTGAAGACTGGCAGAATCTGCTGTGCCGCCCAGCTCGATCTTCTCGATGTTGCCGACGAGTGGTTCCGCGGCGAAAGCGCTTTGATTTGAGACACACATCAACAGGAAAAATTGCGACGCGAAGCCGCGCCAGAGCGTACTCATTTTGCTTTGGACTCGTTTGAGAGGTTGTTACTAAGAAATCGAACGTTTAACCACTATAGCAACGGTCGCTTGACTTCCTCGATTCTTTCGTTATTCCTTAAACAATTCACCCAACCAGCGGGCGGGCGGTTGACGAGCTAACTCCGTCAGTGACTGCCGTTGCGGCGTTGCGATGAGGCTTCGTATAAAACGATCGCATTTGCAATCGCGACGTTCAAAGATTCGCTGTCGGTGGACATTGGGATTGATACCATCAAGTCTGCACTTTTCTCTACCGATTTTTCCAGACCGTTTGCTTCGTTTCCGAGCAACAGCAATGATGGTTTAGTCAAATCTACTTCTGCTAAAGGCGAGTCGCCATCAGCCGATAGCGCGAGTACTTGCAGTCCGCGTTTGCGACAGTCGATGATGCAACTTTCGATGGAAAGGTTTTCTGCAAATGGAAGGGAGAACAATGCGCCGGCGGCCGAGCGCACCACTTTTGGATTGAAAGCGTCGACCGATCCTTTGGTCAGCATCATGCCGGTAGCTCCTAGAGCCAACGCCGTTCGCATCATCGTTCCTAAGTTGCCTGGATCTTGAACCCGATCGGCTACCACCACCAGTGGTGCGGCACCGAGAAACAGATCTTCGTATGCAGATGTTTTTAACTCCGCAACGGCGACTAGCCCTTGCGGAGTTTCAGTTGTGGCGAGCTGCGCGAACAGCCGGTCTTCGACGACCACCACCTGGGAGACAACGTTGTTAAACGCGCTGTCTATATTATGCGGATCAAATTCACGCTCAAGAAAGCTCTCCGACACAACGACATCTTCGATGCCGATGTTATGCTTCACGGCTTCATCAAAGAGTTTCATTCCCTCAATGAGGAAGCGACCTTCTTTCTTTCTGCCGGAGGCGTTATGTAGCAACCGTATCCTCTTCAATAGAGAATTCGCGGCGCTTGTGACGGGAATTATTTCCATTCGTGGCTATCTAAAATAGCCTAGTTTTTCGGAGCGTGCTCTTTGGCTACATCAACGAGTTTGTTGAAAGCGTTTTTGTCATTGACAGCGAGTTCAGCAAGAAGCTTACGGTTCACTGTGATGTTTGCTTTCATCAGACCATTGATCAGTCTGCTGTACACGATTCCGTGCGGACGGCATGCTGCGTTGATTCTAGAGATCCACAGACGGCGGAAAACGCGTTTGCGTTTGCGTCTGTCACGGAAGGCATTTCTCCATGCCTTCATGATCGTTTGGTTTGCAGCGATAAAAAGTTTTGAGTTAGAGCCGCGGAAGCCCCGTGCGTATTTCAGAATTTTCTTGTGCCGATTTCTCAGCACGTTGCCGCGTTTTACTTTGGCCATTTTCAATCTCCTACTTGATTGAGAAAAAAAGTTCTATGCGTTACTCAAGCGTGCCCGCCATCGGGGAGGAGAGTCCCTTAGACTTGGTCACATTGAATCGATACCGTATCTCTATCTGAGATATTTGCGATATGGAAACATTGAGAGAACGTGTTCTTTAACGTCTTCGTTCACGGAAGCAAACCCGCGCAAGTTGCGTTTTGCAGAAGGGGACATCCATTCGTTGATGTGTCTTGTTCCCGACTGAGTACGCATGACCTTGCCTGTTCCGGTGATTTTGAACCGGCGGGCAGCTGCCTTATTTGTTTTCATTTTAGGCATGATTTGTATTCCAAGGTTGCTAGCCTGAGAGCAGGCAATCTACGTTCTAATGGCGCCTATTTCTTGGGAGAAATTGGCGAGAGTATCATTATAATGGCTCGGCCTTCGATCTTGGCGTCTTTGTCCATGGTTGCTAGTTCTTTGACATCCTCGAAAAAGCGGTTTGCGAGCTCCATAGCGATGTTGCTATGCTGCATTTCCCGCCCCCTGAGCGGGATTACGCACTTTATCTTATCGCCGTGGGTCAGAAATTCTTGCGCTTTACGGAGCTTAACTTGATAGTCATGCTCTTCGATTTTGTAGCGCATCTTGATTTCTTTGATATCTGGCTGATGCTGCTTCTTTCGAGTTTCTCTAGACTTTTTGTCCAGGTCGAACTTGTACCGTCCGTAGTCCATAATCTTGGCCACGGGCGGATTGGCGTCGGGTTGCACTAGAAAAAGATCCAAACCGGACTCTTTTGCTTGCGCTAAGGCTTGTCTGGTAGGCACGATCCCAACCTGACCTCCTTCCTCGTCAATAAGTCGAACTTCTCGCACTCTAATGCGCTCGTTCAGAAGCGGCAATTCCTTGCGCGGGTCTTGACGTAGCCGGGGATCTTGAGTCAATGCCTAACCTCTCTGTAAGTAAAAAAAATCTGCCGAAGGTGGGAGTTGAACCCACAAGAGCTTGCGCTCACTACGCCCTGAACGTAGCGTGTTTGCCATTTCACCACTTCGGCACGTTATAGCAAATCTTACAACAGGTGAGAATCGTCATTCAACCATCTCCAGCCTGTTTACTTCCCTCTGAATCCGGGAGTTGGCTGGATTAGCCTGTTTAGTAAGTCGATCTTTTTTTCACACCGACAAGCTGTCAGAAGTTCTAACTGTTTTTCTGACAGCCTATCGAATGAGAAAACAAATACGGGTTTCTAGTTTCTGAGTCGCCGGCAACGCCGACGGATCTCAATTAGTCGGCGGTAACGCCAACCAATCTAATCGGTTCGGTTTAGCCGTCAGCCATGTAAGGCATAAGGGCAATGTCGCGGGCTCGCTTGATTGCGACGGTCAAACCACGTTGGTGACGGGCGCAATTGCCGCTGATGCGACGTGGCAAAATTTTGCCTCGTTCCGTGATGTACTTTTTCAGTCTGCTTGGATCTTTGTAATCGATGTATACCAGAAGATCGGCGCAGAAATTGCAGGTCTTTCTTCGTCGAGGCGGGCCATCGCCATGCATACGTACCATTTGTCAGTATCTCCTAATCGAAAAATTGTTTCAGAAACGCGCTGCTAATCAGGGTTTAGAACGGGATCTCATCTTCGCTTGCAAAGATCATATCCAGATCTTCAGAAGCTTGAGCCGGGGCTCCGACTGTTTGTGGAACCTTATCCTGAGTAGCGGGCACTGCGTCTGCAGAACCGGCGCCGACGCTCGAGAGATTTTCGACGCTGATTGCGTCGATCTCGGCATCTCTGCGTTTTAGTCCGTCAGATGTAGTGTGCGTGTTGATCTGCAAGCGTCCATCGACGCAAACTAGATCGCCTTTTTTGATTTCTTGAGAGCATCTCTCAGCGAGGTCTCGCCAGGTAACAACCTTAACGGCAGTGGTCTCCTTCGAACCGTCTTGTCTGGGTGCAGACTCAACGGCAATAGCAAACTCGGTCACTGCAACGTTGTTATTGGGTGTAAAGCGCTTTTCAGGGCTCTTTATTACGCGTCCAGAGACAACAATTTTAGTTAAACTCATGTTGAACCTACCTTATTCGAGCTCGGGCTGAGGGTGTGCTTTCTAAGCTTGTACTGGCGGAGGCGCCAACATTGCTGCTTTTGGCAGCTGCACGATCAAGTTGCGGATGACATCTTCCGAAAGACCCATCCAGCGCTTTACGGGCGCGATTGATTGCGTCGGAGCTTTGAAGACTGTGTGAACGTAATAGCCGTCACGCATCTTGTTGACTTCGTAGGCAAGGCGCTTACGGCCTTTCTTTTCGGTGGATTCGATTACACAACCCTGGTTCTTCATGAATTCCTCGACCACGGCGACAGACTTGTCAACGCCTTCTTCATCGAGGTTTGGACGTATTATGTATACGACTTCGTACTGTTCTAACTTTGGTTCAGTCACAGAATTTCCCCTTCTGGTCGTCTGCGTCCAGCTTTTCGAGTGATTCTCGATAGCCGGCAAGGGATAACAATGCTCACGATTGAAAGGTGTGCGAGTGGTCCAAGTGGATTCGCAACCCGAAATCATGAAGCAATCGCAGATTCTATCATGTGTTAAGACTGGATTTGTCGCGTTACATGCGTATTCTTCACATTGATCGTATTATTAGGTTCAAATAAGATCTACTCGTGACGTGGAAAGAAACCACGGACGCTAACCAGGGAACAGATCTTTGCTTTTCAAAATTAAACAGACGACCTCTCTTAAACTCCTTCTCACAGTTGGTTGCACGCTGCTTCTGGCGCAACCTGGTCAAGCGCGGGAGCAATGGCAAATGAATCGCCCGGACGCACCACCTACGGCCCCGCCCGGCACGAATCGGTACAGCGGCTCCGGCGACGGCAACTATCAGGCGCCACCAGGTCAATTGCCGGGCTTCACAGGCGCAGGACAACCCGGTGCTTCGAGTGGATATGGTCAGCCAAGTTTTCTGGGCGGACAAGCAGGTGGCGGACAGCCCGGTTCTGTAGCCGGTCAACCAGGTTTTGGCGGTCAGGGCGCTCCTGGTGGTTGGAATCCAACCGGTGCCGGGCAGATTCCAGGAATGGTGCCCGGAATGTCGCAACCGGGTATGCCACCGCTGCCGGTGCAACCGACTCAGGGCGGTGTGATGCCCGACTTCTTCAAAGGGATTGTTGGAAAACGAATAAACCCAGGCACAATTCTGACGGGCGTATCCGAGAATAATTTGTCATCGGTAAAAAGCAAACGCGGCGATGTCTTCGCGATTGCCTTGCCGCACGGACTTATTAATGAAGGCGTGGAGATTATTCCTCCCAACTCTAGAATTTTAGGAGTCGTGGTCGATGCGTCAGCCGCGAAATTTCAACGAGGCAGCATGCCTGGTCGGCTTTCAATCAGTCTTAAAACGATAGTGTTTCCGGATGGACGCACAGCGAAGATAAACGGAATGATCGACCACAATCCCGCTCACGATCAGACATCAGAACCCAAAGTAAAAATGGCTGGTCAAAGCTTAGGCGACTACGGCCAAGCTGTTAAGGGGATGCTGTATTCATCAGTGTCAGGCATCGCTTGGGTTCACAATAGAACTCTGCGAGGCAAGGAATTTCTTCTAAAAATAGGCGACCCTGTTTCGGTTAAATTGAACACATCACTCGATGTTGCCAAAATGGATAATCCCGTTGCTTCCCTGAACAGCTTTAATGGTCTGCCACCAGGCGCGGTGCCGGGTGTTCCGGGCTTGATGCAAGGTGGAGGACCGTCCAGCATCCCTGGCTTAGCACCAGGCGCGGTGCCAGGTTTCGCCCCAGGATTCAATGGTCAAGGTCAAGCCCCAGGCGGGTTTGGTGGTGTGCCCGGAATGAACCAAGGCGGTGTCCCCGGTCTAACCGGACAGAGTGGTGGCATGCCACCACAATATGGAGCACCGCAAAGCGGATCTCCCAATTTCGCAGCCGCAACCGGCTCGCCGCAGTATGCACCAAATGCGGGGTCAGGACTAGCCGGTTTTCAAAATTCATCCCAATTGCCACCAGTCAATCAAGGAACGTTCTTCCCCAATAATTTGCAGTCTCCAAATCAACTGCCGTCAGGTGGTGTATCGCAGGAGCCGGCTGGGTTTGAAACCGATCCAAACAGCATCTTCAAAACTCCGATCTCATCACCACAAGTGTCGACTCCGGAACCGTTTTAGTCGACGAGCGTTCTGAATAAAAATTGCCATGCGCGACCACCCAAGTTCGATGATCGGCGACCCGAGTTAGTCTTGTGTCGTCAACCGTCTCGATCGACTAGTTTCAAATCGACTTTTCCAGAACTGAATAAACTGATGATTGCGAACATCTCCCGAACGCTTATGAATAGCGCTTGTCATGAACATCTCGTCATACAAAAATCCGCGGAACTCAGAGTGAATCCCGCGGATTATTCATTTAGTTTATTGCCTGGCGACGCAATCGTCGCGAGCAATTAGTCTTCTTTCTGCGCTGCCGTCGTCGAGCGATACTCGGAGAGGTGACGCCATCCCTGGTGCAAGATCAATTGATAGGCGTAGATTTGCTCAAGCCATCTGCGATCGCCTTCCGGCAGATCTGGGCGCTCCAGGCGGCGCTTGAGTGATCCAGTAATTGTTCTGGTTTCTTCAATCGCTTTTCTATAGCTGCGAACTTGGGTTTTCAATCCACCAATAATTGGTTGAGTGACACCAACATTTTGTGCGGTTGGTTGAATCTGATCGCGGTCACGTCTAGGTGGACGTGCAGTCGGTGCAACCCGATCGCCGCGCTCGATGCGTTCTGCGCGTTCCGGACGCTCTACGCGTTCTGGACGTTCGCTACGTTCTGGGCGCTCAGGACGAGTTTCTTTTTCGGAATCTTGTTGCTGCGCTTGTTGATTAGCCATTTTGCTGGCAACTTGCTGAGCGAGCGGATGTTGGATGACATTCTTGTGCCTGTCTCCACCACGACGTCTCTCTTTGCGTTTTGCTCTGTAGCAATCGAGGCAATCTCTCAATCGCGGATTCATATGTTCGAAGGACTTGCCACAAGTTTGGCAGGTGAGCGCGTGCTTGAGACGACCATCTGCAGAATCGCCTTCTTCGGATGGGTCGCCGCCTTCACCGCGTTCGCCTTCTTCGCCTTCGGTTTCTTCAGAAGGTTCTTGTTCTTCTGATTCTTCGCGAGCAGGCTTTTTGGCAGCAGGACGTCTTTTTACTTGACGAGCTTGAGGCGCTTCGTCCTCTTCCTCAGCATCTGCTTGAGGAACTTCGTCTTCATCGTCGTCATCGGCAGCCGGAGCCACTTCTTTCTCTTTGGTTTTGCCAGGAGATTTAGAAATTCTGGTTGCTCTTGGTTTTTCTTTTTCCGGTTTTGCTTCAGCTTTTACATCGCCACCCTTGGCTCTCGTTTCTTCAAGAAATTCGAGAACTTGAGGGTTGGTGTTGCCATCTTCTTTCAATCTGCGAACTTCTTGAAGCTCGCTCATTGCGGCGTCCGGCAATACTTTGATGCCATTTTCGTCAGTAGTTGTTTCGATGCCGAATTCACTAATGTAGCGGCGAATCGTGACGCTTGTGACGTTTAAATCTTTAGCTGCTTGAGCAATTTTAGTACCGGTGACTTTGGTTGTTTTTCGCATGCACTAAATCCTAGTTTTGATGTTCGATGTGTTGCACAAACTTGTCGTTGTGAACTGTACTCTGGTGTCATTCATTGACCGTATGTCTGACACAACTCTGTTGTGTCAGCGGCATGGACTGGCTACGCCTTGATTTGGTTTGTCAGACTCACTGTTACGGTTTCGGTGAAACACTGGGCGGGACGTCCTGCAAGAGCTTCTTGCACTCAAGGCTCCCGGTTGATGTCGACATTCAGTCGAAAGTCATCATAGTGGAGTGAGTCGAGGGAACCGAGCTATCGGAACGGACTAAAGTAAGTTTACAGACAATGACTTATCAGAGTTAGAAGGCTTTATTAAATTTTCGTCATCGCTGCCTGAAACGGCGGAGAAATGGGCTCTGTGGCGAGTGTATTGCCAAACTGACTTTGAGCGCTATCGTATGCTTTCTTTAAGTGCTGGCGGCTGACATGGGTGTACAACTGCGTCGTCACGACGCTGGCGTGACCGAGCAATTCCTGCACTGAGCGCAGATCGGCGCCGTTTTCAAGCAAATGCGTGGCGAAGCTATGCCGAAAAGTGTGAGGCGACATGTCCTTGGTCACGTGCGCTTTAGCCGCGATACGTTTGATTGTCTGCCAGACCACTAGTCTGCTCAGCCGCTGTCTATGCGAATCGCGGAAGACCGGCTCCTTCAATGGGTCGTTGTCCGGTCCACCATACTGCCTGTTTCGTTCGGCGCTGCTCTTGCGACCTCTTTTAGCGGGTGCCAACTGCCGCTTCGCATCCGCCTCCTGGTGTGCGCGTTTTTCATCTTCAATGTATAGTCGCAGCGCACTGATAGCCGCCTTACCAATTGGAACTATCCGTTCTTTCTGCCCTTTTCCAAGGCATCGCACGAATCCTTGATCGAGATTCAAGTCTTCCATATTTAATCCAATCAGCTCGGAAACTCTCAGTCCGCCCGCGTAAAGCATCTCGAGAATAGCCACTTCCCGAGCACTGGCAGCCGCGTTGAGCATTCTTGTAATTTCACTGTTTGAAAGAACAGTCGGAAGTTTCTTGCCCTTCTGCGGATTGAACACCGCATCGCATGGATCAGATGTAGTCATCGCCGAATTTTTCAACCAGCCAAACCAGCCCCGCAAACTCGCCAGCGTTCGCGCGCAAGACGACGGCTGGTCGCCGCCTTTGCGGCGGTGCGCCAGGTAATCTGAAATATCCAATCGTGTAGGAAATGGTGGCGCCGCCCCTTTAGTTTTTTGATACCAGAGAAGAAACGCTTTGATATCACGCCGATAAGCTGCCACCGTATTTGGTGATAAGCCGCGCTCGTACTGAACATAGCCAAGGTAAGCCTTGAAATGTTTTTCGAGCGGCAAAACGACACGCTCTTTCGGTTTTTTCGGAGGGGTTTTCCCGGCTGAAGTAGCGGAACTCGGTCCATCTTTTTCCGAATTGCCTGATGATAATTGAGTTGCGGATGATCCTGCCGCGGTTTCCGCCAGCTTGTTTAAAATGCCACCAACGCATGTTCCAAGGTCCGCCGAAGTCTGCGGCCCACTGAAACCCTGGACACCATAGGCGGTGCTGACTCCGCTTACGCCCAAGCCGGGAGCAAAGCCTGTCGACACGAGTGAAACGGTCGAAGGCGCAGATAGTTGATTCTGCTCATTAGCTCCATGTCCGCCGGAAATCGAGGGAACAGAAGAGTTCCCGCAGGTCAGTGAGATTGCCACCGAAAGTGGAGTCTCACGAACACCAGCCGACGTAGGTCCTGCAAGCGCAGCCTGACGTCGGGCTTGGTCGCCCGCCGGAGAGGGATATTCAATTGTGCTCATGAGATATATAATACACAGCTTCTTGATAAATGCAATTGCTGTGCCACCACCGGCGAAACTAGTGTCGTATATGATGCTTCCCGGTGGTTCTCGTCATTTGTTTTCGGTCAACCCAAACGGCTGCACCGCCCTGACCGCGATTGAGTGACAGAGGCAGTTCTAATAGCTCTGTGTTTTGAGCCGAGCATGTTTTCTTGTCTCGTGTCGAGCGTGAACTTGTGACCACTACGAATTGATTTTGATGATTGAATATCGAACTGGATCCGATAATCTCAATCAGACAACAGCCGTTCAATCAATCACCATATCTGTTCAATTAACTCGACGACTGTCAACTAATCACAGCGGTGTAATCATGCCCGGCACAGGGTGAGCCGTTGCATCCGGCTTGTTCGGTAGCCACTTGAACGATTTTTCGATCGATCGCGCTACAGTTTTTGGATTGTCAAGCTGGGAGTCGACGCTGAACATAAACGTCCGCGGCTTATCGGTAGCAATCGCACCGAGAACCGGCAGCGCGGGCAAGTTCTCCAGTCTTCCTAACGTAACCACCTTCATCATCTTTTGCAGAGTGATGTTACGTGATACGCCAACACCGATTCTGCTTCCAGAAACACGCGGAATTTTTCCGGCTATTTCCAAACTTACTTTGTTGCTGACGAGGCTTGCTGTGCCACTGCCCCACATCCGCATATCCTTGCCGTTGAAGCGCATCTCATCGACTTTAAGCATACCGTCTGCGAATGAAAATTTGTTGTTGAGCGAAGTGAATTCCCCCGTTCGCGTAGGCCAAACGCTCTGGACAAGGTTGTTTATGTTGAAACCGAAAATACCTTGTGTCAGCAAATTGTATTGAGTGAGGCGTGTTTCCAGATCCGAGAAGCGAGAAACGATGCCGTTTTCGACCTCGATGCTGCCATGTCCGCGAAGATTTTTCATCATCTTTTGATTGTCTTCACCATGTGTTTCCAAAACGATAGAGGCTTTTCCTTTTCCAGTAATTTCGTCGGGAGAGCCAACTAATTCATCGCCGATTCTGGCGGCGGAAACGTCCGAAAACAGAGCCTTTAGCCAGATGCGGTTCTCCGAAGGATTGAGTTTTGCCTCGAAAGTCATGACACCATCGGCGAGGCGCGCTTCTCCCTTGTCCATTTTGATCACTGGTTCAGATTTGTTTTGATCGTCCTGTGTGAACGTGACGTGTGCCTTCAACTTGGTGACGGTCAGCTGGCGGACCTTGACTGAATCGATTTCGAGAATCGACTCGTTCGAATTGGCCGGATCCACTGCGACAACAGATGGATTTTCAGACGGAGAAACCATTTCTTTGATGTCCTTCGGTGTGTCTTCAACCTCTTTCGTTTTCGATGATGCGCGGGTGGACTGTTTGTCATTGTCGACTTTGAGCGGTTTTGTGGCGACGGTTGACTGTTCGGACGTTGTCTGCGTCTTCAAAACCGCGGTGGACTGTTTGGACTTAGCCGGCGACTTCAATCCAGCTGCGGATTGCTCCGTCTTGACCGGCACTTTTAAACCCATTGCGGATAGCTGCTCGGCCTTCAACAACGACTTTGAGCCAATTGCAGCAGGTATGCCACCAGCGCTTCGCAAGCGACCATTCAACCCGGCCACCTTAAGCGATGGAACTTTGATGTCGTTGACAGCGATATCGGTTAGCAGATTCGGACTGCGCAGATCGCCATCGATCGTTAAGAAGCCGCTGATGGTGCCGCTAATCTCCTTAGCCAGAGGCGGATCAACCATTGCGATCAATGTGTTGACCGGGGATTTCTGTGGAATTTTGAAGTTCAATCTGATCATCGGCACGGCAGTGTGGCTGAGTTTTTCTGCCACTGTTTCGATCGGATTTTCTACAAATTTTGCCAGCGCTCGACTGCGAGCTTTATCGATCTCAGCTTTTGATGCCGGTTTCCTTACCGTGTTGCCAACCACTTTCTGCGCGGCGCTCTCGTGCGCTTTGCGTTGTTCGACCAGTTCTTCCGCTGAGGTGCCCGCGACCAATTCGTGCGAAACCTGGCCGGCAGACTCCGCATCGGCTCTCTTA
Organism: Candidatus Obscuribacter sp.; assembly: GCA_021772095.1. Lineage (GTDB taxonomy): Bacteria > Cyanobacteriota > Vampirovibrionia > Obscuribacterales > Obscuribacteraceae > JADYXR01. The sequence goes on along the minus strand of JADYXR010000030.1, from coordinate 149,661 downwards.
ACGGTGGTGGTTTCAACCGGCGGCTCCGGGAATTTCAAAAGCCCATCAAGGCTAATCAGTGTCTCACCAACGAGAATGTGTGTGTCGCCCAGTTCGATCGTGTTTTTATTAACGCCGACCAGCCCGTCGAGAGTTAGTGCAGTGTCTGCAGGTTGATAGAGCTTTCCAAACGGACCTTCGATCACCAGTCGATCTTTCTTGTCGGCGATCAATGAATACTGAATTTTGTTGTAGTCGAAATTCCCCTGCACCTTCGCGCGCAGAGTGAGCGGACCCTTGCACTTCACGTCGATGCGGGAGGTTTTCATCTCCTCGGTGAGGTGCGGTATCAGTTCGAACAGTTCGCGTGGCGCCAGTTTTGCAGCCACTTCCGCGCGCCAGGTTGGGGAGCTGCTTCTGTACTTATCTATGTAACCATCGAGCGAAAATTTACTGCCGCGGATATAACCGCTCAGATCCTGTAGCAAAAGTTGATCGCCGGATGCGGCAAAAATGCCTTCAATCTTGGTTATAGGATAACCGGCGACGCTGGCACCAGTTTTGTAGCAGCCCACCAATCCATCAAAAATGACATCGCCCCTGGTGCCGATTAAACAAAGAATATCGCCATAGATTTTGCCATTCATTCCGGAGATTTTGTACTTAGCCAGGAAATCTCGGTATGCCTTACGCATTGGCGGAGGCATAGCTGTCGAAGAAAGATAGTAATGGATGTCAGCCAATTCCATGCTGTCAGTCTTGGTTTTGACGCGGCTGAGAATGCATTCTTTGGAAACCTTGTCGATCGTCATGCTGGTGACGATTGTTTTTCCGTTTGAAATCAGTGCCACTTCCCGCAGTATCAACTGATCCTTGTCATAGACAATAACTCCGGATTTGGCTCGCAATGGTTTGGCCAGACCGGGAGGTTGATAGTAGAGATCGTCAGGCACCGCGTTGAAAAAGATGTTGGGATTGTTGCTGTTTCCAGTAACCCTCAAAACGACGTCCTTGACTCGCCCGTACAATTGCCGTTCGGTCAAGACCGGCATTTGTTGGACCTGAAACAACTTCATTAATGTACTCAGATGCTTCATGTCAAAACGCGTGGCGTGCAGCGTGATATCGACTATCGGGGAGGCTTGTGCGAGCGATATTCTGCCGTCCAGTTGGAAATTGCCTTCACCCATACGACCGGTAATTCCGGAGAGCGTCATCATTCCACCGCTAGTGGATTGCACAACTGCTAGATTGCCGTCGACGTTGTCGAGCTTGAGCGAATTGTCGCGGAGCGCGAAGATCGCGTCGTTGAGTTTAACCTTCGCATCGAGGGCGTAGCGGTCGCCGTCGGTCTTCAGATGGGCGTAAGCTGTGGCGGTTCCACCCAGAGTGAAACTGTTCTTGCCGGGTAGTTTAATCGCGCCGAGCACTTGTTTGTATGCACCGTCATTGGTGCTGATACCGACCGCGGTGTTGCTCAGAGCTATCTTATCGCCTGTGATCGTCAATTCGCCTTTGTCGTTTTTCAAATCAAGCCAGCCGGTGGCACTGAGATTGGTGCCTGGTCCGATCAGTTTGCCGTTGATTATTTCCAACCGGTCTGAGTTTTGCAACCTCAGGTCAGTTTCGATTCTGGCTTGATTGCTCAATCCGATGGCGCACAAAATCGGGAAACGTTGATGCGCCTTCGTCAGCATGTCTTTGATGGCAAGGTCGCGTGTCTTCACTTTTGTCGTGAGGTTGGTGGCGTTGGCGGTGCCATCTATTTTGATTTCAATTTCAGCTCGTCCGGTTAGCTGTGCTGGACTTAGCGTCTGCGTCAGCTCGCTTAAGCCGTGTGCGCGCGATGCCGATTGACCGGGCTTTGGCTTCAACAAATTTTGCAGAACGCTGAGGTCGGGCAGATTACCAACGATGTTTGCCTGAATGCCGGGATTGGTTTTCTGCCAGTTAGAAAGCGCTCCTGATGAGCGCATTTGCATTCCACGAAGTTTGACTATCAAGTCGGTCCAAACCAGATTGTCGTTGCTGACGTTTGCCTCCACTGAGCCTACAGTGCTGCCGGCATTGATTTGTCCGAGGGTGGCGCTATTGATTTGCAGTCCACTGGCGGTGGTATCAATGGTGGCTTTGATGCCTTTATCAAAAGTACCTTCGCCGGATATTTTGAAATTGAACAATCCATTGATTGAGCGCAAAACATCGAGCATCTCTTTTTTCGTACTCTTCGCACTGGCTCCAGGTTTCACAGTTTGAGATGTGGCAACGAGAGCGCGAGTGGTGGCGGCTGTGGGAGTGCGTGTGGTCGCTACTGCGCGAGTGTGAGTAATTGTTTTTGTCGGAGTGTGCGTGGTTGTAGCTGTGACACTGTGAGTGGTTGCGGGAGCCAGGGTGCTCACTGTGGAATGGATTCCGCGCTTTGCCGCCAGTTTATTCTCAGCCTCCTCTTCAGGTTTCGAGATCGCATACTGCTCGACAGACGTTGTGCCGCCAATTCGTTTTGATATTTTCTTCTCAGTAATGGTTCCAGTTTTTGCTGCCAGGTTGTGTTGCGCAACTACCGTTTCTTCAGTCTTAGTCGGCGCCTTGGTTGCGACGATTTTTTCAGGAGTGATCGAGATGAACTTGATTAGACGTTCTAAATCGCGTGGATTAACATTCTGCGCGTCGGCTTTGAATGTGTATTGATTGTCTTTCCAATTCTCTAATTCACCGACACCCAGACCATCGAGCGTAAACGAACTGGAATAGCCCTTCGCCGGAAGAACAAACGATATGAAAAACGGACGCTTGCGATTCTTCTTCGGAAAGTTTAGTTTCAGCTCGACCTTCTCGAGATTGATTGGAGCGATTTGCTTTGCCATGTCCGGGGTCGATTGATCGAAGACGCCGATTCGACTTCCAGTTAACTGCAGCAGTCGAATTTCCGGACCCGGCTGAAGGAGGTCATCGATATTCCAGGTGTTGGTTCCGGTTTTGACAAATCGAACATCGGCTTGATCGACTTCGATGTAAGTGATAACAAGTTGTTTCTGAATCAAGGGCAAAACAGACAAGCCGATCTGGCTGCGTCCGGCTGTCAAAAATGGCTCGCCCGACGGTTCCTTGACAGTGAGATCCCGAGTCGATATGGCAATGCCATTGAGTCCCAGACTCCAGGTCATCTTCCCGAGTTTCACATCACGGTTGAGCGCCTGGCTCAAAGAACGCTCAATGTATGGCCGCGTCCAGTTGACGTTGTTCAGAAGGGTGACGGCCAAAACGACTATTAAGCTTGCCAGCCACAATACGAGAAATCTTATGATGAACAAAATCGGACGGCTGGTGACCGTCTCTTGAGCTAACGCTTTCTCTTGTGTTCCACTCTGCATTCGTCGCTTGGGTCCTGGCACCTCTGGTCATGATAAGCTAGAGAGACTTCAGAATAAGACTTTTATTTTCCTTATGCGGTCGCCCAAGCAACAATTCTTTTTACTATTAGCGGTTTCACTGAGCCTTTCGTGCTCGCCAGAAAAAGCATTTAGTCGCGGTTTAACCCAGGGACTCGATCGAGTTCTCAGTGGTTCCCGTCAGCTCGATAATATTGTGGGAACGGGCTTGGATGCCGTGCTGCTTTGCCAGGGGGGGTCTTCGATCCTCGATATGGAAGAGGGCAAAGTCACTCGCGACCCGCAGCCGGACGCCTCCAACGATAATCCGCCTGCCACTGGTTTGCCTGCTCATGTGGAAGTTCCTGCTCAAATCGAAGCAGAGACAGCCGTGACAGATTCAGAGGAGTCCGCGCCTGAGTCTGGAATGGGCGATCAAAACGCATCTTCGGCTGATGCCGAACAGCCAGTTTCGGATTCCGGGGACAGAATCAATCGAAGTGCAGCGCCAACTCCCGATCCATACATCGAGCCGAACCGCGGTCGAGAATCGAAACTGGTCGAAGACAGCGCGCCGGTTGAAATCCGAAACGCTGATGACGAAACGATTTTGAAAACCGAACAAATGAAGTCGTCGAAGAAAAAATTGGTCAGCAAAAAGAATAAGGCGAAGAAGGCTCTGGGCAAAGAAGACAGCGAGATGCCTGCCGTCGCGCCCAGTCGAAATAACACCGCTCCAAAAGAAGTTACGAAAGTTCCAGTCGCCAGACCTGTCACTGAAGAAGCGTTGTTGGCGCGCCTTGTCAAGGAACTAGAGTTCGGTACTCTTTTAAATTCGATCGGTATGCTCAACCAGCTAGTGGCGAAATTCCCAGAAGATCCTGACTATAACTCGCTTCTTGCGATGGCGATTCGTTTGCGCGATGGTGATGTCTGGTATCAGTACTCGAGAAAAGTTGATATCAAAGAAGACAAAATGCCAAAGCAAAACGCGCCGGTTCGCATCATGAAACCCACAGCCAACGAGACTGTGAATGAATTGAAGAAATCGTCGTGGTTCTTGATTCGCTCGGCCAAGCGCTAGAACGTACAAGTTTTGGAACTCGTCCCAACACGGTTTGCTCGAACTGCACGTGTTTCGAACTCACGCGTTCGAACCGCATGCGCTGCGAACTGCGTGCGCTGCGAACTGCGTGCGCTGCAAACTGCGTGAGTCGGAAATGTATGGACCTTCAACTTCGTAACTCCGCTACGTTCGAAACCGTGCGCGCCAGAATTGATATCCGCCGTGCCGATCATTGCAGCTCGAAGAGTCGCCTAAACCTGGCTATTCATCAATGCTTTGCGCACGCGCCGAAATTGACATGCTCGCCGTTTCTAAAGTCCTATCAAACAGTTCTTCCAACGGTTGATTAGCGCCGCGCAAACCGTCGACTACTTTTCCTGCCCACACCAAGTATTCCTGCATGCGCTGCACCGTCCAAAACGCCGGTGGCGAGTCACTTATATCTCTGACATTGCTAATTTTGTCAGCCAACTTAATGCACTTGGCCGCTTGCGATTTGTGCGAAGCGTTGACGACCTGCAAACGTTTTCGTTCCTCTTTCGGGAGCGACTTATCGTCGCTGCATTCCAGCACCAGGTCGCGAATGGCGGCCCCGAACAGTTCTTCGATACTTTCAGCTGTTGCTTCGGTATCTTCCACGGTATCATGCAAAATCGCGGCTGCCAGCGTGTTCGAGTCCGTGATACCGCCGATAGTGACTAACATTCGTGCAACATCAATAGGATGATTGATGTAAGGCGTGTCTTTATTGTCTTTGCGCCGTTGCGTCGCGTGCATTTTTGAAGCGTAACTCAACGCGTCGAAGATCACGCCCAGTTCAGATAGTTCGTTAGTCATCGCCTACTCCGCCGAACTTGCTGTGCTACCGCAAATGGTGGCTCAGGAAATGTGGTTGTCGTAAGCGTATTTTACCATTGCCGCTCGGCTGGCAAGCCCTAATTTCTTCCGCAGCCTCGAGATGTGCACTTCGACTGTGCCCTCGGTGATGTTGAGCGTTTGGGCGATGTCCCGGTTGGTAAGCCCAAGCGACACTTTCTTCAAAACTTCGACTTCGCGTTCACTCAATTGAATTCGAATGCGCTCTCGGCTGGCGGTTCTTTGCGTCAGTTCTTTAGTCGATTCGACGACGTCGTTGAGTTGCGTGCACAGATCGGTCAGTTTGTGGATGCTTGTGCTCTGTGCTTCGACGATCTGGTGCAGTTTTGCCTGGCTGAGCGCGATGGCGAATTGGTTGGCGATCCGCATGAGCAGATTGATTTCGCTGACAGTCCACAATCTCATGAAGTCAGTTTGATCGAGGTGCAACAGACCAGTCAGTTTACCTCGATAAAGTAAAGGCACCATGATCATCGATTGAATTTTATAAGTGGCCATCTCGGTGCGCACATCTTGTGCAAAAGCGAATGTGTCGTCCTGCACCACGACTAGTGGGCGGCGCTCGCCCACGTCTAAAAGCAAATCGTGATAGAGGTCGAAAAGTTTACTCTTCGTCGAAATCGACGCCACATTGTCCTGCGTGATCTGGCCCTTGATGCGCATATTGCTCTCTGGTCCATCGCAAAGACAACAAACAACTCGCGACACTTTCAACTCTTCCAGCAAATTGCTGGTCGCGTTTTCCATCGTGTCAGCAAGATCGAGTGAGCTGTGGATACTGACAATCAGCCGGTTTAGCAGTGCCTCATCACGTGAAGCCTGCTCGACGCGGTTATACATTTCGCGCAGATTTTCGAGCAGCATCGACCTTTGCAAATTGGTCGTGATTGTTCTTGGCAAGAAACGTTGATACTCGCCAATCTTCGGCAAGTAGTCCATCGCGCCCGATCTGAGAATCTTCAAAGCCAGCTCGGGGCTGTCAATACCAGTCATAACCACAATCGGACAATTGGGATGAATTTGAATCAAGCTGCGAATCAGCTCTTCCCCAGCCATGTCCGGAAGATCGTAATTCATAACTACAACGTCATATTCACGTTTGGCGAATTTCTTGATCGCCTGATCGCCGGAAGACACGGCATCGACGTCGTAAAGAGGGGACTGCGAAACGATTACCTTGCCACACTTCTTCCTATCCTCATCTATTGGTTCGATGAGAAGAACGATTCGTTCCCGATGACGTTCCGGGAGTTCTGGGCTCTCAAGAGCCGATACGTTCGTTTCGGATTCCATTATCGTTTTGTCGTTAAAGAGGGAATATGAGATGGTTTTGCGTTTTCCTCACCATTCCTGATCGGCAGTTTCAAGCATCCTTACCATAGGAATTCCCATATTGAATTAGGGTCTAACCTATAAGTCGGGGACTTCGCGTACTGATATATATTGATTATTGAACAATTTTAAATGCCTCGTCCGGTTTCATTTGTCCCTTGTTCCCTCACCCAGCCCCCACTATGTGAGACACGTCCACCGAAACCGATGAGGAAGTTACTAGAGGCAGCCCCCCGAGGGCTGCCTTAACTTTTGTATGAAACCAGAACGATTATTGAGGAATGCCTGCGTTACCAGACATTCGGACTGGTTGCCTGCCGCGCTGGACATAAACGTTTTCAATCTTTCGGTGGGCTGCGCCTGGATGGTCGCTCAAGTCCGCTGTGTATGGAAACGCTTGCGGATTGAAATCCAATTTTTGGATGCGCTCGCCGTCGGCGTCGAAAAACTCGCCGGACACTTCGTAGTCACCTTCCGGAAACGCCTGGACACTGGGGTTTAGAAAGTAACCGACAACCGATCCTGTCGGGGTGTAAACATTAACTTTGACGTCGCTCATAACCCGTTTTCAGCTCCCAATATTTTGCGCGCTCTCAATGTACGTATTATTGTCCCCTCTTTGCATCAAATCTGGGTTTTCAGATTAAGAAGAGTCTGAGTCAACAATGTTGAAATTTGTTTGATGGGCATAACAGATGAGTTAGACTATTTTCCGTTAAATCGTGATCCACACTTGCATCTTTGGAAGAATGGCTCACAATTACTAATGGATGCTAATGAGGAGTTCTGAAAATGTCATACACCATTGTGGCTGATGTCTGCGAAGGAATAGGCGACTGTATTCCGGTTTGTCCGGTTGAGTGCATTCACTGGGCTGACGGCAAAACCAACACCAAGAGTACTGCTTACACATGGATCGATGATTCAACATGCATCGACTGTGGCGCTTGTCTCTCGGCTTGCCCAATTGAAGGCGCTATTCTTGACGAATGGAAGCCAGAGCTGCAAAAACCTTAACCAGGTTTAGCTTAAACAACTAGTCTGACCTTCAGGTCTTTCGACTCATCTGAGCCGTAAGACCTGTTGTTGTTTTTACGGACTGACGGATTGAGGCAAGAATGATTTCTGAAGACTAAACGATTGAATAGATCGGTTTTGCAAAGGACCTACGCGTTAATTTCTCCAAGCCAATTGATCCAGCCAATTGAGACCCAATCAATTATTTCAAAACTGCATATTCCGTCTAATTGATTCCGACGTTCCAGAAGTCAGTCAATCTAGAATCCATTCCTCTTAGACGTTCTTCAAGTGTCGCGCGTGCTGCTTCGCGATCGTCGTCATTCATATCTTCTTTTAAAAATATTGGTTCGCCAAAGATATAGACCGTTCTCGAGTGCAGCCACGGGATCATATATTTGTCCCAAGATCTGACCGTCAAATTTTTTCTGCCATCGCAAACGACTGGAACGATCGGGATACCCGCCAGTTCGGCAACTCTAATCACAGATTTTTTAGCGACATGTCTTGGTCCGCGTGGCCCGTCCACGTTGAAAAGAATGCAACGGTCGTCATTGCTTTCACGAACCAATTCTCGTCCGGCTTTCATGCCGCCTTGAGTACTTGAGCCCCGCACAGTTCCAAATCCCATTTGATCTGCCGCTCGCCCGATCATCTCGCCGTCACGGCTGTTGCTTGCGATGGTTGTCATGCGAGAGCGCGGAGCCAGAGCCATTAGCGTGACCATCTGACCGTGGAAGTAGGCAAACAGGCAAGATGGAGCGTTTGCAATCGGAACCGGGCGTCTGCTTTGATTGACGGCTATAACAAACGGTTTCGCTCCAGGAGAAATCACAGCGGTGGCTCGAAAAGAGTCGTCGATCATGGTCACGCCAATACTCATTAGATTGGCCAGTCCACTCACCCTAAATTTATCCAAGAGTGGATATTTAAGGAATACGTCCCTGAGCCGAAACTTTTTTTCTTTACCCATACGAGTCTCCAGGCTGAATTGAAGAAGTGTAACTTGAAAGCAATAACACAAGCGCTGAAGCAAGGACCGCTAGACATCATATGTTATGATCTGCTTTGCGAAATTTGAGAACTATAACTTAATTGGAATGAAGTAATGGGACTTGCTCTAGAGAAAAAGAAAGAAATCATCGATACCAATCGCGTCAACGATAAGGACACCGGCTCGCCGGAAGTTCAAGTCGCGATGCTCACTGAGCGTATCAACGAACTCACGGGCCACCTCAAGGCCAACAAGAAAGACTTTCAAAGTCAACGTGGTTTGTTGATGATGGTAGGCAAAAGACGCCGTCTTTTGCAGTATTTGAACCGTGAAGATCACGGACGATACAAGAAATTGATCGAAAAATTAGGTTTGAGAAGGTAACCAGTCAGGCGGGCACGAAGCTCGCCTGTTTTGTGGAATCGCTGAGTTTTCGTCAGGCGAAACTCAAGCCTACTTGAGTCATCATCAGTGAAGAAGCAAACTGTGCGGGCAGCCTCAGCGAGGCTCTCGGGCAGTTTTTGCCTTTTTGAGAAAATTGCTGCGCCCGAGTCTGTGCGATGGAAACCCGCGTGCGAACGGATGCAAACGCTTTTTGAGTAACTAAGTAAACGCTTCAGAGGTAACGTAAGTGCAAATGACTGAACAAGCTAGAAAAGAAATTGAACTGGAAATCGATGGCAAGCAAATCGTCATCAAAACCGGTCGTTTAGCCAAGCAAGCCAGCGGTGCCTGCGAAGTTTATTGCGGCGACACAATGGTCCTGGTTACATGTACAGCAGGCAACAACGCTCGCGACGGTATCGACTACTTCCCACTTTTGATCGACTACGAAGAAAAATTGTATGCAGTCGGTCGTGTCCCTGGAAGTTTCATGAGACGCGAAGGCAGAGCTCCTGATAAAGCAATTCTGACCAGCCGTTTGATCGACAGACCAATTCGTCCTCTGTTCGATTACACCTATAGAAAAGATGTGCAAATCGTCGCCACCACAATGAGCGCCGATCAAGAAAATCCACCTGATGTCCTGGCAATGCTGGGCGCTTCAGTCGCCACCTGCCTGGGTGGACTGCCGTTTGCCGGTCCTCTTGGTGCTGTTCGCGTCGGACGCGTCAAAGGAAAGTTGATCGGTAATCCTACTTATGAACAACTAGAAGAATCCGATATCGATATCGTTGTGGCAGGAACGGAAGATTCGATCATGATGGTCGAAGCCGGCTGCAAGCTCGTCAACGAGAGAGATATCTTGGCCGCAATTGATTACGCTCACAAGCTGATCAAAAAACAAGTCGAAGCACAAAACGAATTAGTTAAATCGCTCGGCATTGAAAAGCGTCCTTACGAACAACCACCTAAAAATGATGCGTTGAACGCCATCATTCATGAGAAGACCACCGAACATCTCAAAAAATCTATGGATCGCGTCACGATCAAATCAGTTCGACAAGCCAGTATCGAAGCTGCGTTGAAAGCAATTACCGATACGATCGCTGAACTGCCTGAAGATAACGATCTCAAGAAAGTTTCGATGAACACCATCAAGGCTTACTTGGAAGAGTACGAAGCAGAATTGATGCGCGCTCAAGTGTTGGAAACCGGTGTTCGTGCCGATGGCCGTAAATGCGATGAAATCAGACCGATCACCTGCGAAGTCGGCGTTCTGGCTAGAACTCACGGAACAGGCTTGTTCACCCGCGGCACCACGCAAGTATTGTCGGTCGCAACACTCGGTATCGCCGGTGATGCACAGAAACTGGACTCAATCGATCCGCAAACAGAAAAACGCTGGATGCACCACTACAACTTCCCTGGTTTCTCAGTCGGCGAAGTTAAGCCGATGCGTGGACCAGGTCGTCGTGAAATCGGACACGGTGCGCTTGCTGAGCGCGCTTTGCAGCCTGTGCTTCCCGATCAAGCTTCATTCCCTTATACGCTTCGTGTCGTTTCTGAAGTTCTTGAATCAAACGGTTCAACTTCGATGGCTTCGACATGCGGTTCGAGTCTCGCTTTGATGGATGCCGGTGTTCCACTGGCGGCAACCGTCGGTGGTATCGCAATGGGCTTGATTCTAGAAGGCGATCGTTTTGCCATCCTTTCGGATATTCAAGGTCTGGAAGATTTCCTCGGCGACATGGACTTCAAGGTCGCCGGTTCGCGTGATGGAATCACCGCCTTGCAAATGGATATCAAGGTTCAAGGAATCTCGGTTGAAATCATGAGAGTTGCCCTCGAACAAGCACGAAAAGGAAGAATGCACATCATCGACAAGATGGAAGCAACCTTGCCTGCCCACAGAGAGACTCTCTCGAAATGGGCTCCTCGTCTGATAACTATCCACATCAACCAGGAAGATATCGGAACGGTGATCGGACCTGGTGGCAAGATGATTCGCAGAATCATTGAAGAAACCGGAGCGACGATCGATATCGAGGACGATGGCACGATCGTAATCGGCAGTATCGAAGCCGCCGGCGGCGACGCCGCTCGCGACATGATCCTGGGACTGGTCAAGCGCATCGAAATTGGTGGCATCTACGCCGGACGAGTAACGCGAATTATTCCAGTCGGATGTTTCGTTGAATTGTTGCCAGGCAAAGAAGGCATGGTGCACATTTCGCAATTGGAAAATCGTCGTGTAGCCAAAGTCGAAGATGTAGTCGCAGTCGGTCAACGCGTGATTGTTAAAGTCAGAGAAATCGACGAACGCAATCGCGTCAACCTGACCATGAAAGAAGTCACCGACGAAGAAAAAGCACAATACGAGCCGGTTGCAACCTCCTAATCAACTAGGATGTTAACGGTGTCACAAAAGATAAGAGTGAAGACTCTGTCTAACTGCCTGATTAAGGCAGGTCTGGCATTGTCGATGCTAGTTTCGATTTTAGTTTTGCCGCTCGCTTTGTCGAGCGGCATTTCTGATTTTTCGAAAGCAGAGGCTCGAAGTAAAAAAACTTCGTCCAAAACTACGTCGAGCAAAAGCTCTCCTTCTGCGCCTTCGCGTTCGAAAGCCAGTTCGACCAAAAGTTCGAAAGCTAATTCGACAAAAAGTAAGTCATCTAGAAGTGCAAAATCATCTCGTGAAGATCAAAGGGAAACCAGATCGTCTCGATCGTCAAGAAGCAGTCGAGAAGAGCGACGCCATCCGTCGTCGTCACGGTCGAGCGCTAGAGAAAGTAAGTCTTCGAAACACGAACGAGTTTCAACGCGACGTGACAGACATGGACGTGTCATTGCGAAGCCGGCTCATAGAGCGCATCATCACGAAGAGCCCGCTGCGAAACTTGAAACGGTAGTCAAGCCACCGGCACCAAATCCGGAGGCGGTGGAAGCCAACTCGAGACGTGAGTCGTCGTATCAAACTATGGCAAGAGCGTACAGGCTCTACGATGAGGGCATCAACGCCCGCATCTCGGGCGATTTTAATTCTGCCGTCGGCAAACTAAATGAGTCCCACAAACTTTTCAATAACACTCGCGGTTATCAAAGAACCGGCGAATCCAGTCTTCAAGAAGCGCTTGTTCACTACGAATTAGGGCAGGCTTGTGAGGGGGCTGGAGATATTTTGTCGGCTAGAGATAGTTACGTTCGTTGTTTAAATATCAGACCCACGATGGTTGAAGCATCGATTCGGCTAGTCAGTATGCTGGCAACCGCCGGTCAATGGCAGTTGGCATTAGCAAAAGCGAAAGACGCGGTTCAACTTAATCCCAACGATCCACGCGCGCATCACCTGATGTCTTTGACTCTGGATAAAACCGGTCATAAGAATGAGGCTCGAGCTGAGGCTCAGAAGGCGAAGCAACTTCTCAAAGTGGCGCCGAAATATAAACCGTTTGGAATCGACGCTGTATGGCGCCGCACGCATAAAGAAGACGGCACTCCGTTACCTGAGTCAGAGACCGGGATTTCCGAGGATGACAGTTCGGCGAAACCAGAAGCCGGCAAAAGTGATGTTGATAATCCTGATGATGTTATGGGCGTAGAAAACGAAGAAGAGATGGAAGAAGAGAAAAACGAGAAAGACGACTAGTCTTATCGGCTCATCGGTAGTTTATCTTGCCCTTTGAAAGTGTTTTTCGAGAAGTCATACTCCTCGAATTCTTTTTCGCGAAGAATAAAATTCGAAAAAATAATTTCTGAAAACCGAAAAATTTTATTTGAGAAGATGTGATTTCTTTGGCTCGGGCACTTTATCTTGCACTTTGAATGTTGTTTGCTCGAAGTTAGTCCGAAGAAATTGATCGAATCCGATTCATTTGGCAAACGATTGCCGAAGTTTTCCCGAACGTTTGACGGACTCTTTTGAAGTGTCGGAAAAGCCGCTTTGCAAGCCAATCGCGGCAGAGACGTTGTTATTTGATAGCGACGGGTAATCTGACGACGCGAACGAATCTAATCGTTCAGCAGCTCAGAGAAGCGCCTTAAATCACGCATATACAAACAGAAAGAGAGACATCGAAGACGTCTCTCTTTTTGTGATTTATTCGTTGTCCAAGTATTAGTCGCGGGATTTAACCGTTGACCTTTTCCTTGAATTCTTTCCCAGGCGAGAATGCAGGCACTCTCTTCGCGGGTACTTTAATCTTTTCGCCGGGCTTTTGCGGATTGTTCGTTTCACGTGCATTCCGATTGCGACGTTCGAATGTACCGAAACCGACGAGAGTCACGCGGTCGCCTTTGGCGACTGTATCGATGACAACTTCGGTCAGAGCCTGAAGCATTTCTTCTACGGATTTCTTGGTATTGTTAGTGCGGTCGGCTATAGCAGCAGCTAATTCTGCTTTATTCACAGAGTCTCCTCCTGTCCCACAAGGCTGATTTCTAAACTACGTGGTCGTTTCCAACCACGTAATCGGGAAGAATACAGCATCTTATGTCCCGAAACAACCACCACACGATAAAATTCGTAGTTGAGAGCAAAATATTTTTGAAATCGACCAACAAAGATGCCGAGCATCAGTCAAAATCTTAGGTTTATACTGTGAAAAGAGAAAGATAATGGGAACAATGGTAATACCGTTTATAGAGAGTAGGACTGAGTTGGGACAACCATCAACGACATCGTCGGAACTGGGTGCAAGAGAAGCCGCTTTTCAAGCCGCTAATGCAGCACTCGGAAAAAAAGCAAAATCCACCGTGGTGCTTTATGTAAAAGAAGTGACTTTGCTGGCTGAGTATTTTGTCTTCACCGGAGGTGAATCGAAATCTCAAGTCAAAGCCATCGCTGAAGAAATTGCCTACAAATTAGGTCAATCTGGTCGCAAGGCAAAGGCAATGGAAGGAATGGTTGACGGCCGATGGGTTCTTCTTGACTTCGGCGACGTGATCATCCACATCCTTCAAGAGAAGGAACGCGATTACTACAAGCTTGAACAATTCTGGAATCAAGGGCTTGTAGTTGATGAATCTGAGTGGTCTGATGATAGATTAGAAGATGCAGGAAAGTTGCCTGAGTAATTGATGAAGTCAGGGAAGCTGACAGATCGGGCTTTTTAGGATTGGGTAGGGTAGTTGAGGTAAGGGATAAGGTATGAGCTTCAGGACCAGACTTCAAGGTTTTGTTGAAAGCAGGCAGAAAATTCAGATCTGGTACGGGATGGGCTGCCACAACACTGTGACTGGACGCGTTCTTGGCGTTGACCACGATCACATAGATGTAGAGTCTTATTCGCATGAAAGCGATGGTCAGATTCATATTCGTCGCATTCTCATTCCTCTGCATTTGATTCTGCACATCGACATCACGACAGCGGAAATTGAAGAAGCGGAAGAATCGTACGAGGTACCTGAAGAAAAGGAAGGAAAGGAGGCGACAAAGGGACAGTCGGTAATCGACCTACCTGATGCGCCTCGTGGCTATGCCGTCAAAGTTCTTTCCCAACTCAATGCCTCGTATTCAAATCGTTTTTCAAGAATGACCGCCGGACCTGGCGGAATTTATTTCTCGTGCGACGGCAGCGTCTGGTTTGTTGACAGCTCGGGACAACCGAGTGAATACGCCAGAATTCGCGGCAATAGCACCATATCCGGTTTGCGATTCGATCGTAAAGGCGTTTTGTACGTTGCCACCATTCAAGGCACTGTCTACAAAATCGACCCTAACAAATCAGGTCGCATTCTTGCTCAACTTGATGGTGCCCTCACCGGTGGTGGTACGTTCCTTTCTGATCTGGCTATCGGGCCACGTGAAGAAGTTTACGTTTCCAATTTCCCATCGAATACTGGTGGCATATTCAAAATTGACAGAACGGGTGAGTACGAAGTTCTCATCGGCGGACCAGGACACGGAACTCAAGGCTTACTCCTTGATCCCGATGGTTTCCTGTGGTGCCTCGAGCATGCCACCGGAGCGATTGTGAAAAGATCGCTTGATGGTCGAGAAGTCTCGCGGGTCAGTGTCGCCGAATCGGACAGTTTCAACTTTGCTGACGGCTACGATGGCAATCTGGCAATGGACAGCCTTGGCAGACTCTATGTCACCGCCGGTCGTGCTGGAACCGTTGTTCGGGTCAACAGAGAAGGGCGCACCGAGGCATTCTTGAACGGATTAATCAATCCGACAGGAGTTGCATTCGGTTCGGATGGTGCCCTCTTCGTTCTCGAAGCTGGACGCAGCCGAGTGCTTCGAGTGGCAGCGCTTGATAAAGCGGATCGGACTCAATCGGCGACGCTGCTGAGCTAGCCGATAAGCGCATCAAAATTGAAGGCACTGGCATCACAGCTGGTGCCTTTTTCTTTGCCGGCAAATTAGTTTAGATAGCAATCCGAACCAGTGCTAAATGCTGCCCGAGCTCAATCGCTCACCGGGTGCTGGTCGCAGGGCGGTAAAGGCCGGCACTGTATTTAGTATCGTCACTTTTCCGGGGGGGCGATCCGAACGGCGGCATTCAGGCAGAGTCGCTATGTTCACGATGTTTCAGTGACAGTACTTGATGCCGCACTGGATTCCGAGCCACCCTTACGATGATAATAGAATGCCAACGCATAAAGCATTGCAGCGACTACATTTAATGCGCTTATACCGATGATCATGGATAAATATTCGAGGGCACCGCCAATCAGGGTGCCAAGCAAGTTCATGCCCAGTGCTTTTCCTGGATCTTTGGCCTCGCTGAATGTTATGGCGAAAATGATCGAGGCGAAGAAAAGTGGTAAAGACAGAATCAGTGCGCCTAACGTCAATCTGGCAAGCGATGGAAGCTCATTCAGAGTCGATATCGGAAACAGTAAGTTGAATAACAGCGCACCAAACAGCAACATATAAACGACATTCACGTTTTTAAAACGAAATTTGATTTGCGTTACGGTAGCGACGAAAATCATAGCTAAGACCCCGGCAATCACAGCAGAGTTTACGATCCACGTCGTCCCCGCCAGTAAGCCCATCTGCGTGACGCTCTTCGTCTCAACAAGCATGAATGCTGCACCAAGAAAAAACATAGTTCGTCCAAGACGATCAGAGCTGAACTTACCGAAGCATCTGCCAACCAGCCACCAGCCTGAATAGAGCGTAAAGATCAAACCTATAGCGTAAGTCCAGCTGACACCGCGACTGCGCAAGAAAAGAAACGGCCAATCATCTGTTGTCGTATTGACCTCATTCCATTCCGCATCGGTAAAATTAGTTTCTTTTGCAAAGTCCTGTTTTGAAAAAATTCGAAGTCCGCTGTTTTTGACTGCGTCCTTATCTACTCCAGGTCCGACCAGCAATGTGGGACCATTTCCCATTTTCGAATAGACACCGATTGGAGTTTCACCGAAACCGACCTCAAGCGATTTATAAACGCGCGTAAGTTGCCACCAGGTCAAGTAATAGAAAGTTACTGACATGCAGCCGTCTGGCTTGACCAGTCGTTTAGCATCGTTGAAGCAATCTTGAGTGTAGACATAGTTGTCCAATCGCAATGACGACATTGACGAAAATGCGCTGTGGCTGTCCAAATAGGCAAACACAACAAGATCATATTTTTTATCGGTTCTGCGAATGAATGCGCGGGCGTCATCAACGATGACGTGGACGCGCGGATCTGAGTATGGTTTCTCTGGATGCAACTCTCTGCCGAGCTGCGCGATCATCGGATCGATTTCCACACAATCCACATCGGTAGCGCCATGTCTCAATGCCGCTGCGACGTCGTTACCAGTTCCGGCAGCCAGGATGAGGACGGACCGAGGTTTATCACCGAGAGCAATATAAGGCGTGTCATAGTAGTCGGCAGTACCCGATCGTTGTTTCTCGGAAAGAGACGAAATGAATTTCGGGTCGTTATTGTATGCACCTTCTATGGTGTCATAATTCACATTGATATGATTTCCGTAAGTCGCAGCAGGATGCTCTCCATCTGCCTGGATTTCCGCCTTCTGCACGCTGATTCTGTAGTACGGCGACCAGCGGACATCAGGTGGACTGATGAAAAAAGTGAGCGCTAACGCCGCCGCCATCGCCACCAGGTGTTCCGGTTTCCGAAAATAGATCACTAAGAATGCGAAGCCAACAGCGATCCACCAGATTGGTGGAAGTGACAGAAACGAAATCAGTGTAAACAGCGCAATACCACAAAATGAGCCGAACACGTTTATGCAATAACTTTCAAGCGGCTCAAGCCCTTTGAACAATTGGCCCAGTCTCTGTCCGATGCAGGCGAAGGTAAAGACGATTAAATAGAACACGCCGACCAAAACCATCATGCCAGGTACGAAGAGTTGCAGGCGGCGCAGTGGAGTATCTTCAGCGGCAGAAACTTTGTCGTAGAAATCGCCGATAATGTAGTGCTCAAGTGGATTGATAAATGCCACGTGAGTCAAATGCAACGGTTGTGCAACAACAATCAGAGTGACGATGGCGAACAGACCGAGTGGAAACCAGCGCACCAGTTTCTTATCAGAAGAAGCTCCAAGCGCCATGCCCAGACCGAGGCCAAACAAACAAGCCATCAATGGAATGTTTTTGAAATATGAAAAGATGCGAATTTCAGAAGACAACCATCGAACCACGACGAGTTCGAAGTACAGTGACAGCGCGCTAAGCAGAAAGAGCTCGGCACTCCGCATTTTTGCAGTTAGGCCTGATTCCATAAGTGAGTACCGATGCCTGAAAGATTGATTCGATTAAACATACCCGCATTTAGCGAGTCAATATCTTTCTGGATCTTTTAAGTTGAGTTTATCTGTCGTTAACGTGCGCTATTCGCGAAGTTGGGCTGGACCGCTGGGATTACTGTGGCGTCTTCGTATAGAGAGTCGATTAAGCGCTTGTAGTTTTTCGCTACAACGTTGCGTTTGATTTTGAGCGTTGCAGTCAGTTCGCCGTTTTCTACCGAGAGTTCTTCCGGCAAAATGACGAAGCGTTTGACTTGCTCGTACTCGGGCAGATCGGCGGTACGGCGAAGAATTTCTTTCTTCAGGTACTGTTGAATCTCTTTGCTTTCAGTCAGTTCCTTATATGTTTCGAACGACCAGCCGGACTCGCGCGAGAAGTCCATCGCGATCTGTTCGTCTAACGTGAGCAGAGCGACGAGGTATTTTTGTTTGTCGCCGAACACCACTGCCAAATTGATCATCGGCAAAGTCTTGATTACAGCTTCGATCTTTTGTGGTGCAATGTTCTTGCCGGACGAATTGACGATGATATCTTTTTTTCGGTCGGTAATTTTTATATAGCCATCACTGTCGATGGTGCCGATGTCACCAGTTTTAAACCAGCCGTCTTCCAGAGCTTCTTTAGTCGCTTCGGGGTTGTTGTAGTAGCCACTAAATACGCTACCACCCTTAACCATGATTTCGCCTTCCTCACTGAGCTTCGCTTTTACGGAAGGCAGTGTCGGACCAACCGTTCCGAGTTTGTTTTTCGGAAAGCGGTTGACGCATGCAGGAGCGGATGTTTCTGTCAGACCGTAGCCTTCCAGTGTCGTGATGCCAACGGCTCCGAAAAATTCTAACGTGGCTGGGGTTGCGGGTGCACCACCGCTGACGATCAAACGCAGCTTTGGTCCTATCCGTTCACGCAATTTTTCGAGAACCAATTTTTCGGCGAGCCAGTGTTTCAAAACCAGACCTGGTCCAGGTTTTTTGCCATCGGCTCCGGCTCGGCGCAATTCTCTTGAGATTTCGAGCGACCATTCGATCAATTGGCGGCGACGTCCGGACGCGCCATCGATGCCGCTTTTCACCTTCGAATAGATTTTGTCGAGCACACGTGGAACCGTCAGCATCATCGATGGTTTCACTTCCGCCATATTCTTGCCGAGGTGTTCGATGCCTTCTGCAAAGGCGCATGTGCCGCCGCTATGCATCCAGTAGAATTCGCCGCAGACTCGTTCGAAAACGTGGGACATCGGCAAGTACGAGAGATAAACTTCGTCATGCGAAATCGGCAGGACAACAGTCATATCCTGGCACACAGACAAGAGATTCGCGTGTGTTAGAGGAACACCTTTTGGTGTGCCGGTTGTTCCGGATGTATAAATGATGGTGAGCAAGTCGCTCTGTTGGATCGAGTTGGAGCGCTTGTCGATAGTGGCGGCAAGCTTGATGGCATGCTTGTTTCCGAGTTCGTGAACTTGATCGAATGTCAGAATGACTCCTTCTTTCAAATTGAATTCTTTGTTCAAACTCTCGATCGAAAGTTTCTTGTCGGCGCCGGGAAACATGACGACGAAAGCCTTTACGCGAGGCAGTTTGTCCTTGACTCCCAATACTTTGGCGAGCAGTTTTTCGTTTTGTACAAAAACGAAATCGGCCTCTGAATTGTTCAAAATGTATTCGATATCTGACGTCGAGCAGGTCGGATAAATCGGCACTGAGACTGCGCCGTTGATGATCGTTGCGAAATCAGCCACCACCCAGAGGTGTGATGTGTTGGCGAAAATTCCGACTCGTGACTTTTCCGTAAGTCCCAGTTGAGCCAGTCCGTATGCCGTTTCTCTGACGAGACGACCGAAGTGCGTCCAGCTGATTGATGTGTATGGATTCTTTCCGATCTTGAATTTGAGAGCCGGAAACTCACCCATCTCCGCTACTCTTTTAGCGAAGATTTTTGCGATGTTATTTTGAAGGTTGTTTTCCACTTTCCTACCCTTCTGTTAAACGCACTGTCCGAGCGCCTTTCGGACGACAGGATCGTGCCATTTTTTCAAGTTGAGCAAATGCCGACAAAAGTTCCCATTTTCGGGCGTCTTGTTACCTTTTGGCAAAGAAGGACGCCAAATGCATGTCTAATATCGCATCAACTGGCGACATTATAATCAGTTTTCAGGTGGCGACAGATTACGCCAAAATCAGGTTCGCGCGTGTTCTTGCCTGGATAAGCGAGTGGCTGAGCCGGGCTCATCAGAATCGGTCGAAATCGATGTGGTTTATTACAATAATTTCCACTGCGGCGTTCGAGCGCGGCAGTTAGTTTAGTTCGGTCTTAACTTCATTTACACGTTCAGTTAAACGGGCATGGGCTTGACGCTGCGGAGCCAGTCGGTGACGGTGGTTACGAGCTTGTCCAGTTCTGGTTCGAACATCAGATCGTGCCAGGAATCCTTCAGGGTGATTTGAGTTTTGGAAGGCGCCTGAATGCCATCGAAAACTCGCTGGCTGGCAGTATTATCGACTATCTTTTCAAGACCGGCTGTGGCCATGAAAACCGGACAGGGAATGGCTTTTGACTGCTTTTTGATGGACTCGGTCAGCTTCAGCAATTCGATCCCCATGCGGGCAGCGATGGTGAATCGGCGGTCCGGGTCAGCTGTGAGGAAGTCGCGCACGCTCTGTGTCGGCGTGATGTCGTCGACTGTATAAGGAAGGGTGAGTTCGCTGTCCGGGGCGAGTAGACCGGTTACCAGCGCTCGTAGTTTATAAGGCAAACTGAACGTTTTGGGATGGCCGTCGAAGCCTGGTGAGAACAACACCATGGCGTCGGGCTTGAGCTGCGCGGCGCGGCTGTATGCCACCACTGCGCCCATGCTGTTGCCGATCAGATAAATTGGTTTGCCGTCAGCGCGTTCTTTTAGATGGTTGAAACTGGCGACAAGATCGGCCAGCCACTGGTCTTTGGAATGGAATTTTTCGTTTCGTCTGGCGCCGAAGCCGATTTGATCGTATGACATTACAAAAATGCCTTTGTCATTGAGCCGCCGAGCAAAGGCTTCAAACCAGCCGCTATGAGCGCCGAGTCCGTGTACAAGCAGCGCCACGGCGCTTGACTCTTCAATGCGTCCCCAGGTGCGGACGTGAATATTCCACGGCGGCAATCCCGCGCTTGTGGCAGGAAAGGTCAGTTTGGTGGCAGTAGATGTCAGGTTGATCTCATCGTTCATAACAAGACGATATTATAGCTTCAGGAAGAACTGCGCGCTTCCTGTTATAAACAGAGAATAGTGTCAACTCAAACCACACCCACCGAAGCCCAAGAACCCGCCACCAAAAGTGGTGGCACGTGGCTGCGCACCATTTTGTTGATTGTGATTGTTTGTCTTGCTGCGTATCTAACTTACGAGTACACAAGACCGAAAGAGACTGAGTTTACCAAAGCGGTGAAGATGATCAAACACGGAAAAGCTGCTTCGGCGATTCCGGTGCTGGAACGTTTGACTCATGAAGAACCTGATAATTCCAACGTCTACACATGGTTGGCGCAAGGTTATCTGGCTTGCGAACGTTACGCCGAAGGTCGCACTGCACTCGATACCGCGCTCAGGCTCAAGCTTTCAGCAGAAGAGTTAGCTCCGTCGATTCAAGCGTTTGCTGAGTACTATCAAAAACGTGGCGACCATGAGGAAGCTGAGAAACTCTATCAATCGGTGATGAAACGGCACAGCGGGCGGAGTTTCGATCTCGGTCGAGCGAAATTATATTTAGACTGGTCGGAAAAAGAGATCGCCGATGGTAAATTAAACGATGCGATTTTTCATTTGCAGCAAGCTGACAAACTTGCAAAAGGGCTTGATGAGACGGTTACAGCAACCATTCCTTTAAAGCTCAGTGATTGTTATCGAAAACTCGCGGCTATCGCTGAGACGAATAATCACGATGATAAAGAAGCGATTCGCCTTCTGGAACAGAGTCTGACCGTGTGTGATGAAACACTCACGCGCGTGCTGCTGGCGGCGATTTACGCGCGCACCGGACAGACCGATAAGGCCATCGAAAACTACGATCACGTCAGCAAAGAAGATCCCAACAATCTTGAAGTTCGTCATCGTCTGATTGAACTTCTGCTTGGAAAGAAGGATTACGAAAGGGCGCAAGTGGCGCTCAGCGAGCTGACCGACAAAGAGAAAAGCGTCGAGGATTACGAACTACTGGCCGATATCAATTTGAAGATTCGCAATTATGCTGGTGCTGTCAGAGCTCTAGAAGAAGCGAACAGTTTGCGACCATCGGTTCCGTTGCTCGAGAAATTGCGCAATGCTCTGGTAGCGTGGGGTGATTTGCTCGCGTCGCAGAAGAAAAATCAGGAATCGATATCGGTGAAAGGGCATGCTGCCAGGGTTTCAGAACAACTGGCTGAGTTGAAGGGTGGCGAAGATGTCGAGGTACCGCCTGAAGATCTGACGGACAAACCGATCGGATGGGATCCGGACAAGCCGCCTATCACGATCGTTTTTTCCAGAAACTGGCTTGCTAAGGACAGCTTGACCCCCGAGGGGAAGATCAAGATTAAGAACATCACCGGAGCACCAATCACGGATCTGACTCTCAGTGCCGTTTTCTTCGACAATACCAGCCGCAAAAGAAATGGCACCATCATGTTGCCGGTAACCACTCCGTCGTCTCCTGCGTTCGAACCGGATGGCGAGCGTTGGCTCTATTTTTCGTGTCCGCAAACTGTCAAATATGACCACCAATTGGCAGTCTTGATAATCTGGAAAGGCAAGTTTCTCAAAGAGTTTCCAGTCGCTAAGCGGTGAGTCGTTCCAGATGCTAGACTATCGATTGGAACCCCTGACCAACAGCCTTTCGCGTATCAAGGCTGCCGCCCCCATCGTCACCAAGCAGGCTCATGACAGCAGAAGATAATTCCATACCAGCCGAAGAGAATGCGGCTCCTGTGGAGGAAGCGCCTTTTGTGGAGCGTCATCTGAGAAGGGCGAGAAGAAATCCGCCTGAAGGTGTGGTTGCTCCTGTTCAAGAGGGGACGGTTGAAACTAAGGTGGCGTCTGGCGATCAGCCGGTTGATTCTGGTTCTGCGAGTGCTGATCCGCAGACTACTGGGCCGTCGACTCTGCTGCCAATCAATTCAGGTTCTGTGAGCGCAGATTTGCAAGCGACTCAGCCGATGAATATCGGCTCGACGAGCGCTGGTTCGCAAACCTATCAACCGAACTCCGGCTCGACATCAAGTTCGGCAACCTCAGGTTTGGCGACATCTGGCGAACAAACTAGTTCTACCCTGCCAACTCCGTCACTTCAACAAACGATTGCCGATTCAGAAGTACAAAACGATTCGGCTGCATCTGTTGACTCAGTCGCTGTGCCGAAGGGCACTCCGACAACTGAAGCCGCAATTCCTGCTGTAGAACAAACGATCGCGAATTCAGAAAATCAAATTGATTCGGCGATGCCGGTAACGAACGCTGGAGAACCTCTTCCAGCGCGCGCTTCGACAATCGATATGGGCGGGCAAGGCCGCCTTGCCGCCATGAATGAGCCGACCGCAGATTTCGGAGCGACCGCGCAAAGCACAAACTCCGCAACCACTGAGCACCGCACAAGCTCTGGAGCGACCCCGCAAAACACCATTTCCGGAACGATCCCGCCAGGCGCAAATTTCGGAACGACCGAGAAAAGCACAAGCGCTCCTCCGCCTCCACCTCCGCATCAACGGCAAAGAATTATCGGCGGTCCTGCGGACGTCAGCATAATTTCTCCTCCGACAGAACCAGGCGCAAACCCGTCACTAACCACCCAGGGCGTGCCTCTCGGACTGACAGAACAGAGCGGAAGTACCACTGCCTGGGAGGCGCAAACCACGATAGGCGATATGACCCAACAATCTCCGCCGACCACAATGGAAGCCGCAGTGCCAGCGGTTCCTGCCCGAGAAAGAATTTTTGCGCCAAAGTCCGATGTTTCGCCTCTCACCTGCCGTCATGAATACGTCAAAATTTACCAGCGCCGATTGAAGGGGCTTGACCGCCGCCTTGTCTCAACTAGAGCGTATCTTCCCGTTGGTTTTAAGTTAGGCGATTTCGGACATTTGTCAGAGGGCAGTTTTTGTTTCTGTACTAAGTGTCGCAAGCGCTTGTTTCCAAAACGTTCGCAAGGTGAGAAAGATCAGGCGCGTCTGGAGCGTCAGCAGGCCAAGATTGCCGGTGTTGCCGCTGCTTTCGCCACCACATCGCTGATGGGAGGGGAGGAAGACTCGATCTTCGGCGCCGAGGATGAATTTCAAGCGACCGAGGCATCCTTCGATGACCCCGGTGTTGATGAAGACAAAATGACAGTTGAAGTAACAGTCGACGAACTGGAAGTAGAATCGGTAGATGTCGAAGACATTAAGGCCGAAGGTGTCAAGCTGGCAGCAGAGGACGGTTTTGAAGAGTCCTGTGAACTAATTGAGGATAGTGATTCGTGAACCTAATGCAGTACCTGGATAAAATCATTTGCTTGCTCGTCTCCATGCCACCTCTCTACATGTTGTATCGCTTCGTGCGCTGGTACGTCCGCACCGAAACCGATACAAATGAAGAACCTACCGAATCTGATTCGGTAGGAGGTTAGTTGTCCCATTGCCTTTCGACAATCACAAGCGCATGCTATGACAGCATTTGACCGATGGCGATTTGATGGTTAAACAAGTTTGGTCCTACATAAACAGAATCTGCAAAGCGCTAGCCATAAGCACGCTCGGTTTCGGCGGTGGCGTTGGTCTGTTCGTGATGATCGTAATCGTCACCACAAGTAATGATCCGCAAGCGTTTAATTATGCCTGGAAGAGTGGCTTGACCATTGGTTTGATATTCGGCATTCTGCGGGTTGCTGTCTTGCTTCCGCTCGATCTGTTTACGCGAATGTTTCTCGCCAAAGGTATCTATAAAGATGTGTTTGAAATGGAACAAGTTCGCGAAATAAAAATGGAAGGCACTTCCAAAGAAGTGTTGGCCGCCTGTCGAGAAGCGCTGCTCACGATTCCTTATGTCAAAACGGTTTCCGATGATTCGGAGCAAATGGTGACGCGCGCGATGACCGGAACGAGCTGGCGCAGCACCGGTGAAGAAATGGAAGTAGAGATCAATCCAATCGCTGAGAACAGCTGGTTAGTGCGTTGTTCGAGCAAACCCAAGATGGCGACGGCATTGTTTGATTACGGCAAAAACTTTGAAAATGTCGAAACCTGGATCAGTAAGATCATGATAAGCGGTAAAGCGGCTTAGTCCGAAACGATTGTGACACCGCCACCAACTGTGATGGCACCAGATTTCAATGAATTTGTGAATTGAACATCGGCGCCGTTGGCGAAGACAGTGTTGACGCCTTTTCCTGTTGGTGCGAAGGTGCCCCAGAAGATTTTGTTTGGTGGCACTTCAACGAATGCGATTCCCTTAGCTGGTGGCGTTCCAACAACTGGTGCGCCTGCCGGTCCGACGGAAACCAGGATGTTCCCGAAGCCGGGTGCCGCCTTGGTTTGCAAAGATGAGTCGACGCCGAAAGCGATTTTTAGTTTCGTGGAATTAAGTGGATCGCTAAGGGCCACGGTCATATTTCTGCCGGAGACTAAACTCACTCCGCTGCCGATGGTTAGCGTCCCCGGGCCACTAATCACGATGTTTAAATCTTCAGTGCCTGACGAGACGTTCCCCGTGATCGTTGTGGTGCCCGTTCCTTTATAGTCGAATGATTTTCCGGCAGCGCCGCCGGCAAGAATCGCTTTTGAAGTGACCGAGCCTTGCAGGAAGACATTTCCGTTAGGAGCAAAGGCCGCGATGCTGGTCACGGTTGTACCCGCTAACAGGCGGTTGACTGATGTGCCGACGTCACCGTTGAGCGATGTTACTTTCAGGACCGGACTTTGAATTAACGGTGCGACTGTGGTGGCGTCGATGGAAACAGGCGTCGTCAGCGAAACGGAAGAGGTTGCTTTAAGAAGACCGAGCACGGAAGTAAAACCGAGCGCTGGTGTCAGCAAAATATTTTGAGCACTGATTGTTTCATCGACGCCCAAACTTATAGTACCGTCGGTGGTGACGCTGAATATGCCCTTCGCTTGCAGAGCGTCTCCGCCGGTCAAGTTCGTCAAACCTGCGTTATTGTTATGGACAAAAACGTTGCCGCCCAACCCGGCGACGAACAGATCATTTGCCGTAACTTCCAGCGGTCGAAACTCGTTGATTCCAGTGCCACCGCCGAATGAGCCGATCAGCAGCTCGTCGGCTACGATTGGTCCTTTGGATGGATCGGAAATAATAGTGCCCTGGGTGGCGATATTTATTGACGAGCCGGTCGCGGAGATGACGTTGAGTCCGGGGTTGAATGACACCAGAAGAATGTCGGTCGAAGCCGCACTGCCAGTGGCGTTCATGAAACCGGCATTAGCGAAGATGGGCGTGTTTTCAATTGGATCGCCGATGTCGCCTGTGTCTGTGGTCAGATTCAAAGTTCTAGTTGTGATGGTGGTGAAATCGGTTCCGGTAATATTGCCGGTTCCGGTAGCTTTTAGATCGACTACGCTATTGGCGCCTTTGGTTGTGATGTTGAACTCGCCTATCGAGATGTTGCCATTCAATCCGGTTCTTACAGTGACGTTTCCTGCCGCCGTTAAATCTCCGGAGGTCAAAATATTCGAGCCTGCCATCGAGCTGGGACCGGCAACCAGCGCTGCTACCGAGGTTCGATTGCCGTTGGCGTCATAGCTGATAGTTCCGCCTGTTGATTGCGGTGTGAACCCTGAAATGTTGATATCGCCGCCGGTACCATTGCCGCCAGTGGTGTCGACTGCGCCCACGGTGATGGTCGGGACGTCTCCGAGTCCGCCGGCAATTAGCGTGACGTTGCCGTTGTTTCCGTTTCCTTTGCCGCCAGTGTTGATTTTTGTATTGGTCAACTCGATGGTGCCAGTCAGGGCAAAACTATCGAACGCGGCGAACAACACGTCGCCGCCATTAGTGTCGCCACCGCCGGTAGAGCGCGTGTTGATCGTCACTGGTGCCAACGGATCTGCGCCCAGTGTGATAGTGCCTCCTGAAGCGCTGGCCAGTCCACTGATGTCGGTTGCCGCACCGGCTAACGCGGGTGGAATCGGTCCGACGATGGTGTTGTCTGTGCCAACAACGCTGGTGATGTCCGCGCCGGCGATGAAAGTGACATTGAATCCAGTCGTATTGTTGGCGGCTGTGATTACGGCTGGTCCACTGTTGAGAATGCTGCCTTCGGCGATGATTGTGAGTGCTTCTTGGACGGTGATGTTGCCACCGATAATGATGTCGCCGCCGGCGTTTTTGTAGGTCGGGTCTCCGGATAGGCAGATGTCGCCTAACGTGAGAGCTGTCGTTTCCGCAGTGACGTGCGAAGCGAAGCCGTCCTGATTGAGCGTGCCCGTCAATTTGTTGACATTTAAGTCAGCGGTGCCTCGTCCGGTAAACACATTGAATTGCTTACTGAGAAAGTCGCCGCCGTAGACATAAGTCGATGCGTCCTGGCGAAACGATCGATCGCGCAAGTTGATCGCACCGTTGAGCGCTTGGACTTCGCCAAGTCGGTTATCGATCGTCAAAGCTCCATTCAGGTAGTCTTCAGCTGAATTGAATCGAACATTACCGTCGGAGGATCGGATCAGTCCGTGATTGATTATGTCTTTCGCGCTAGCTTCGAGGTTGCCCCGGGCGCTAATCGCCGCGGCTTGAGTTGCTGTTCCATGATTCGTTATCGAATTGCCCGCAGTCAGGATCAAATCACCGGAACTGGTGATGGAGCCCTGGTTGAGCAAATTGCCGGTCGCCGCCAGGGTCAAATCGATGCGGGCATCTAAGCCATTCTGAGACTCGGAAGAAATTAAACCGGTCGAACTGTTGATCAGATTGTCCGCTCGCAGCGCACCGCCGGCGGTGCCGCGTTTGCTGTCCAACGCGTAAATCGAACCGGCGTTCACCAGATCGCCTGAGACTTGAAACGTCGAACCTTTGCTGAAGTCACCATATGCGGTGACATTGACTGGAATGTTTAAATCATCGGCGCGCATTCTATCGTTGCGCGCCGTGATTTGAGAGAGGTCGACGCTGCCGCCGATTGACTTGCCGGTGCCGTCCAGCTGGATCGACTGCGCGCCGGTCAAGAGCAATTGTTTTACAGCAATGTACTCAGAGGCGGTGACAGTGGAACCGGCTGCCAATGTGATTTGCTGACCGCCCCGTTCGATGGTCACTTGTTGTGCGTTTTGAAAAAGTTTTGCGCCCAGTGTGATTGATTGGCTCGCGGAATTGAGGTCGAGGTCGATTCCGTTCTTAGAATTGCGCAGGCGACCGGAATCCTGGAGCTGGACGGTGTTGTTTCGATACTCTCGAACGTTTTGTTCTACCCTTTGATTCAGCCTTGATGCCGATGAATTCGCATTGAAAATCAAATCCGCGGTTGTGGCTTGTGGCGCGGAAGTATTGGAATTGGACGAGGTGAATGGCGAGCGATAGAGATTACGCAGCTCACGTTTGCTGCGGTCCGGATTGTTCGCTTTGAATTCGCGGAAGGCGATGCGCGCCTCACTTCTGTCAGGCTGCACGTATTCTGCGTTGGCGGTCAACGGAGCGAGCGTCAGAGTTGCGGCTAGAGCAATGGATGCCAGCTGCAGGCGGCGATTGCCTTGATTACGATCGACTCGTCTCATGCCACTCCATCCGTTTTACCGACGTGAAAGTTTAATCAAACGGCAAAGGTACCACGCACGGGCTACCACTGTCTATCGGGGGTGTGTGTCACCCCGGCTACAGGATAGTGCGCTGGTGGGAATGGGTATGAAAGTTTTAGCAAGGGCATTTTTCGTCCGTTCAGCACTTGGTGGTAGGTAAATGCAGAGAAAAGACCTCCGGTTCAAACTGAGCAGCATAGGGCTTTCGATAGTTGCGTTATTGTCGCTTACAGCGCCGGTCAACGCCGGATCGACTGACAACAATGGCAATATCAAGCTGAGGATGCCGAAGAGAAATTTCAATCGCGCTCCCAAAACCAAGCGACCATGCGCCTGGCGTTCGAATACGCTTCTGGTCATGCCGTATAAGGCGGCCGATGACGCCTCTCATGATTCGCTGTCCGAGCTGGAAGGCACAGTGACAAGGACGATTGGACATGGTGCGATGACGGTCTGGGAAGTGACTTTTCCTGACACCTCGCATTTTGTCAAAGCGGAGAAAGAGCTGACCAGCGACAAGAATTTTCGTTCAGTCCAACGCGACTATTACATGCATGCAACCGCCACCACAAACGATCCGTATTTCGCTCAGCAGTGGTATTTGAATGCGCTCAATGTTCCAGCCGCATGGGATCGAACTTTTGGTAGTGCGGCGGCGAGTATCGCAGTGATCGATACCGGCGTAACCACTACGAATACTGATTTGCAGGGAAAACTTTTCGGTGGATATAATGCCATCACTAATCAAGTTGGATTTCAGTCTGATGTAAACGGGCATGGCACCATGGTTTCCACGACAGCTGCTGCTACTGCCAACAACTTGATCTCAACAGTTGGTCCGGCGCGGTTGTCGACAATTATTCCGATTCGGGCCGGTCAGCCGAGCGGGTCTTTTACGTCTGCCGATATCCTGGACGGCTTCAATTTTGCGATCAACAATACATCTACGAAGTTGATCAACTTCAGTGTTAATGCCGATCCGCCCTACTCGATCGCTAATGGTTTTATCAACAGTACTTTGCATACTTACTTGCGTTATTTCCATGATGTGAGAGGTGGATTGACTTTCAATGCCGCCGGTAATGGTGATGACAACGGCGACGGCATCTTCGACAATAACTCCCTCAAGCCTTACTTGATCGTGGTATCAGCGCTCGGCGAATCTAATGTTTTGACGGACTTCTCGAACTATGGCAATTGCATCTGGTTTACCGCGCCGGGCGAAAACATAGTCTGTACAAAAGACAACAACACTATTGTTTCCGTTGCCGGAACATCCTTCTCATCACCGCTGGCGTGTTCGATCGCCGCTTTGATCTGGGGCGCCAAGCCGAGCTTGACCAATCTTCAGGTCGAGCAAATCATGAAGACTCATTGCCTCAACTCGAGTCCGGGATGGAACCAATATTATGGTTACGGCATACCGGATGCGGCAGCTTGTGTTATCGCGGCGCAAAGCACTGTGACGACACCTTCGGTTCCGGTACCACCCCCGGTGACAAAGAAAAAGAACGTCAACAAACTCTGGAAAAAGAAGAATTGATGATTGGGGAACATTCCGATCTTTCGATTGTCCTTAGGCTAAGCTTCGGATGCCGCTCGATGAGTTGCATTTTTGTGTGCCGCGGGTATAGAAATCGTAGAAAGAGCGGCTGTAATTTACTAACAATTAGATCACATGATGGCTTAGATGAATAGGAAAACTCAACTCAGTCTCATCCTCGGTGCCGGTCTCTCAGCGGGTCTGGCCATTCTGGCACAGGCGCTGCCTGTGAACGCCGGAGCTACTGAAACCAGAGCTCCGATTAAACTGAAGATGCCTGCCAATATCGGCAAGCGCGAAAATGTCAGCACTACGCCTTGTTCATGGAAGACCAATACGCTTCTAGTGATGCCTTACAAAGCAGGCGATGAGGAGTCGCAAGATTCGCTCAAAGAATTGCATGGCACAGTGACCAGAACAATTGGTCGCGGCGCGATGACTGTGTGGGTTGTCACTTTTCCTGATGTTCAACACTTCGCCGCCGCTGAAAAAGAACTGACTGCCGACAAGAATTTTCGTTCTGTCCAAAGAGATTATTTTCTGCGTTCGAACGCAACCACAAACGATCCGTATTTCGCGCAAGAGTGGCATTTGAACGCGCTCAACGTTCCAGCCGCCTGGGATTTGTCGTTGGGCAGTTCGGCGGCAAGTATCGCTGTGATTGATACCGGGGTTAATACCGCGACGCCAGATTTGGCGGGCAAAATTTATGGTGGCTATGACGCGGTAAAAGGCATTGTCGGCTCGCAATATGATGTCAGCGGTCACGGCACGATGGTGTCGACTACCGCCGCCGCGACGGCGAACAATTCGATCGCGACTGTCGGTCCCGCTCGTCTCTCCACGATCATTCCGATTCGTGCTGGTCGTTCTGATGGTGGTTTTTCCACTGCCGATATTCTCGATGGTTTCTACTTTGCGATGAGTCAAACCTCGACAAAGCTGATTAACTTTAGTGTTAATGCCGATCCGCCTTATTCGATTGCGAATCCGAAGATCAACGGCACGTTGCACACTTATCTGCGCACATTTCACGACAGTGGGAATCGTGGGCTTGTGTTCAACGCGGCTGGCAATGGCAATGCCAAAGGAAAAGGCATCAGCGACAAAAACAAATTTTTGCCTTATCTAATCGTGGTTTCGGCGCTTGGTGAAAACAATCAGCTTACCGAGTGGTCTAACTACGGCAACTGTCTGTGGTTTACGGCTCCAGGCGACAACATATTTTGCACAGATGAACGTGGCTCAGTAGTATCAGTTGCCGGCACGTCGTTCTCTTCGCCGCTTGCCTGCTCGATCGCCGCGTTGATCTGGGGAGCGAGACCGAGTCTGACCAACATCGATGTCGAGAACATTATGAAAACTCACTGCGTCAACTACGCGCCTGGCTGGAATAAGTACTACGGCTACGGCATGCCGGACGCCTTAGCCTGCATGAATGCAGCGCTTGGTTTTTCATCTCCTGTGACGAGCTCACCAGTGAGAGTGCCTGTTGGTGTGAAAATCAAAAAGCAGAAGAAGGTAAAAGCGCCGAAAGGAAGCTAACAACTCAACTCAGATTCTCATCACATGCGCTGCTTTCAGTTTCAATGTTTTGTCAGCGTGGGACAGTTGATGGATTTTGTATTTCTGTTGAGGTTTTGACCAGGCTCCTGGGCCGAAGCTTTGCGAGAACATCATGCACAACATCATTAATAAGATGGTGCTGAGCAGCATATAAAGGACCGGCTTGCCGCCATTTGCCAGGGCGGCTGTAGCGACTTTGCATTGCGACCCGCGGTCGTCAGCCTGAGGTGATCGGGTTCCCCGATTGAGTTTCATAGTGAACCACCCTATCTACTAAAAGTTCCTGGTGTTTGTGGCAAAATCAGACTGTCTAAACCCTTAGAAAGCTGACCGTAGTCTAAACTTGTATACTAGTATAAAATCATACACCGGTCAGTTTTGTCAAGGAACCAGAGGCTTGTAATGGGGCGTAGGGAAGAGAAGCGAGAAGTAACCAGGCAGGACATCTTAGCCGCTGCGGGGCTACTTTTTATAAAAAAAGGTTATGAATCCACCTCGGTGGATGACATCGCCGAAGCAGCCAATGTAGCCAAAGGGACGCTTTATTATCACTTCAAGTCGAAGGACGATGTTTTGCTCGGCTTGTCGATCGGCTATCTCAAGCGACTCAGCGAAACCGTCGACCAAAAGCTCGAAAAGCAAGAACCGCCACTCGCGGTCATGGTTGACGCCCTGCGAACGCTTGCGCGCGACACGGAATCATATAAGGAATTGTCGCGGCATTTCTTTCTGGCGATGTTCGGGCAGATGCGCGAGGAGCTCGATAGCCCGCATCAAGACGACCAGGTGTCGCTTCCCAACATCATTACCAAAATTGTCAAAGCCGCCCAGGAGAATGGAGACATTGATAAAACCTGGGATTCGCGAGAACTAGGCGCGATGATCGCAGGTGCCTCGCACCACGCGCAGGTGACCTGGATTCTTCTGGAGGAGAAACGACCACTCGTCGATAAAGTCGAGCAGTGGGTCCAAGTGATTCTGCGCGGGATAGCGAACTGATTTCTGCGCCGTCCTGCTAATATGTTTGCCTTCCCAGATTGGAGTCGGCGATGCTTAAGCTTATCTTGGTGCTGGCAACAGCAGTTGCAACTACACAAGCCGTTTTACCACCCGCAGACAATCTAGTCGTCAAGGATGTGCCGCCGCCTCCATTGAGTTTAGTCGACAAGGTCGAGAAGTACACTGAGTTTCGCTCAGCGCATCTGGGCAGTTGGCACCCGACGAAACGCGAGATGCTCATCTCGACAAGATTTGCAGACACCGTCCAAGTGCACAGTGTCGTCACGCCTGGTGCCGCTCGTCGACAAATGACGTTTTACAAAGACACCGCTGCTGGTGGCTCGTATCAACCGACTGATGGAAAGATTTTTGTTTTTGATAAAGACAAAGGTGGCGACGAATTTTTTCAAAAGTATTCGTTCAATGTTGAAACGAAAGAGGTCACGCTTCTAACCGATGGTAAGTCCCGCAATACAGGCGGAGTTTGGTCGAGCAAGGGAAATAATTACGCATACGGATCTACTCGTCGCAATGGTGCCGATGTGGATCTTTGGATTATGAATCCACAAGATGCAAAGTCGAATCGTCTGTTGACACAACTGGAAGGTGGTGGCTGGGATCCTCAAGACTGGTCTCCGAATGATAAACAAATCCTCCTCCAGGAGCAGCTCTCGGTCAACGAAGCTTATCTCTGGTTGGTCGATGTTGAAACCGGAAAAAAGACAGCGCTCACCGATCGAAATGAAAAAACTAAAATCGCATTCAATCGCGCGAAATTCAGTAAGGATGGCAAAGGAGTTTACGTAAGTACTGATAAAGACTCAGAGTTCGTGCGACTCGCGTACATCGACCTGGAGTCGAAGAAGTACACGTATTTGACCAGTGACATCAAATGGGATGTTGATGAATTTGAACTTTCGGATGATGGAACAAAAATTGCCGTCTCGATGAACGAAGAAGGTTTCGGTGTGCTCCACTTGCTGGATGCCGCATCCGGTAAGGAGTTGAAGGTTCCGAAATTGCCAGCCGGACAATTGGGTGGTTTGCATTGGCATAAGAACAATCGCGATTTAGGTTTCGATCTGGAAACCGCACGCGCACCATCGGACGTTTATTCACTCGATACCACTAGTGGCAATGTGGATCGCTGGACCTTCAGCGAGACCGGCTTTGTGAGCACTTCTGACTTTGCAGAACCGCAAATCGTCAAATGGAAATCGTTCGACAATCGCGAAATCTCCGCGTTCATGTACAAACCATCGAAAGAAAAATTTCCCGGCAAGCGACCAGTCATCGTCAGCATCCATGGTGGTCCTGAATCGCAGTTTCGCCCGTGGTTTCTCGATCGACAGAACTTTTGGATTAGCGATCTCGGCATAGTTATGATTTGTCCAAACGTCAGAGGTTCGACCGGTTACGGAAAAACATACAGTCTTCTCGACAATGGATTTAAACGAGAAGATACCTACAAAGATATAGGCGCATTGCTCGACTGGATCAAACAGCAGCCCGACCTGGATGGCGAGCGCATTATGGTTTCCGGCGGCAGTTACGGTGGTCACATGACGCTTGCGACATCCGTTCTCTATAGTGACAAAATTCGTTGCGCGTTGGACAACGTAGGATTTTCAAGCATCGTGACGTTCTTAGAACACACCGAAGCGTACCGAAGAGACTTGCGCCGTGTCGAATACGGCGATGAGCGCGATCCCGAGATGAGAAAATTTCTTGAGCGAACTGCTCCGCTCAACAGTGCAGATAAAATCAAGAAGCCACTGTATATAGTGCAGGGTAAAAACGACCCTCGCGTTCCGGCCAGCGAAGCAGAACAAATGGTCGAAGCGCTGAAGAAGAGTGGAACGCCAGTCTGGTTCTTAATGGCAAACGATGAGGGTCATGGATTTCGTAAGAAAAAGAACAGAGATTATCTGTTCTACACGACCATTGAATTCATGGAAAAGTTCTTACTGAATTAGAGAGGCTTTACTGAATTGGAACGGCACTACTGAAATTAGAACGTCATTAGAACGTCATTATAACGTCCTCTGCATTTGTCCCCAACTTTTTTCTGGCGAAAGCCGGCACCATACAACACGATCAGCCCAGAAGGTCGTTGCCAGCTCGCGAAAGAAGTGCGTTGCGTTCATGTCTGTTTTCCGAGTGGACTAGCAGCAATCGGTTAGGCTAGTATAGTTTTACGTCGGACGCGATGGCGTTTTCACGTACGGTTCGTTAACTGTTGGAATGGTTCAGAACGTGACAAAGTTACTCGTTGTCGAAGATCAGACAGACTTCGCCGAAGCCATCACCTGACACGATTCGATCATATATAACAAGACTTAGAACTAAACTCGGGCATGATGCAGTCAATCCACTGATTGTCACCGTCCATGGTGTCGGGTATAAACTGGAGCCATAATCCTACTTTGGCTCAGTCCCAACGATCTACTCGCTGCTAATATGCTGAGTGTGACCACGCGTCGTTTGACGTTCGAACAGCGTCACTAGTGAAGTGAATTCATAATCGGATGGATCGCATCGACGATTGTCGCTAACAGTGAGCGTTTCACGGATGGCAAAGAACTTTTGCCGCCACCACACGGCGATGATGAAATCAATCATCTCGACAAAGTTTTTCGAGACATGACCAATTCAATAACAAAAAGTCGGCAGCGTGAACACCAATTTCTCGGCATGGTTAGCCATGATCTGCGCACACCGCTCAACACAGTGTTGGCAACTTTAAATTCACTTTCCGAAGGTGTGTACGGCAAACTGACGCCAAACGGCGAACAGCGAGTGAAGCAATCGGAAGCCGCAATCGAGCGTCTCACGCGCCTCGCCAAGGACTTACTGGATTTAGAAAAGCTATCGTCGGGAACGATCTTTTTACCGTTGCATCCAGTTTCATTGCAGGAGGTAACCAGAAGCGCATGTGAAGGCGTGTCTGGTTTCTCTGACTACAAAAACGTCGTTATTGAGGTCGCCGAGACGAATCGCTACGTTTTAGCAGACCAGGAAAAGTTAGAACAGGTGTTTATCAATCTTCTTTCAAACGCCATCAAATTCTCGCCGGATGGTGCGACGGTTAACATTGAATTTCGTGACTTGAGTCCGATTGCGATTGAGATTCGTGTGACTGATACTGGATGCGGAATTTCGCTCAACGATCAAAAAACAATTTTTGAGCCCTTTACTCAAGCTGAGGCTGGCGTTTTAGACAACGCGGAAACACAGTCAATCAGACAATCCGGCACAGGTTTAGGATTGGCTATCTGTAAAACAATAATTGATGCGCACGGCGGCACGATAGGTTTAGAATCGAAGCCAGGCACAGGCTCTGTCTTCTTCATTCGACTTCGACGCGCTGAGGCGCCTGTTCTGGTCAGTAATCTCCAGTGACCTTAACTCTATACATATATTCGTTTAGTAAGAGTCAAAACTTGGAAAATTGAACCGCGGGGGCAAATATGCCGTCCGTGTTTTTAAGAAGGATTTTTATGCGCATCCGAAGAAACAATCATCGATCTCTCGTCGCTCTCACCGCGTTGATGTCGTTGATGTCGCAACCACTGGCGATGGCTGAAGATATGAGCTGGCCGTCTGAGGATACTCCTGGTCAGACAAAACCAAAAGATACCGGAACGATTAACTCGAGTACCAAAGCCGCTCCATCTGAGGCTGGTCAGTCCGCGTCCGAGGTTCGACTGCAACCTGAATCGGCAGTGGCAGCTCCCGGTGCAATCGGCGCGCCGACGCATAAAAATACACCAGCTGGAGCCGTTCATTCGAACGCTCCCGCGCAACACAAAGCTACAGCAGCAAAACGCGCTCCAGAAGTAACTTTGACGGGTAAAGCCGAAACCATGAAATTGTTTGGTCGAATCGATCAAATCGCCGGCGAAGCAAACGTCGAAATGCCTGTTTTAAAAATGGAGAAAGCCCAGCTAGACACCGTCAGGCGCGCGCCTTTGCGAGCGGCAGCCAGCGAATCGAGATTCAGCGGATCGGTCGCCACATCTTTTCCAATGGATTTTTCCGGCACCTGGGGCGGTACCATCAAGGTTTGGCGCTATAGCGTTTCGCCGCTTTCATACGAGGTCGATGCTGCTGAGTCGAAGAAACTTAGAGACATTCTTTCTCCTGGCACCGCGGGCGATGTCAACTTTGTTTTCCAGCATGAATCCGGCAATATCGATCTGGAACCAGCGCAAGTTCGCATTATGATACCGGCCAGCCAGTCTTACTCTTATCAAAAAATGATGCAGGGTGGTGGACAGATGCAAGGCATGGGCGGCATGGTATCGCAGATGATGGCGAACATGAAGGTGCCCGTGATTCTTCACTTCGGCACGGTATCCACCAACGGCAGCATGGAAGTGGGAGTCTCCGGAAATCAAATCGATCAGCGAGTCGTCAAAAATGACATCCGACAATTGGCACCGACTGTTGTCGAAGAGCAAATTATCACCAAGAATAATTCCGTTCAATCCGGAAACGGCAAGTCCGAATCCGGTTACACTGAAAGCGTTTTGAGATTCACCCGCCAATCATCCAGCCAACTTTATGTTCTGGCTGCTTCTGTCGACTATGACTCCTCCGGCAAATTTCTTCGCAAGCTGATCATGTATGGCAACGTCGTTCGCGGACAAGTTATGAACACCAGCCCGGTGCCTACCGGCATGGGCAACTTGACCCAGATGATGCAGGGCATGGAAGGCGGCGCCGGAGGTGCCGGCGGCATGTCCGGTCTCTCCAGCATCCTCAACGGCATGGCGGGCAGCGGCGGTCAGTCGTCGAGCGGCAGCAACTACGCCAACAATCCAGCCGTTCGCCAGTATCTCAACAACTCAACCAGCGGCGGTGGTTCCAACATGGAAGGCTTCGGTCAACTAATGAATAGCTTGAACATGCTCAACCACTAAGCGAAAAAACTCTCGCAGATTTGCTATCCTATGCACAAATTCGATTCAGGAGAATATTTTATGGTCATGCGCCGGTCCGGAATTCCAGCTCTTTCAATCGCTCTTGCAACTCTCTTGATTTCTGCCGGAGCAACTTTTGCTCAGGAATCAGACGATAAAGACAAGGAATCTACTAAACCGCTTTCAATCGAAGAAATGAGAGCGCACAGACAAACTATGCGCAGCGACCTGATGTTGCCATCGCTCAAAGGCATCAGAGGCTTGGCTTACGGCATAGCCGGCACTTATCCTGAAGGAAGTGAACTGAACAAAGCGATGGAAAATCGGCTTGGTCAGTTGTCGATTAAAATCAAAAAGTATGAAGAACTGGAACCAGGGATCACGAAGCCGATCGATGGTGTTCTGCAGATGAAATGTTTGCGCACCGGAAGTAATTCGGCACTCGTCGAAATATTCCTGGTTCAATGGGCGACGTTAGATCGCGACCCTAAAACCGGTGTTCGCGCCATCACCTACACCGACCAAGCTGTCTGCGGACGCCACAACGTCAAAGAAACCGCAATTCACTTGCTCAACCAATTCATCATCGATTTCCAAAAAGCGAACGCATTAAGCGCTCAGCCAGAAACAACAGCTCCTGAACAACAAGTTTCTGAAAAGCCTTCCAAGAAAAAGAAAAAATCTCAGGAGTGATTGTCTCGCTTCGGAACACTTCGGATCACTTCGGAACACCTCGGGCGATCACTCGAAAGGCCTTAGGTCGAATCAACAAAACGTGAATTGGTGGATCGTTGCATCAACAGTCCAAAGCCGTTGGGCTGCAATAGTTTTGGGCGAAATTGTTGTTCCTTTTGGAATATCAACGCCTTGTTGTAACAACCGAAGGGGAAAATTGGTTCAGGGGAGCATCGTATTGTCTCCCAAGCGTTTCGGGCATTTTGCGTGTCCAGTGGCATTTTGAAATCACGAGGCGGGGCAATTTGTAGATCGAATTGCGTCGATTCGATTGAGTCGGCGAAAATGCGTCAATCAAATTGCTCCGATCCGATCGCAACTGATGGAATCTATCGAACTGATGGAATCTAAATTTTAGAGACTGATGATGTTTGAGTCATCAGCACGTGATTCGCCTTGTCGGCTGTGGATCGGACCGATTCACCTGTTCGGCAGCTGAAGCCGCTTGACTCGGCTCCAGCGTCTGCGCAACGACCAAGAAGTTGACTACCAATAACGCTCTTCTAGATATGGCGGCTATTCCGCGAATCAATTGGAATACCGAAAAGAAGTTGAGTGAAGCTGCCGCTCAAGTTTAACTGTTTTCTTGCGTAAGAAACAGTCAGTTACCTGGTCTGCCGGTATGGGCATGTGAATTATTACCGAGCCATCCTTGCGAGCGCAGAAGAACCACGACCCAGATCACCAGGACGGTCATCAGCGCGAGCGCGAACGGGTAGCCGTAAAACCAGTTTAACTCCGGCATATTGAATGGCGACCGCTCGGTGTTGAAATTCATTCCGTATATGCCTGCCACTACAGTCGGTGGCGCGCAAATTGTGGTGATAATTGTGAGAAGGCGCATGCTTTCGCCGAGTTTATTGCTGGCACTGGATAGATAAACATCCATCAGGTCAGAACCTAATTCTCTGAAGGTCTCGATGAAATCGCAGATTTGAACGGCGTGATCGTGGCAGTCTCGCATGAAAATCATAGTATCAGGAGTGAATAAATCGCTTGAGTCCCGCATGAGATTGCTGATTGCATCACGTAGCGGCCAGATGGCGCGGCGCATAACCAGCAGTTCTCGCTTGATGTTGTGAACTTTCCTGATGGTGGCGCGATTGCATTTTTCTATGATCTCGTCTTCTAGTATTTCGAGGCGCTCGCCGTATGTTTCGAGAACCGGATAATAACAGTCGATCACTGAATCGAGAAGAGCGTACGCAAGATAGTCAGAGCCGACCGTTCTAATTTTACCTAAGTGTTTTCTAATTCGTTCGCGCACCCTCTCGAAACAATCGAGCGGACCGTCTTGAAAAGTTACTACGAAACCACGTCCGATGAAGATGCTGACTTGTTCGGTAATCAGATCTTCTTCGCCGAGTTCCATCATGTGCGAAATTAAAAAGTAATTGTCGCCGTACATCTCGAGTTTCGAACGTTGATGACTCGTGATCACATCTTCGAGTGCAAGCGAATGGATTTTGAATGTTTCGCCGATTGCGCTGATGGTTTCGATGCTTCCCAAACCATCAACGTTTACCCAGACGACCGGCCATGTTTTGTTCAGATAACCGGGCAACTGTGCTGGATCGGTGATTGTTTTTTCTTCGATTGTATTGTCGCTATATGCGATCAGTGTGACCACCGGCGGTGGTGCCGAAGGATCCAAAACCAGCGAGCCCGGAGAAGAACCGGGTTCTGTCCGCGGCGTCTCTCTGTGCTTCTTCTGGCGTCGTTTGCCTTTTGACACGGCTTTCCCCTTGCTTATGGTTTTTTGAGCCCGTCGATATCATCTAATTTTCCAATTCTGGTTCTCGAGAGATCATACTGTTGAATCAGCATCTTTGCCTTATTAATTTGTCCGGTCGAAAAAGCATAATCGTATTTTCGAATTACCCGTATCATCTCGTCAAGCACGGCAATAGTAGTGGGCTCAGCGGACTTCCCTATGCTGTGTAGCGTTGCCAGGATCACGTCGGTCGCGTCAATTGCTTTGTTGTCTTTGAGGTCTTTTCGCACATGTGAAACGATTTCTCTGGTTGTCGCCTCATCCAGGCAGTGCAGCAAAAGACTCGGTTCGAGATTCTTCAGCCAGCGAACCTTCTCCACAGGCGACCCGTCGAAATCTCGTGAAAGCATCTGCCAAGCCAATCTAGCAAGCGCAATAGCATCCTTTCTTACATTGTTATCGTTGAGATAACTAGCCGCAGTCGCCACCACTGCAAGTACCTCCTTCACTCCTAATTCTATGTAAAACGATTTGACTGCTGCTTCAATTGTGTCTCCGTTTTCGCTTCGCAGAGTTTTGGCCAGTCGGCTTAAGCTGGGATGCAACTTGGCCAGTCGGCTTAAGCTGGGATGCAACTTATAGCTGTTGCTCATCCAAACCAGCACACACGTCGCGTACAGGTAAACGCGAAGTTTGTAATAACCGGTTGTCTCATCTTCTGCGATCAAACGTTCCATCTGCACAGTGACACCATTGGCGTACGAAAAAAATCCAAGGCGCTTATAGTTGCAGCCCAGTCGCAGAAGCAGATCGAGATAGCTTTCACGGAATTCACGACTGGCCGGATTGGCGGGGTGCGAACTGAAGGCTCGCCCAATTTCGAGTACGTCGATCGATTCTTTTAGATTGCCTTTTTCCGCGTATTTTTTTGAATAACTCTCAATCAGCCTCAGAGTGCCTGAATTTCGCACGTATCCAAACCGAGCTTCTCTGGTAATCAGTTCTTCTAAATTGATCGAAAGCGCCGTCAGCGAATCGATTATCGTGAAGGCATCGTCCTGCCGGCCTGCTTGAAAACGCGCCACTGCAAGAAGGAATCGCGCTCTTTGAATTTGAAAATGCTTGTCGTTTGATTCGGCAGTTTTTGAAGCTATGAGAAAATAGTTGCATGCCATATTCAAATTGTTCATCATGCCAAACGTTCGTCCAAGCCGCAGCTGAAGCTCGATCAGTTCGTTGCAGTTTTCTTGGAGGAATGCTTCTCTTTGAGATTGAATATACGTGAACACTTTGACTGCTTCTTCGTATTGCTTCAAATCGTAGTGTTTATCGCCTTCTCGAAGTTTAATCGAGGTCCATGAAACAGGTGCTGACTTGCGAAATGTGGCGTCCACCAATTTAATTGCGTTTGCGTGCGCACGTTTGGAAAGACCAGCCGCGGTGGCTTTGAAGCGAAACTTCCTCTTGCGATACTGGAAGATTCCTGGTTTCTGATCGTCTCGTTTTACCGTTGTTCGAATGACGCTGCCGAGGTCCGCGTCACCTTGATCGAAAAACATTCCGAATGTGGAAACTGGCTTGTCTGCTCCCTCTTGGGCTGGCTCATGATATGGCTGGATATTGGGAAGAGCGCTCAAATCATAAGCGGTGGCATTAAGTGGTGGCACCAAACTTGGGCTGGCCCAGAGCATTCGCATGAGAATCTGAGCCGTGTTGCGGATCTCGTCAGACTCATGTTCGATTATCGCTTTGAAAAGCAGAGATGTTTCTGGCGAAAGCAAATCTTTTCGTTTAAATAAAATAGATTCATCACCACCGATGAACGTGGAGAACAGGCTCGGATCGATTTTAATTGCAAGAAGAGACGCATGAATCAACCAGGTCGAAAAGTTGTCGACAGTCGGATCGAATTGATTGGGCGATCGGAGCGGATGCTGATAGTTAGGATGACCAAATTCCAGGCAGGTTAGCCCCGCCAGAGCCGGGACGAAGAGCGCGTCGTAGTCGACCAGTCGCAAACCTTCGGCGGTCACCAAGATGTTGCCGTGTTGCAAGTCACCATGGGCGATATCAGCATTCTCTAGTTGCATGACCAGATCGAAAAAATCGGTCGAGAGTTTCGCCATCTTTTCCTGGTCTTTGAAATGCTTCTGAACGTACAGGTCAAGCGTGTCTCCATGGACCCAGCGCATTTTTAAAATGGGATACCAGTTGCCGCGCACCAGTATCCCTTTATCAATGTAATGAAAATCGACAGTGCATTCCAGATCGTCGAACAGAACAAACTGACTGATCTTCTGGTATCGATTGGTTTGCTCCGGCAAAAAGCGCAGGAAGCAGCGAATCGCCCAGGGACCCTCGGCTGTCGTAAGTTTGAAAACGCTGGCAAAAGCACCCGACGCGGACTTCGGCAAACCGAGCGCGTTGCATTCGATCTTCCCGGCTTTCAGATCGGCTTCGTTAAAACAAAGCGCCGGGTTTTGAATTGCTTCGTTGTAATCCTGGGGTGTAGGCCAGGCCATCAGGTTTTACAGGCCGATGAAGTCTGGACCACTGCCTTGCTCTGTCGGATTGACGCGAAGATTGACTTCGGGACAAATCATTTCACAGGTGCGGCAATGGATGCAGTTCTCGAGCGACATTCCGTGTTTGCGAAGGTCGTCGAGGATATCGACGCGGTGAACCTCAGCTGTGCAATCAGATACGCACGGCACGTCTTTGCCTAAGGCATCATACTTGGCGATGCACTTGACGCAGACTTCCGCGTTGAATTCATCGATGTGTTTGTTGCCTTCGTGATATTTCGTCGATGAGTAGAAAACTGCGTCCGGGCGAGAATAGATTGTGCTCTTCTCGTAAGGCGGTTCGTCGTACTTCGGCGGTGTGAAGGTCGGGATGATGCCTTTGTAATCGTGTTCGTATTTGATCGGTCCGATGTCGAATTTGCCTTCGATTAGACCCAGTGAACGAACACCATCTTTGGTGGCGCCAAGTGGATGTTTGAAGAATACCTTCAATCCACCAATCCAGGCGTTTGACTTATCAACGCTCTTCGCTATGTCAGGCAAGTACTCTTCGAGAAGTTTTGGATTCTCAATGAAGGCATGACGGAAGTAGCGGTTTTTGTACAAGTCCTTAATTACGAAGCTCTCTTCAAGACGCTTTTGATACGGCGCAAGAGCAGCTTCGGACAAATCGTTTTTCATCAAAGCATCGAACATCACTTCAGCTGCGGTGTATCCGCATTCCATCGCTCTGTCGATCCCAGCCAGGTTTTTAACGTCGAGTACGCCGAGCGCATCGCCAAGCAACACCGCACCTGGTACCGCGAACTTCTTAGGCAAGCTGTAATAGCCGCCCTCAGGAAGCAATGCGGCGCCGTATTTAACGAGCTTGCCGTCTTTGATCATCTCCTGAATCCAGGGATGCATCTTGTACTCTTGCAGCTTCTTCTGCGGATTCATGTTCGGA
The DNA here is from genome assembly GCA_021772095.1 of Candidatus Obscuribacter sp. GTDB lineage: Bacteria > Cyanobacteriota > Vampirovibrionia > Obscuribacterales > Obscuribacteraceae > JADYXR01. Next base: position 106,251 of record JADYXR010000030.1, on the reverse strand, counting down.
TCTTTGCTGTTCAAACTGATAACCATACCGATTGTCAGTTTGTTATTTTTCATACCGTACACGAAGCCACCACCAAAGGTGCCTTCGAGAAGGGGCCAGCCCAGTGTGTGCCAGACCTTGCCTTCATAAGATTCTTTGGTTTCCCAAACTTCTTTAATCCCTACAGACCAGATCTGCGGGCAATCGCGAAGCTTGTACTCGTCGATAACGTCGCGCGAGATAAAGCCCTTGTCACCAAATGCGGTGAACTTAGCGTAAACGTGATCTTCTTCGGAAGTTGCGTGTTCTGTAACTGCAACACCGACGACTCTGCCGTTTTCAAATACAACTTTGTGAGCTGAGAAACCGGTGAAAAGGTCGATGGTGACGTTTGGTACGTCTTTGCCCTTTTCTTGAACCTGGTGCGCCATCCAGTTAGCGACGTGCGAGAGGGACAGAACCAGGTAACCGGATTTATTGAAATTCTTCGGATAAAGTTTGGAAGGAATGTCCCATTTCTTTTTGATGCCAAGAACGGACATGTTACTGTCGTTGCAGACAGCCTCTACCGGGAATCCGAGTTCTTCGTAATTCGGCCAAATCTTCTTCAAGACGTGAGGGTTGGAAACGGCACCGCTCATGATTTGCGATCCGAACTCCTTGCCTTTCTCCAAAATCGCGATCGAAAAATCACGGCCGCTATCTTTCGCTAACTGCAGGAAATGGTAGGCCAGTGCCAAATTGGAGGGAGATCCTCCAACCAACATCAAATCGTACTCAATGCGTTCCGACAACTTCCTTCACCCCCGACGTGGACTTTGCTAGTTTAAATTGCTTGATCATCTCAGGGATGATCTGATAGCAATCCCCCACGATACCGTGGTGGGCAAACTTGAAGATTGGCGCCTCTGGGTCCTTGTTGATGGCGATAATCAATCCTGATTTCGACATACCAACACGGTGCTGAATCGCGCCTGAAATTCCGCAAGCAATATATAGTTTCGGTCTGACAGTCTTACCGGTTTGTCCGATCTGATTTTGATAAGGGATCCAACCGAGGTCGACAACCTTCCGAGAAGCGCCCACTGCTGCGTTATCGAAGCAGTTAGCCAGTTCTTGCAGGAGGTTGAAACCTTCTTGCGTTCCCAAACCATAGCCACCGGATACGATCACATCGGCTTCCGTAAGATTGATTCCTTTGGACACTTCTCTGACGATCTCATCGACCGACAAACGGAAGTCTTCTTCCTGCAGTTTGACCGGGACTTGAATGATCTCGCCTTTGCGTCCGGGCTCTCTAGTCAATGGCGTCATGACACCAGGTCTGGTGGTAGCCATCTGCGGGTTTTTCCATGGTCCAAGAATTCTGGCTTTCAAACTTTCGCCGAAGCTTGGACGAATGGCGTACAAACAGTTAGGGTACAAGCCAATCTTGGTTGGATCTACTTTGCTTGTGTGTTCGTAATGTCCGATATCGAGTTCTGTAGTATCTGCGGTCAATCCGGTATCGAAGTGAGCAGCAATCCGAGGAGCGAGGTCGCGACCGGTAGTGGTCGAACCGAGCAACATCGTGTGCGGCTGGGTTGGCAGTGATTCTAAAAAGTCGCAGATGACGCGGCGGTAAGGCAGCGTTCTGTAATTTTTCAATTCAGGATGATCGGCTACATAAACAACATCGGCACCATATTCAACGAGACGCTGCGGTATGTCACCGAGTTCATGTCCGGCAACCACGCAAAGCAGAGGCTGACTCATCTTGTCCGCCAGTATGCGACCGGCGCCCAGAAGCTCCAGCGTTACAGGCTGAAGGTCACCAAGGATATGTTCGGCGAAGACCAATACTTTACCGATCGGGCAGATATCCGACATATCTTTCAGTTCGGGTTTCTCCCTTTCGGGCTTGGCGTCTTCTTTTTTTGGTTCTGTTTCGTCTGCCATTTTAATGTCGCCTGGTTACTTACTACCTACAGTTATCGATTGCCACCACGTGTGGTGATACTTGTTTGACCAACAAGTCTAAGACTTTCCAGCGAGAAGATATTCTTCGACGTTGGAATTGGTGATTACTTCTTTGACCAGTTCGTCAACCGACTTGCCTTCGTGCATCGTGCAGCTTCCGCCGATCTCGCCGACTTTTTCAGTTTTTGCAACGATGGTTGGACTGCCTTTCAAACCGCATCGTTCGATATCGGCTCCGACATCGTCGAGTGTGATGGTCGTGATGTATTTGGCCAGCTCTTCTTGCTTGCGTTGAAGCTGCTGTACGCGCCATGCTCCGCGGAATGATTTATATTCCAGTGGATGATACGAGTTTGCAATCGTCACCAGTACCGGTGGTTTTGCAATTACGACCTGGTGTCCGCCTTCGATAATTCGTCTGGCATGAACGTTGCCGTCTTTGACGGAGAAATCTTCGCAGTAAGTCACTTGCGGCAAATTAAGACGCTCTGCCAATTGCGGTCCGACCTGCGCGGTGTCACCGTCAGTGGTTTGCAATCCGCAGAAGATGATGTCGAACTCACCGACGTGCTGAATGGTTTTGTAAAGAGCATAAGCTGTCGCCAGCGTATCTGAGGCTGCCAGGCGGCGGTCAGATAGCAAAAAGCCGCGGTCGACGCCGTGAGCCAGCGCTTCCAACAAGATTTCGACTGCCGGTGGCGGTCCCATCGAAATTGCCGTGACGCTTCCGCCATACATCTTCTTCGTGTGCAAAGCCGCTTGCAAAGCAAACTTGTCAAAAGGGTTCAACATGCGTTTTGCACGCGCTCGGTCAATGGTGCCATCCGGATTCAGGCCCGCTTTCGCGCCCATATCGGGGACTTGTTTGACCATTACAAAAATTCTGAAACCAGACGCCATAAGTTTTTCGGAAGACCTGAGCTAGGTAGTTATGATCGAGCTAAATAGATAGCCCTCTGCTTTTTTCAAATTTTACAAGCATTGCCAGATATGCACGCCTATTGTTACGTTGCGTGTGGCGGCTTTTGCGATATCGTCGCCGGAGAGGCGGCGCGCGTTTCACTGGAATGGCAGGCGTTATGCGGCGTTGTCATGGGTGCTAGTCTGTTTCGCTAATGGTTTCTTTCTATTTGGAAGCTGCGAGAAATCAGGTGCATCTCGCGCCAATCGTTCGAAAGCCTCCATCCACTGGGTTCTTCCAAACACATTTTGATAATGGCGTATTTGTTCGCTTGATAAGCAATTCTCCGTTTACGATTCCCTCGTCTTCTCCGCGATTCTGAAAACTGTTTCAGCCTCTCTTCCAGGAAAAAAACATATGTTGAACTACTCCGCTAAAAAGAACATTCGTTCGGTGATCGCGCTGGCGTTGACTCTGGTTTGTTCGGTGAGCAGCCTCACGCCGGCCTTGGCTAAATCCGAAGCCGACGTTGAACCGCCTCTCGACGACAGTCTGGCGAAACTCGGCGATCAATACATCGACTACCTTTTTAAGTCTTCGCCATCAATGGCAACATCTGCCGGAGTGCACACCTACGATTCAGACGTTTCCGATTTTTCGCAGACTGCAATCAAAACGGACATAGAGGATCGCAAAGCATTTCTCGAGAAACTAAACAAAATTAGTTATTCAAAACTTTCTCCAAACGCGCAGATTGATTGGAATCTCATGTGCGGAAACCTCAACCAGAGTCTTCTCGATAACGAAAAAATGAAACTGTGGCAGAAGGATCCTGATCTCTATAGTTCGTCGGCAATCAGAAGTGTCTTCTCGATCGTGCAACGCGATTTCGCTCCTTTAGATGTTCGTTTAAAGAGCGTGATCGCCCGCGAAGAGAAGCTGCCGGTAATGCTTGCACAAGGAAAGCAGAATTTAGATCCAGAACAAGTGCCGGAAATTTATAACGATATTGCTCTGGAACAATTGCCCGGCATGATCGATTTCTTTTCGACGTCGCTGCCTCAAGTCTTTTCTAAAATTAAGGACGAGGCGCTGCTTAAGCAGTTCTCCACTACAAATGAAAAAGCGATTGCTGCCCTCAAAGATTACCAAATGTTTGTAAAAGAGAAACTGAAAGGAAAATCAAAGGGAAGTTTTGTTATAGGCAAAGAAAACTTTTCTCGCAAAATTCTCTGCGAAGAACTGATTGAAGAACCGCTTGACGAGGTTCTTGATAAAGGAATGACGGAGCTGCGGAAACTGCAAGCCGATTTTAAGGAGGCCGCCAAGAAAGTAAATCCTGACGTTGATCCTGTGGTTGCGTTCGAATCGATTTCAAGTGACCACCCGACTGGAGATAAACTCCTCGAGGCAACCAGAGGAGTTCTCGAAGAGATAAGAAAGTTCTGTGTTGATAAACCAATTTGCAAAGTTCCAAGTGAAGAACGCGCGCAAGTGGACGAAACACCTGCATTCAACCGCGCTCTCAGTTTTGCTTCGATGGACACTCCGGGACCATTTGAGAAGAACGCACGAGAAGCTTTCTATTACGTCACTCTGCCTGAAAAAGATTGGGACGCCAAACGCACCGAAGAACATCTTCGTAGTTTCTCTTATTGCGATCTGATTAACACGTCTGTCCATGAGGCTTATCCCGGACACTACACGCAATTCCTCTGGGTCAACACGGTACCGAGTACGGTGCGCAAAGTTTTCGGCTGCTCATCGAACGATGAAGGCTGGGCACATTACTGCGAACAGATGATGCTTGATGAAGGCTTCCACGCTGATGATCCGAAGCTGCGCCTTGTGCAGATTCACGATGCCTTGTTGCGTGTTTGCCGATACATCGTCGGAATTCGCATGCATACAAAAGGCATGTCCATGGATGAAGGAATTAAATTCTTCATCGACGAAGGATACGTCGAGAAGGCCAATGCCGAGCGGGAAACCAAACGCGGTACATCCGATCCCACTTATCTCGTTTATACCTACGGCAAATTGCAAATTCTTGCGCTTCGCAAAGAAGTACAAGAGAAAGATCCTGGGAAGTACAGCATCAGCGAGTTTCACAACCACTTCTTGAAGGAAGGATTTCCACCGGTCTCACTGGTGCGAGCAAAAATGTTGAAGCTGCCGGTGAAGAAGTACTTCTAAATTGGATGACGGCTGCTAATTTGCGGCCGGGTTCAGGCGTTAGTTCGGCGTGAGCATTTTTGTTTTGCCTTTCAACGCTAACTTCGCTTTAACAACGTTGAATCCGCGATCGATTGCGTCTTGAAGCTGTGACTTCTTAGGTTTGTTGTACTCGATAAGGAATACAGGTTTATTCGCATCCCGCATGGGCTGGTAGATTTCTGACTCATTGTATTTGTACGCTTGCTCGGCGACAGTGCCGTCGAAATGATCTACGAGTTCGTCCATCATATCTCCGCCGTTTTTCAACATCACGGCTAAGCCGAGCTTATGCGCTTCTTCAGCGACCATTTGATTGAAGGCGACTTGATGCGCCTTGGTCAACTGAAACTCTCTTGTATTCGTGTAGCCGTCCATGTTGTCCGGATCTACAGCGTCGAAACCTTTGTCTTTTGCCAATTGCATCTTCTGTTGAATGATTGGTCGCAATACTTCAATTTGCCTGATGTCGAGCCAACGCTCTTCTTTCCAGCCTTTCATTGGTTCCGTTCCGATAACGGATGCAGGATACGAATCGGAGTCGGGCATGTCGGGCTGCCATGCGCCGGTGTTTAGATACGCGATTGCGTAGGCACCATTGGCGTGCAATTGCGCGACGTTGGCTGCGGTAGTCGAATAGAGGTCAGTCTCCATCACATCGACCGGCAGCGAGTAATCAACTTCGCCTTGCAGTTGGACGTGAAAAGAACTGGTAACGTTTGGAATATTTCTTGTGACGCCGTTCGTTGAAGCTACTTGCCATGGGCGTCTTGGCAGGATTGCTGCTTGATACCCGTTGGAACTCGCGCCTGTTGATGCAAAATTTCCGGATGAACCAGACGAGCTGGATGAGTAGTATGAACCGGACGATGATGATGCGGAACCAGACGAGTTGCCTGACATTGAGCTGCCACCGACCATGCTAATAATTGGTCCGGTCACCGTGAATCCGCCACCACTGGCGGTGAGTCCATCGAGATGCTCAACCGTTCTGCTGGCTTCAAAGCTCATGCGCACTGGTTTTCCCAGACCCTCGACGTTTCCGACAAATGGCAATCCGGAGAGGTTTAAGAACGGTCCGACGTCGTACGTCACAATCGCATCGTATGAGTAAAGGTATTTTTCCTGGTCTATTGCTGACACTGCCGGCGTGTTGGGTCCGTGAGTGATGTTGACGTTGGTTGCGATGTTGGTGTCGGTCAACCAGAGATCCATACCGCTGTTGTTATAGCCGCGCACGGGTTTCAGCCCTGCAAATTTTGCCCAGCCCGATGAGTTGATTTCGTGGGCGGCGGCTTCGGCGGCGCTGAGCGCTTGCACAAAGCTGGTCGAATCACCGGCTCTGGCTGCGCAGTAACGCGCAGTGAAATAACCGGTCGCCACAGCCGTGGATATGCTGACCAGGGCGACGATAGGCAAAAGCATCGCCAGGAAAAACAGGGCAAAAGTCGCCGAGAATTCGGATATTTGCGCACTGCCTATTCGTCTGTTTCTTTTCATGCGCATCAGTGACTCCAGCTACCATATATGTTGTATGCCTCGCATTTGTCCCTCTCTATCGACTGCATTGAGTTGATTAACCAGGAAAGGGAATAGAATGTGGTGAGCTCGAACCTGGATTGGTTGAGTCGTGGCAGAATCAGAAACAAAAAGAATTCCCGATCTGGATCCAGGCGATGAGTTGGCTCTGGTCAAAGAATTTGCCGGGGTCGAACACATAATTCCCTACGCCCCGTTTGTCGAGCAAACTCCGGTTGGATTTGCCCTGTCGTCGTTAGCAGGATTAGCGGAGCAACTGGGTCCGACCGGGCTGGTGTTTACCAGCTTAGTCATGATTTTCGTGTTGATGCTGTTTTCAAAACAGCTGATCATTTTGTTGTTTTTGACGATCGCAGTTTTCGGAATGACATGGATTGCTGCTGCTCTGCTGACCTCGAATACGGTCGTAAAGGCCGACTACAGCGGTCTTTCCTTGCCCCTGATATTTTTCGCTTCCATGAACGGACAACTCGACAGGCATTGGTCGGAACTCAAAGACATAATTTTTATGCGCGACGGACTGCCCAGTTACGATCCGGTGTCGATTGTATTTCGCTTTCACGGCGATTCCTCCGCGTCGCTCTCGCTCGATGGATTCACGCGCGCGGATTTTGAACGATTGCTGCTTGTGATAAACACATACTGTCCCAAGACTCGGATCAAACCAGAAATTAGCGAACTTTCTTCCAGCCTGATGTCGCGGGGAAGCAGCACCAACGCTGTTAGTTTCACGGAACTCTGGCAGCAGGAGCTCGGCAATCGTTTTAGCTCGACAGCGTTTGTCCCGCATGAATCAGGCGATCGATTGAATGATGGAACGATTCGCATCATCGGACAAGTCGCGTTCGGCGGTTTGTCCGCGGTTTATTTGGCAGAGCGAAACGGCAAAGATACAGTAATCCTGAAAGAAGCCGTGCTGCCGGAATCGGCCGATGAGAAGACTCGCAAAAAATGCATCGAACTTTTTGAACGCGAAGCGCAACTTCTTTCGCGAATCGATCATCCACATATTGCATCAGTCTACGATTTCTTCGTCGAAAACCAGCGTCATTACATGGTTATCGAATACATCGAAGGCAGTAATTTGCGTACATATGTCAACGAGTTTGGACCGCAGCCCGAAAATAAAGTGGCAATCTGGGCCGATGAGATTGCTGAAATCCTCGAATATTTGCATACGTTAAGCCCGCCGATTTTGCATCGGGACTTGACTCCCGATAACATGATTGTCAGCCGCGATGGCAGTATAACCGTCGTCGACTTTGGAGCCTCTAATGATTTCCTTGGCACCGCCACTGGTACTGTGGTAGGTAAGAACTCTTACATCCCGATTGAGCAGTTTCGAGGCAAATCGACATTGCGAAGCGACATCTATGCGTTTGGTTGCACTTTATATTTTCTGGTCATGGGGCATGACCCGGAGCCGTTCTCTGAGAGCAGCCCAAGACAGCAGCGCGCGAATGTTTCAGAGGCAATCGATACGTTAATTAGAGAATGCACTAAAGTTGAATCAGCTGCACGCGTGGCCGATGCCCACACGTTGCATTCCATGACAAGGCAAATTCGAAAAGATCTTTCGTGAGATGAGATAAAACCTTGGAATCGTCGAAACCAAACGCACTCGAATATATTGAAACATCTGGCCGACCAATAGTCACCAGAGTGAGTGACGCTTCAGAGCACCGAGAGCAGTGGCAGATGGTGATCTTTCTCATTCTGGCTTTGGGAGCCCTCCGTGCCGGTTCGATGCTAATAAGCAGTGTTGGTGGTCCACTCAGCGATCAAATCGTCAGCGCGATGGTTTTCGTTCATCCGCTCATGGTCTATAGCACGGTGGTTGTTATAGTCGGCTTTGTGGTTTCCTGGCACCGAGTTTCGAAGCAGGGCGAAATCAAGATTTTGAAATTGAACTACGAAGGTTTCATGCTTGGAAACAAAAGAGTCGGTGGCGCCACTCCAATTCATATTCCGTGGTCTAGCGTCGAGGCAGTCGAAATTCTTGAAGGATCGGAAACCCAAGAATCAATGGTATACCTTGCTACGAGAGATCTGAAGACTTACAAGATGACATTCAAGAACGCGTTTGCCTGGGTGGATCCACAGACGTTTTTCGTCGAATTAAAAACATATGCACCAAATGCGATGCGCAATTTTGCGCACACTGATATCGCCATTGGTGACAGCCGTTCCACCAGATATACGAACTTATGGTTGCAATATTTTTCCTCCCCAGACACCCGTGCTCGGCGCGGGGCGCTGCCTCACGGGGCGGAGATGAACAACGGACGGTATCGAGTTTTAAAACGTCTGGGCGGCGGTGGACAAGGAACTATTTACCTCGCGACAGCAAAGGCGACAGATCTAGAATTGGGCGAACCGATCTTAGAGGATGATGACTATCTTGTTGTACTGAAAGAATTTGTTTTGCCTGTTCATCGCGGATCGGCTCTTGCTGAGCGGCAATACGAGATGCTCAATGAGGAGTCGCAAATGCTTGGCAGAATCAAACATCCAAACATCGTTAAGTTGCTAGATTGTTTTGTTGAAGATCACCGCGGCTATATCGTGCTCGATTACGTCGATGGTGATTCGCTGAAAACGCTAGTCGCGCAAAATGGTCCGCTCCAGGAAGCGCTTGTCAGGGAGGTTGCCATCGCTGTTTGCGATATCCTCACATATCTCCACAACTTTCGTCCGTCGATCGTTCATCGCGATCTAACGCCGGACAATCTATTGTGCAACCCGGATGGGCAGATTATTTTGATCGACTTCACGGTGGCACAGCAATTGCAAACCACGCGAACCGCGACTGTAGTGGGCAAGCAGTGCTACATACCGCCTGAGCAATTCCGTGGTTTCCCATCAGTGCAAAGCGATATTTACGCGCTTGGATGCACGATGCATTTTTTACTGACGGGAAACGAACCCGAGCCGATGCACGAGTCACATCCAAAACAATTGGTTTCGGAAGTGACTGAGTCCATGGACGCAATCGTCGCACGGGCAACAGCTTTCGAACAGGAAGATCGTTATGTTTCTGCCGCCCAGTTTAAAGAAGCGCTCGAGGCACTTTAATGAACTTGGTGACGAACTCGATGCAAACAATCCGCCGCCTCACGTTTCGCGTTCCAATCAACCTTGACCAGCGTGACCCGGCTAGGTTTCCTGAGTGACTGGGATGGTCGTCGATAACGTCAAAAAATTGTTCAGGCTAAATCACTTGATACATCATCTGCAAAGCGCGCGATGCGTTGCCGCACTGGCGGATGAAGTCGCGCGCCAAGTCGCGGATGCAGTCCATGCTTTTGAAGTTGGGCACAAAGCCGTTGCGGCATGCGCGCGAGTTTGCCATCAGGTGTCGAACAAATCGCAGACCTTGTTCCGTGATCTCGGCGTTTTCCGGTCCGCCGCTGCCCATGACGATCATTCGCACTATCAGTGCTTCTGCCATAGAAATGACGTTTTGATCTGAGGTGCGTTCTGGCGTGTCCGGTTTGTTAGGTTGGGGTTCGAAGTTCATTACGTCGCTCGCAGTTTGGGGATCGCTGAAAAATAAAGAAATTGTTGAGACGTCTCCACTTTATGAGCGCCAGAGAGGCTTGGCAACTAAACAAACGCTAAGGCTGAATAGGTTTTTGCCTTCATTCGTATATCCATTCGGATATCAGTTTTGAGCTCAAACCTCCAAAGCCCCGGTAGCAAAGGGGTGAGCTAACCGAGAAATCGTTCACTTGAGATGATTTCAATTCGTCAACAACTTTTGAAACGTGAAGAAGCGCTACATTTTTGAGTCCGCTCTCATCTCGTCCCAATCAATATATAAATTAGTTTTGGCTGACCAGAATCTCACACCCGTTTGTCGTAGTGTTGTTAGACTTTTAGGCGTGTGAACGGGAGTCTCGTTCCACCACAGGAGGATCGGATGCGCACGCCAGCCGTCCAGGGAAACACTCAACAGGAGTCCAAAACCAAAGCTATGAGATGCCTGGTAAAAGAAAGTCTTGATAAAGATGGTCTGACGCTTAGGGATGACGTGGAGATTCCCGACGTGCGGTCGGACGAAGTGCGCATCAAGGTGCTGTCGACTGCGGTCTGCGGAACCGATAAGAGCATTTATCAAAGTTCGAAGTCCGAAGGTATTCGGCTCGAGATGAAGCGATACATCGGTGACGGCGCGTTTCAGCCGATTATCACAGGTCATGAATTTTGCGGCGTGGTTGACGCGCTTGGCGAAGGCGTAGGCGCAGACCGCTATCCGGGCGTGCCGGAGAATTTGCTGATTCAGAAAGGCGATTATGTAACCGCCGAGATGCACTTGTCATGCGGGCATTGCACACTCTGCCGCACCGGCAACGAGCACATCTGTACGCGGGTGAGAGTGAAAGGCGTTCACCTCGACGGTTGCTTCGCGCAGTATGTATGCGTTCCTTATAAGAATGTCATTCTGTTAGGAAAAAACGGAGATCAATCGCTGGTGCCGCCACGTATCGGAGCCGTGCTTGATGCTTTCGGCAACGCCGTGCACACAGTCTACGAAGCGGACGTTCGAGGAAAATCCGTCGCCATTCTTGGCGCTGGTCCGCTTGGATTGATGGCTACATTCTTATGCCGCGAGTTTGGCGCCGCTCGCATTTATCTCACTGAAGCGGCTGATACAGAGCGGCGCTTCGCACTAGGCGAACAATTCGGCGCCGAACAATGCTTCGATGTTCTAAACGGATCGCAAGCTTTGTACGATGCGGTTTCCAAAAACGAAAGCATGGCAAACGGCGTCGATGTCGTTTTAGAAATGTCCGGCTCTCCATCGGCTTACCGTGACGCTTTCCGCATCGTGCGTAACGGCGGAACCGTACTTTTGCTTGGTATCACCAGAAAGCCATTGACCGACTTTGATATCGCCAATGGTGTGATCTGGAAAGGTGTCACCGTCAAAGGAATTTTCGGACGCAAAATGTTCGACACCTGGGAAACAATGCTGAGACTGCTGCAGGCGCCGCATCTCGACCTGCAATCCAAACTCGATCAAGTGATCGCATCCAAGATCTACAACCTTGATGAATACGAAACCGCGTTTGCTCAATTGAATAGCGGCGCAGAAATGAAACTGGTATTCCAACCTTAAGACGTTACGAACACAAAGGAGAAACATGATGGCTAGTGCATCTACGGACACTCAGCTCGATGACAAATCCAGCAGTGGCAAGAGCAAGCCTCTGAATCCAAGTTCGCTTTACCGCGCTTTAGGTCGAGAATTAGACCAGGCGAAAGAAGCCAAAACATATAAATACGAAGTGCCGATTGAAAGCGATCAATCCGGCGTGGTAATGGCTGATGGACGGCTTTGCGTGATGCTCGCCTCCAACAATTATCTCGGTCTGGCCAATCATGGTCGAATTAAAGCAGCTGCTTCGTATGGATTGGAACGGTACGGCTACGGAATGGCTTCAGTTCGTTTCATTTGCGGCACTCAGAAAATTCACCTCGAATTGGAAGAGCGCATCGCCGCATTTCTAGGCACTGAAGCCGCTATTCTGCATTCGTCATGTTTTGCCGCTAACGAAGCTTTCTTCACCGGACTGATGGCTCACGAACTCGGGCAATCTGATTATCGCGACGTTATTTACAGTGATCAACTAAATCACGCCAGTATCATCGATGGTATCAGACTAGTTAGACAGGCTACGAAAACAACCGACCTGAAAGCTTATAAGCACAACGATCTTGACGCTCTTCAGTCATCGATGAAAGAGAACAAGGACAAGAACTATCGCATTAGTGTTGGTGCCACCGATGGTGTCTTCAGCATGGAAGGCGAATATTGCGATTTGAGTAAGTTTCTTTCTATTTGCAAAGAATTCGGCGCGTTATCGTTTGTCGACGAATCACATTCCACTGGTGTGCTTGGTAAAACCGGTCGTGGTACACCTGAACACTGTGGAGTCCACGGGCAGGTCGACGTTATCACCGGTACACTCGGAAAAGCACTTGGTGGCGCCGCTGGTGGCTTCATCGCCGGCAAAAAAGAATTGATTGATTTCCTGAGACAAAAATCGAGACCATACACTTTCTCAAACACCCTTCCTGCACCAATTGTTTGCGCTTCAATCGAAGCGTTGAAAATGCTGGAGGAGGACAACAGTCTGGTCGAAAAGTTGCACGACAACACCGCGTATTTCCGCAAAGAAATCAAAAATCTTGGCTTCACTATTCTCGAAGGCGTCCATCCAATCGTTCCAGTGATGGTTGGCGAAGCGTCAATCGCGATGGACATGAGCAGCGAACTTCTCAAAGAAGGCGTTTACGTCAGAGGGCTCTGGTACCCGGTAGTACCGCAAGGCGAAGCGCGTCTGCGTTGTCAGATTTCCGCCGCTCTTGGAAAAGGCGACATCGATCATGCCCTGCAGGCTTTCAAGAAGGTCGGCAAGAAGCTGGGCGTTATCTCCTAGTTTAAAAACAGTTGTTGAAATTGTTGAACTTCGGCCGCCGCGAAACTCGGAGGAATGCCATGTTGTGGCATAATCACCCTTTCCCCAATCGGATAGTTGTCACATGATCATGAAGCCAAAAGTTCGCGGGTTTATCTGTGTAACCACTCATCCAGCCGGTTGCGCTGCCAATGTGAACGAACAAATTAGCTATGTCAAAGAAAAAGGACCGATCGCTGATGGACCTAAGAAGGTCCTGGTGATTGGAGCATCGACAGGCTACGGTCTGGCCAGCCGAATTGTTTCTGCGTTCGGCAGCAAAGCCGACACCATCGGCGTGTTCTTTGAGAAGCCGCCTGAAGGGGAAAAGCCCGCCACTGCTGGTTGGTACAACACCGCAGAATTCGAGAAGCAAGCTCGCGCTGAGGGTCTTTATGCTCGCAGCCTGAACGGTGATGCTTTCTCTGACGAAATTCGCAACGCCACAATCGATCTGGTGAAACGCGATCTGGGTCAAGTCGACCTCGTGATCTACAGTCTCGCTTCACCGAAGCGCAAGAATCCGCGCGATGGTCAAGTTTATTCTTCGACTTTGAAACCGATTGGTGAACCATTTAAAGCGAAGACTCTGAACACCGACAAAGGTCTTGTGCATGATATTGAAATTCAACCAGCGACTGATGAAGACATCAAAAACACAGTCGAAGTTATGGGCGGAGACGATTGGGAATTGTGGATCGATGGCCTGCTGAAAGCCGGTGTGCTGGCTGAAGGCGCTAAAACGGTTGCCTATTCTTACATCGGACCAGCAATCACATGGGCTGTTTATCGCAATGGCACCATCGGTAAGGCCAAAGAAGATTTAGAACAACGGGCGAAGAAACTTACGTCTTTGCTTTCTGGTATCAAAGGTAGTGCCGTCGTTGCCGTCAATAAAGCGGTCGTGACTCAAGCCAGCTCCGCGATTCCTGTGGTGCCTCTGTACATCTCGTTGCTCTTCAAAGTAATGAAAGAAAAAGGCACGCACGAAGGTTGCATCGAACAAATTCAACGTCTCTATGCCGATCATTTGTATAACGGCAAAACGCCAAAGCTTGATGAAGACGGGCGAATCCGCATGGACGATCTGGAAATGGAAGCGTCTACACAGAAAGCTGTAATGGATCTCTGGGACAAAGTGAACACTGAGAATCTGAAAGAGATTTCGGATTTCGACAGCTACACTGCGGATTTCCTGAGACTGTTCGGATTCGGTTTGCCTAAGATCGATTACGAAAAAGACAGCAATACGATGGTTGAGATCGAGTTAGCTAACGCTCCTCAACACGCCCAGTAAACGAAAACTTTAGTTGTGATGCGCTTCCCACTGCAAGGTGATGGGGTGCGTTTGACTTGACTAGCCTCGACTCGACTCGACTCGACTCGACTCGACTCGACGAATTTACAGTCGGACGTGGCGATGCGCGTGCTCGCATGATCTCGCGCGTACTGCGAACGACGTGAGCGATGTGAACAATGCAACAATGTGAACTTACATCGTCGTTTCAGTAGTGGCTGGTTTCTTCGCCAGCAGTGAAGTTCCGAACACTTCATCGACGTGGTGACCGCCGATCATTTGTCCGACGAGTGACTCGGAATATCCAAGCAGCACTGGGTTTTTCGTGAGCAATGCAAGCTGATAGTTGTCGACTGCAAGGTGTGCTTCTTCAGTAAGAACTTTGCAGCGGCTTTCCAGTCGCTTGTCTAAATAAAGTTCTTTCAGCAGTTTGCATTGTTCCGGTCCGCCGGTCGCCATGATGAAGGCGACAAGTGCGGTTTTGGCTGCTGGACCGACGAAGGTCGGTGTCAATGAGGCGGCGCCAAGCACGCTTTGAATCACCGAGGATGATACCATTGCGACTTTGGATTTGTGATTGTACTTGTTTACGTGCTTCTTAATTTGATGAATCACGGGAGCATCATCAAGCGACAACGCCAAAATTTGTTTTTGCAGTTTTTGTTTTTCCTGGACGTCCCAAACTGGTTTTTCGAACGTGCCTTCCGGGACGGTGAGCTGGCTGGCCATATTGGAGAGCATTGACTTGGTCCGGTCTGCTTCTTCCTGACCAACAAGTTCCGCTAAAGCAGTGACACCATTGGCGGTGGCAACCTGACCGCGCTCTTGATCCGGCATTCCGAGACCCATTGAAATCTGCATCAGATTGGACACCACTTTTACGTGGAGTTCATCAATTTGCTTTTGCCGCGCATACTCCGCGGCAGCCTTGCTTTTCAGCTTCAGTTTCTCACCGGTGATGATGTCGCCGGCTTCGCGGGATGGTCCGAAACCTCTAAATGGAATTACATAATTTGCCGCGTCTTTCGATTCGGCGATCACTACCTGAGTTTTCTTTCTATAGTGGTCGACTGCTTTGTCGACAATCCTGGCATTCGGATCGCGATTCCAGGCGCACTCCAGCAATTGATCGATGTGCTGAGTGTAGGACTCGTAGGGGTCTTCGTAATTGATTGAACCGTTGAGTTCTTTCTTCACTTGTGTCGGCACAGCTTTCTTAAGCCGCGAAAAAATCATCGGTCCAGAAATCGGTAACGACCAGGCCGTGAAGAAACCTTTCTCTTTTACGCCTGGCTCTGCGCTGCTTGCGGTTTCAATCGCGGACGAAACTGCATGTTCTCCACCATCGGCATTTGAAGAATCGGTTGGAGCGGTTGCCGTTGAAGCGGTTGCGTTCGATACATCCGAAACTGACACGTTATCTACGGACGCCGGCATCTCTGTAGCCGGCGTCGCTGAAACCAAAGTTTGCTGGTTTAGATTAGAGGGATTGGAAATTTCGGGATTGGAAACGTCGTCGCCGCGAACAGCTGAATCCATTTGCCCTGAAGACGGCAAGGCTTCGTTGATGGCGATATTGAAACCCTTCGTCTGGGTGGCACGAGAGGTCCTAGAGGCGCCCTGGGCGGCGATTGCCGGGAATGAAACGGATGACACCAGATACAGTACTAAAATGGCTGAAAGGCATCGATTGTGTTTTGAGATCATAAATTCCAGTAATCAAGGTATTGACAGCTGCCTCAGGTTAGCAGATGGTGGGGGTTGAGATGTCGGTCTCTTGAGAACCGTAATTTAAAGGTTTCTCAGAGGAAACGTGGTTCAATTGGAAGAATAGCCGTAAAAACCAACCAGGACATCCTTTACGGCGAATAGTCCGATCAGTGACCTTCTTACTATCCATTAATGTGCGCTTCACCCCTCAACCGGAAAGTTGAATGGACATTAAGCCCAAATTAGACACCCAGATCAAGCTGCGAATGATGTGCCCGACCTGCGATAAGGAGGTCGGACCGGGTCACTTGCGCTGCCCCGAAGATGGCGGTCTGCTTTGTCCAGTTGCCGGACAGGACCCGCTCCTGGGCGAAACTGTCGAGAACTACCAGGTTCTCAATGTAGTCGGGCAGGGCAGTTCCAGCACCGTCTATCTGGCTAAGCATCGAGAAACCGGCATGACCTTTGCGATGAAGGTTTTGAAAGGCGCGATTACGACAGACCCGACCTCGGTCAAAAGATTTCAGCAAGAAGCCAAAGCACTAATCGCCCTTGAGCATACCGACATTCCGTCAGTTTACGATTTCGGACTGATCAGTGACGGTCGCCCATTCATTATTATGGAATACGTTTTCGGGGACACTCTGACCGAAGTTCTGAAAGAAAAGGGTCGACTCGATTCCAACACCGTGATTCAGCTATTCCTCGGCATCGCCGATGTTCTGGATGTTGCGCATCGCGCCGGGATTCTTCATCGCGATATCAAGCCCAGCAACATCATCATTGATACGAATGGAAACGTTAAGGTAGTCGATTTTGGCTTGGCAAAAATCGCCGGGCTGGAAGCATCAGCGACGGTGACTCGAACAAACAATGCTGTGTTAGGCACTCCTGCATACATGAGTCCGGAACAGTGCTACGGTCAGGATCTTGACGCAAGGTCCGACGTTTATTCTTTGGGGTGCGTTATGTATGAGTGTCTGACCGGCTCTCAAGTTTTCGCATCGAGTAATTCGTTTAAATGCATGCACGATCATGTCTTTACAGCACCAAAGGCGGTATCAGACTTGGAGCCCGGTGTTTCACTTCATCTCGATGCACTGGTCTTGCATTGTCTCGAAAAAGAGCCCGCTATGCGGGTTCAGTCGATGGCGGAATTGAAGCTGTCGTTAAACGGCGTTCGCGATCGAAGTTCGACCAAGATGGCCTACGTCAACAAATCATTTCGTGATTTGAAAACAAAAGCGCGTCGAACGATCAAGCAGCACCGGAACAAAAGGAGGCAAGCCGCCGCCACCGAAGCCACACGAAGAACGTTGCAGCATCCGCTGGGCAGCGCCAACTTTACGCGCATGGTGGATTCGGAAAAGAGGATGCCATTCTTGTTGGGAATCGTTTTGGCGACCGCAGTCGTCGTGACTGTTCCTTTCGTTGTCTGGAATTTAGATAGTTGGTATGCCTCGAAAAAGCCCGTGGTAGCTGAGGATACGCCGGCTACTCCGACTGAACACTTTGAGGAAAAACCATGGGAGATCGACCCCTGGAATCAGAGCTCCATGGTCGGCTTGCTGACGGCCTCTCCAAAGGAGCAAAAGGAAATTTCGACTTTGTCAGTCAACGGTGTATTTGACGAAGATGGCGTCTGGTCAGTGTTGCAAGAGCGAACAGAGTTTGGAAAAATTCCGCTAACGGATATTCCAATGTCATTAAAAACAGTCGGCTTCAACGCTTTTGCAGGCGTCCCCTCGAAGACGGCCGGCGAGTGGTTTCTGCTTAGCAACTCCGCACTCGGTTTCTATGAAGTCAAAAAGACTGAAATCGAAATGATACCGATTCAATACTACGTCACCGATCCAGGCGCCATCACATACGATACCAAACGAGACTGTGCCGCGATCCTGGACACTAATGATTCGCAATCTATTCATTTGTATAAGAAACAACATTTGCCCTGGTCTGAATTAAACCTTGTTGGTGATACGGTAACCGGCACGCTGCGTGGCTTGGCATATGACAGTGCGAGCGATTGTTTCTACACAATGATGAGAGGCAGTCAGGCTGATACCGCTACTTATATGCTTCAAGTTAATGCCGCCGATGGTGCCATCAAATCCAAAGTTCCGCTCTATCAAGACCTTTGTTCATTGAATGGATGGAACGCTGCAAAAATTAGTTTAACTGCGGATAAGGGTTATTTGATCGCCAACTTGATTAGAACTGAGAATTTGCATGAGCATGATATGACGCCTCGCCAGTTTGTCATTAAACCGAGTACTGGTGAGATTGTCTATGCGCGCGATTTGCTCTCGCCGAAAAATCCGCCAATGGTGGCACCATCTGTGGTATCGAAGAAAAGTAAGTAAGTGGTCGCGAAAATGAAAGCAGTCGGCTAACGCTATCGGCAATCTGCCGCAACTAGCGCACGATCTGCGCTTCCCAGGCACCGCCGCCTTCTGATTTGCCTTGCATGTACGGACCCTGATAATCAGCTTCGTTCACCCAGTTCACATCGGCTTTGAACGTCATGCGACGCTCGGGCTTGCTGCCCTTCTTGGCTTTCACCGCGGGATATTTGCGAACCAGAGTAACCTTCGGATAATTGTACCAACCCTTTTCGATTTCGAATTTCTCGAGAGTGTTCTCGTCTTGTCCGTGACCTGTAATCGTGTTGTTTAGCTGCTGTTCGAGAAACATGACTGAGTGAATGGTTTTGAACTGATACTCAAAACCCATAGTCCATTTGCCCGAGAGATCCGGTGCCTTCCCTGGTGGTGGCGCTGTATTGGCAGGTGGTGCCTGTTGCGGCGGCGGATTGTTTGCGGCGCCTTGGTCGCCCTCGCCTGGCTCTTTCTGCGCTTCCCAATCACCGGCGATTTCTTTGCCCTGAAAAGTGATCAGATACTTCCCGCTCATGTAGCCGGCTTTGGCGTCAAGCTTGCCACTGTATTCGACCGGTGGTTGGTTTGGATTGTCGGGTTGTTCGTATCGTTTATAAAAGACAACTTCGTCTTGACGAATCAAACCGTTCTCCATGAGAAACGGTTTGCTATTCGAGTCGTCCGTTCCTTGTCCACCAAACTTGTCGCCGTTTTGGGTTATCCGAAAATGGGAGCTTTGAACGTTATCGTTAAAGGAGAATGCCAATTTCCAGTAGCCATCGAGAGGCTTGGGAGCGCCGGCGTTGACTTGTGGGTCGCCAGTTTTGGGCGCTGTCGTAGTAGTCGTCGTCGTGCTGACTGTGCCGCCGCCGCCGCCGGTCAACTGTTTGATTTGCTCACAACCAGTTAAACAGAACATGATGCCCACGAAAAGAACACTCATCAGTGCAGGTTGTCGGCGGACTGGTTTAGTAAATTTTGTCATTCGTTGAAAAGTTAGAACCTTAGTGGATTCCATTAGTGATGCGATTGGTCAAAACCTTGGAAGCTGTCTCTACTTTCAATCCAAAGCGGCAGGATTTCAACAGGGTTTCTGATAGTTTCAGTAAGATTCTAGCGTCAAGTCTGAGCCTGACAAGCAAAACCGCGCTGACTATCTGATATTTATTCGGGATTAGCCTTTGAAAAGAGGTGCGATTTTCGTGCATCGTCTTGATTGGGAGCCAGTTTTAGTTTAAATTTCCGTCTTATCGGGCATTTAAAGATTAAATTGTGTCGCAGGGACTACGTAATTCCCGCATAGCGCAATTGACTTTGGTTCCCTTCTCCTTGACAATATCAGAACTTACTAACGTGTCCTCATAAATTGCGCCTTTCACAATCCGGAGTTAACGGATGGCTGATCAGCCTATCAAAATCTCAGACCCGAGCGCCGAGGCTAACAAGCCCGAGACGCCGGCGTCCGTCGAGGCGGCTGGAGCGAATGCAAGGTTAAACCAGGAAGCAACTGAAGCGACAAAACCTACTACGAGCAGCACGACTGCGGATAAGCCTGCTGAGCCGAGTGCGACTCCAGCGAGCACCGATTCGCCTGCTGAAAAACCAGCTACATCGACTTCTGAAAAACCTGCTGAAACCAAGCCTGGCGAAAACCCTGGTGAGAAGCCCGGCGAGAAGCCAGCTGAGAAGGAAGAAGGCGATAAGCCTGCCGAAGAAGAAGAGGAAGAACTTTCACTCTACGAACGCACTCTTGGAAAAGTCGACAGTTTTGATGAGATAAAAGGATTGTTCGGTAGAGGCAAAAAAGCCACGCCTGCGGACAAAGCGAAACTGCCAGGCCTTGTTGTGGATGATCCGTACGCTAAAGGTAAATTGGCTACCGACGCTAAAGCCGCGCCAGGAGATGCTGTTGCAGCGACGCCGACGTTAGATACATCATTCAAACCACTCGAGGTCGGCAAGCCGGGAATCGCAGCTACCGATGCTAACGGTAGTCTGTTCAATCCAAGCAGCTGGAGCTGGCGTTCATTGACGCCAGATTTTGCTGAAAAAACAGTCGAGTCGATCGGCAATAACATCAAAGAGACAGCCGGCGCAGGTTTCGATTGGATGAGCGATTGGTGGGACTCCAGCCAGGAAATGTTGCCGAATCTGGATACTGCCAAAGTCGTCGCTAAAGGATTTTCAAACTTGACGGCCGACACGGTTCTCGCCAAGGGTGTTGATGCGACGCCAGACCAAGCAGAACAGATTTTGAATTCCAAACTTCCGCCAGGGGTCACCGCCGACCAGGCGAGAGAAATGCTCAACTTCGGCCTTCTCGGTGAGAAAGTTGACTTCCGCTACAACTTGGACACTCAATCATCCTCGGAATCAGACCGTGAGAGCGGTGCTAGACGCACTGTTAATGCTGATGGTTCAACGACCTTACGTTTGTCAAACGGTGCGCGCGTGACTGAAGATGCGCAGGGCAACGTCACCTGGCTGTTTGCCGACGGTGTACTCAAAGAGTCGGCTGATGGGAAAGTCACGTCCTCTTTTGGGGATTGGCAAAAGCAACAAATCGCTGCATCCAAGGAGATTAGCTCGGATCTGTGGGGGCTTGTCCGTGAATCGGAAGAAGATGACCACAAGGTCAGAGGCTCCGGCATCGATGCTCAAAAAGCTAATGATATCGTTTCAAACCGAATGCTCGGCGATAAGTCTTTTGATGGACAGCCGATGACCGCGGATCGTGTCAAAGAATTTTTGAACGGTGGATTGCCTGGTGCCAGGACCGAAACCATGGATATGGAAGGTCACAAAGGCAGTAAGGTTCAAGACCTCAATGGTGTGAAGCGCATCGAGAGTGCAGACGGCAAGACCGTCGCGCTCACTTTCCCTGATGGCACCCGTGTTGTCAAAAATGAACAGGGCACCACATGGACGAAACAAGGGCCGGACGGAAAAGCGGAAGTTCTTGTCGAATCGCCTGACGGCAAACGTTTCAGCTATGCACATGACAAAGTGTCCATGCAGGGATTTACCAATCTTGACTCACCGTCGCAAAGAGTGGACAGCACAGAGAATAGAAAAGTCGTCGACATCATCGGCGACACCTACGACAAATTTATTCAAGAAGGTAAGACTCACGAAGAAGCGATGGAAGCCATCGCTAAAGAACAGATCATCGGTGGTGCAAGACGCGATAGCGAAGTTACTGATGGTCAACGCCGAGCTGGTTTCCTTCAACAAATTGATGGTCAGTGGTATCAAGTAAATTCGAATGGCAAAGACATTCACCTTCGCCCTGTTACCAAAGGCGAAGACGGCAAGCTCGCGTTCGGCGATCAGTTTAGCTACAACAAAGATGGTGGTGGCTGGATCGGAACTGATGGCAAGCCATACAATGGCACGGGACCGAAGTTCAAAACAGGACCGGATGGGGCAATAGTCGTAGGTGACAACGGTGGTCTCTCGTTAAAACGAGTAGGTGACAGCGTCGTTGCTTCAGGCTCGCTGCACGTTTTAACTGCTAAGGGTGATGGCACTTCGGCGTTCGATTCGACCAACCGTGTCAACGCCGCTGAGCGAATTAGAGCTCTGGTTACAAACAGAGTTGAGACCACCATGACTGAAGACGGCAAGGTGGTTCAAGAAGCGAAAGTTGGACCAGCAGGACAGCTCGACTCCACTTTGATCACGATTAATCCGGACACTGGCGTGATCACTACGCCGCAGACCGAGATCACACCGGACGGTGACGTACGTGTTGCAGGTCTTGGTGGTATGACCTTCCAGGCTGACGGCGACATCGTCTCCGGAAGCGGTGAAAGTATTTACGATCACACTACGAGTTCATGGTCCGACGAATCTGGTATCGTCGGTGGTGAATTCCACGGCATGACCAGATTAGAGGCCGCCCAGGCGATGAGCGATGCCAATGCTGCTAGCGGAAAAGCTATAAGTATCGGCAGTTTGGCTCTGTCAATCGCTAAGAGCGGCAATCCAAACGCGTTGGGCATCATGCGCAGTTTAGCGTGGGCCGGAATCGCGATTGCTGACGCCGGTATCGGAGCTGCTCAGGGATTCGCACCTGCGGTAATTTGTTTGAGTCTGTCCAAGAGTGTTGCCTGCGCTGCTCTTAACGTGAGCGAACATCAGAGCCGTGCCCTTAGCGAAGTAACGAGGCTTGGTATATTTGATTCGACTACTCAGAACCAGGCGATGATTGCTGGATCCTATGGCAGCACCTACATCACACCGGAATCGGCAGCTAGACATTTCGCCGCTGCACGCCGCCCGGAGCTTAAAGTCGTAGCATAGTTTGGTATCACAATGTGGCAGAGGTCGAACGTGCTGTTTGATCTGTTGGATTGAACTGTGGGCGATTTTAGATAACACCGATCGCGGCTTCGAATCCGCATTTCGGACATTGATCCGCACCACCTAATTGCGCGTTGCAAATGTCGCAGCGATCTTCTCGTGCCTTCAGCGAGGCCGTTTCCATTATGTCAATTGTCTTCCAAGAACCAGTAATCATGCCGGTTGAGCCAGCCGCCAAATTCTGCGCCTCGAATTCACGACCAGTCGATCTCAGCAAGTCCGCATAGCTGCGAAGTAAGCGTAATGTTTCAGGATGCTCGGCACCAAAAACTTTGCGTTTGAGTTCCAACGCTTGTTTGTAGACCGGCTCTGCTTCAGTGTATTTGCGTTGAACGTGATAGAGAGTTGCCAGGTTGTGCAAGGCACCACCCACTTCAGGATGCTCGTGTCCATACACTCTTTCGTAGATCTCAATACATTCGATCGCCATTTTTTCGGCGTTGATATAATCGCGCAAATAATAGAACAAGCGCGCAAGGCTGTTAGCACTGGCTGCTACTGCCAGATGGTGCGGACCAAGAATGTTTTTCTTAACTGCGTAAGCGCGCTGGTGATAGGTCACCGCCGCATCGTAAATTTCCTGGCGCGCTTTTAAATCGCCCAGGCTGTAGAGAGTGTAAGAGAGCGGTGGATTTTCTTCGCCGATTTTTTCAGCGATTTCCAGCGCGCTTACCCAGGCGTGCTCGGCTTCCTGCAACGAGTTCATCGCGCCTGCTTTTTCGGCCTGGTCCTTGAGCATTTTCCAATTATCGAAAAGCTCTTCCTTTGACACTTGAGGCGCTGCTGGAACAGGAACACTTGCGGTGATCGGTGTCGCTTTTCCAGGTGGAGGCGGTGGTGGTGGTGCCGATTTGCCTTGATGCGGAACTGGTTTTGGTTTCTGCGTTGCAGATTTGGGGCTTCTGATCGTAGACAGTGTGCGGCTCGACATCGTACCCGGCGCTTCGACAATGGTGCCGTTTGGCATAGTCATTGCGGCTAGACCAGTCTGACTCTCTTGAGGAAGAACTCGCTGCGACGGCTGCGGTGGTGGTGGCGTCTTCACGCTAGCTACCGGCGGTGATACCGGAACTGGTGCAGGCACTGGCGCTGATGCGGGTGCCGCCATCTCTGACGACATTGGTGGATGCTTTTGCGAAGGAGATTCCAGCGCAAACTGAGCGCCAGTGGTTTTTCTCCAATCAGATGCGGTGACCAAACTGGCGCCGGCTTTAAGTTCAGCAGCCTCTTCTTCTCGATTGGTGACGAACAAAAGATCGGCATAATTGCCCTGAAGCTTTTTCACATCAGGATGGTCGGCGCCTAAAACCTGACTCTTTACTTCGAGCGCTTTTTTGTAATAACCTTCGGCGTCCGGATACATATTCCGCGCGTGATAAATCATGGCAAGATTGCCCATGAAACACGCGACGTCAGGGTGCCGGGCGCCCAAAACCTTTTCATACATCTTGAGAACGCGCTTGCAGTGGTTAGCGGCATCGGTGAGCTTGCCTTGATGCCACAGGCATTCAGCCATCTTTTCCAGCGTGTAAGCCAGCCGGCGATCGGTGTCACCAAAATCTTCCGCTTGTTCAAGAGCCGCAGTCCATGCGGTCTCAGCGAATTCAAACATGCCCTCTTGCTGGGCTTGTTCGGCGGTGACCCTATATTTTTCCCACCGTTTCGTAGGTGAATCCATTATTCCGCGCCCTTTACGCCAACCCCAAAACCAGAACTCTCGAACAAACAAGACGGCAATTGCCACTGCTAGTTTACGCCATGGCGCCTACTCAAGCGTCCAAGTATCTTCTACCCACTTCGAAAGTTCCGTTCACTTAGAAGTAGATATATATATATAAGCCTTATGTCGCCGGGTTCATTCTACTTCGTGTCAGTAGTCAGGTTCTCTTTTTCATCGCTTGTGTGAACAGTCAGCCTGCTCAGTCCTTAAGACTAAACATAAGTGTGCGAAATCCAAAACTTTGTCTAAGGCGAGCTTTGCAACTCATTTTCCACATCGATGGAATTGGCGGATAGCCACTGCTTGACCCGTAGTCGGGTACGTCTCTCTAGAAACGCTTTTAATTCGTCATCAGACACACCAGTCGATTCGAGAATTTTTTTGAAGCCCGACAGGATATGCGGAGAATCCATCGCGACGTCAAGAAGCATTTTAGTTTTGGCATCATCAATGGTATCAATGAAATCGCGAAGATCGCCCTTGATCTTCTTGGGATCTTGTTTCGGTATGTAGAGAAATCGCTCCCTGTCGGTTTCGATTTCATCGGTCAAATCCCGCAGCTCATGCAGACCCTCGTGCACCAGTCGAATCTCACCAGTTTCGCGGTCCAGATAATATTTATTATCCTGACTTTCATCTTCGAAACTGTAGACGAGCTGATTCATATCAATTGGAACGTTATTCATGAGCATAACCTGTGAGAGCGAACGTATAAATGAAAAACATGTGTCTTAAACGAACAGATCGGTTGAGCCACCGTGTGAGCGAAGTGCGAGCCGTACCTGTGCCGAACTGTGTGCAACCCGTGTGCCTAAACCTGCACTAAATGGTTCAAGTCAGACCTGTTAAGACCCGGGCGGGACGCTGTAGAAAGAACAGTGAATCTCGTCGGAAGCATTCCCTAATAGTTTACCTTCTTTGTTAGTGGCAAAGACACGAATCGAGTAAACCCCATCGGATTTAAAGTGTTTGCCGGGCAACTTAATCTCACCTTTAGTCTCATCTAAAGAAACGGTTTTGAGCGCGTGCTCCGACTCTTTATGCGGGAAAAGTTTACTGCGCATTGTATCGGCGCGGCAGATCTCGACTAACGCACCATGAGCATTCTCAATCATGCTCGTATCGTATTTTAAAGTGGCCTCTTCACCTTTTCTATCGATTGATAGCAATCCAAGTTGTGGAAGATTTGGATAATTGTATGTCAATCTGGAATAGACTGGTATGTGTGAAACCTGGCTGTCCGGGCGCTTTTCCGTTTTGACGTGTGATAGTTCTGCTTTGTTCTTAATTTCTTGAAATTCAGGATCTGCATCTGTAGTAGCGTTGATCTCGATCTTTTGAAGCACCTGATTTTTGCTGTCCCACTGCACAACATTGTTGCGGTATCGCTCGTCGTTAAGCGCGTCTTTGAGAAATCCCTGTGGTACGCCGGCGGCCCTGAGAATCTTTGTCTGAGAGTCGAACACAATGGTGCTTTTCGGTTTGATGATGTCGGACATGCCAATGTCTGTTGGAGCATTGCGAATGAAAACGTACGGAGCTGCGCTGCCGGTCGCTATCTTCTTGACCTCGCCAGTTAACTGCTCCAGGTGCTTAGCGCCTGCGTTATAAGCGATCGTTTGTTGAACGGTTCGATTTAAATTGATGAACGATAGAACTGAAATTAAAACTAACGATAGAGCCATCGAAAGTATTTTAATTTTGTCATTGTTGGCCTTCGGCAAACCGATCAACGCATAACCAGGAGAAAAAATAAACAGCGCGATCATCGCAGATGCCGGTACCAGAGCGCTGTAAGCAAGGCGGCTGCCGATTAGAAACGAGTCACCAATGGCGGTGTGAAGATGCGGAACGATGATTACGATCAACCATGCGAATAAAAACGCTGCGTTGCGACGAAATTGTCTGCTGCGAACAATTGCCACTAGTGACACCAAAAGCGGTATCGCATAAATGCACCACATCTGAAGATTAGCATCTGCGGAATTCGGCGTTATCGCTTCATTGATTGGGAAAAACAGATGCTTGAAGACCCGTCCCCAGTCAGAAAAGCCAACGATCATGTCGCCCGGCAGTTGTTCGTTGCCGGTCGATGGCAGCGCTCGAATTGACAAGAGAACTCCAAGAACGATCAAGGGCAGGCATGGCACTAAAGTTTCAAACAAGTTATCGGGATCGTCATCTTCATCGTAGACTCTGGGATTTTTAACCGGACCACGTTCATCCCCGTTAGTAACCGCACCAGCCGCGGTGTCGATCGATTGAGCCGGCTTTTCCTGTTCAGTTTCTTTTTGATGCTGTTGAGTGTCCTCAAGCATGCGGTCAATGGCATCTTCGAAGACTTGCTCCTCGGTGGGCACTTTGCGATTGGTTGAAGGCGGTGGCGTACCGATGAACGAAATCGAAAGTTCCAGTGCCACCATGATAAATCCGGACGACCATAATGAATGATCGGACACAACCGCGAACAAAAAGCTGATCCAGGAGACGCCTAGAATTGTCCAGTTTCGCTCTCGCTTGCCTTTCATGTAAAGGTAAAATGAGGTCAAGAAAAATGTGGTGCCTAATAGATATGCTTGACCGCCGATGTATGATACCGCCTCTGGTGCCAGGGGATAGAGCGCGAAAATCAGGCAAGCGCCGGCGGCAAGCCAGGTGGCTAGCGCTGGACGATCGCCTTCTGGTGGAGCGAGGGCATCGCGGGTCACGAAGAACATGAGAGCGCAATTGGTTGCGTGAAGAAGAATTGAGACTGTTCTGATAACAGTCAAAGATTGGTTTGATAAATTCGACAAGACAGCTGTCATGCCGCTTGCGAACATGCCCCACGAATCATCAGGGAGCGGTCCGTTCCAATCAACTGTGGAAGTTAGAAAACCCATCATCGAAGTCGATCGGTTTTTGAAAAATTCGAGGAGATAAAATTCTTCCAGAAGCGGGAGAGGCTCATAACTAGCCATGTACGCGTAGAACGTCAGCACGATCGCGAGAGTGAACACGCACGCGAGCACAACTTTGTTTTGAAATTTGGAGAGACGATCTAACATACGTATCGAACGCTAGACCGATCTCCTTGTTGATACGTGACTATCCGAAGTTGTAACATAATGGCTCATGACAGAAGTAAGTGAATCTCAGCTCCATATACCCGACGGGATCAATTTCGACTGCACTGGTTGCGGAAATTGTTGTTTCGAGTGGCCGGTTCCGATAACTCGTGATGATTTTGCGCGCCTCGGTAATTATGCCGCAGACAAAGAATTGGATTCAAAAAAAATGTTTCGTGTACTCAATGTTGATGATGCGAAATTGAAAGTCTTTTCGCACTCGCTTGAAAAGCGCGACGACGGTTTGTGCGCATTTCTAACTGATGAAAAGCAATGCCAATTGCACAATGATTTTGGCGCCGAGGCCAAGCCCGCGATGTGCAGGTTGTTTCCTTATACCTTTACGCAAACGCCGAGCGGCACGTATGCTTCGGTGAGCTTTGCTTCGACTGGTGTTCTGTACAATTCGGGTAGGCCATTGTCGGATCAGCGCGAGTTGCTGGCCCAAAGATTCGAACTCTTTACGCGCTTGTTTCCGACGTTATCGCTGGACTGGAGCGAGGCGCAACTGATCGACGGACAAAATATTTCTTGGCAAGATTATCTGGCGATTGAAGAACCAATTCTGGAGCGCATCTCGAAGCCCACTGAAAGCCGGGTTGAGAAGACGCTTTTCGATCAATCCCAGCGGTTTCGCAAATCAGTATCAGGCAACGTCAAACTGGACAACGTGGCAGGATTGCCTACCAATCCCAAGATAATCGATCAGGTTTTGGTTCGCAATCTACTCGAGAGCTATTTCCCGGCTAATGCATATGAATCGAGTTCTTGCGATCTGGATGCACAAAATTTTGTCAAAGAATTTCTAGCTGAGCCCCGCCGGGTCATGCTCACGCATGGCGGTGCGGAGTATACATTTCAGGACGTGGTTGGCGTGCGCCTGGGTCAACTGCCGGCTGAAAGCGCCGATCTCTTGCGACGGTTTGTTTATCTGCGCATGTTTTCGAAATTATATTTTGGACCGGGATTCAATTATTTGAGCGCCGTTGCCGGCGTTCATCATCTGGCCGTTTTGATTTGCCTGCTGCGCATCAAGCTGAAACTCGAGCTTTTGCGAAATAAGACTGTCAATCCAGTCGATTTCGACTGTCTGACCACT
Organism: Candidatus Obscuribacter sp.; assembly: GCA_021772095.1. Lineage (GTDB taxonomy): Bacteria > Cyanobacteriota > Vampirovibrionia > Obscuribacterales > Obscuribacteraceae > JADYXR01. The sequence goes on along the minus strand of JADYXR010000030.1, from coordinate 77,519 downwards.
CTGGCGGAAGATGCGCGTGTGCTTGAAAGGCGTCTGACTGTCGCATTTTTCTCGCAAGAAACCATAGCGACCCTTGAAATATTGTTACTCAGTCCCCAGCGGGTCGAGCGGCTAATTTCTCTGTCTGCCTGATAACTGTTTCGAAATTCCCAAAAACGCCATTCCGTGGCGTTTTAACACTGTCCTCCGTTGGTATAGAACCTAAAGGTAAAACAGAGGCTTTATTTTGCCGCCATATTTCTGCAAAGGTATCATTCGTTAATGGCCAAAGAGATTGACGACGACGTTCCAATTTATTTTTCTGGAGAGGAATTGGCGGAAGAGGATCTGGTTGTTGAGCCCGATCGCACGGCATTGCTCAAAGACGACGCGCCTCCGGCATGGGAAAGATACAGTCCTGCCAAGACGCTAGAGCAGGCAGCCAAAGAAGCTGAGAAGCGCGGCGAGAAAAAGATTCAGGGTAAAAAGAATTTTTCCAGCGCCACGGTGCCGCCTCCGGACCATAGCAAAAAAGAAGATTCGAAAACCGATTCAGCGACATTGCAGGCAGTCACCGAGCAGGGACGTGCTGAACAATCGATGACGCTGGATCGATTTTTAAAACTATCAGGTAGATTTTTAAAACCAAACTTGATTGCTGTCCCTGAAGAAGATGGACAAGCGGCGGCGATGACGTCTCCTTCCAGCGAATCGCGCCATTCGAGTGAGGCTATTCAGTACAGAAGAACTCCTCGCATTTTTGTGATTTTGGCATGCGTTCAAGTGTTCGCAATCGGCTTCTGGATTGGTTCTTTTTTCTTTCCAAACAACAAAGTCGTGACCGGACTTCGTCTCGATGAAGCACCTGCCACCGCACCTGGAACCATGGTAAACCGCTTGCGAGGCGATTCTTCGATTGCCGAGGTGGCGGAAAAAGTTAATCCTTGCGTGGTCAACATCGATACGCGACCGATGCGAGAGCCCAATCATGTAGTGCAACCGTTGCAAGGAAGTCAGCAATTTTTCCAACCACCTCAAGGATCTAACCGGCTGCCGATGGGCTATCCAGGTCAATCTCAAGCAAGTGGTGTGATCGTCAGCACTAGCGGTCACATTTTGACTAGTAATCACGTGGTGCCAACCGGCACAGAAATTCGCGTCACTCTAAACGATCAACGAGAGTATCAAGGAACCGTTGTCGGGCGCGATTCTTACACGGATCTGGCTGTCATCAAAATTGTCGCAAGTAATTTGCCGATTGCTAAATTTGCGGATTTTTCAAAAACCAGAGTGGGCGACTGGGCGATTGCGATCGGCAGTCCACATGGTTTCGATCACACAGTCTCAGTCGGTGTCGTCAGCGCTTTGGGTCGAACCGTCCCTGACTTCAACCACCACATTCCGATGATTCAAACAGATGCATTGATTGCTCCGGGCAACTCCGGCGGACCGCTTGTGAACATAGACGGCGAAGTGATCGGCATAGCATCTGCTGCAATCAATCGGGGCACAGTCGGAATCAATTTCGCACTTCCGGCCGACAAAGTTTCCGAAGTGACGAAGAAGCTGATCGAGAAAGGTTCTATCGCCAGACCGTTCCTTGGATTGTACATGGAAGACATAGATCCGGATCGCAAGAAATCCCAGACTCTGACCGGGCATCCGGTGATGGTCATCGTGAAGGGTGTAGTGCCGAAAGGACCTGCTGAAAAAGTCAGTATGGTGCGCGGCGATATTATCGTCAAAGTTAATGGAAAGCCAGTTCGCTCATCAACCGAAGTTCGCAGTATTCTTGCCGAGCTGAAACCTGGTGATGCCATGGATTTCGAAGTGCGGCGACTGGACTCGAGCAACGTTTTGCATAAAAAAGTCATTCTCGAAAAGTATCCCGACAATATTTGACGCTGACAAAAAACGAGCAGATTGGTGGCATACTAGGATGGAAATTTTCCTGAGGAGTGAGCGTGACCGAAGAAACCGGAAGTACTGAATCCGGAACTCCAAAGTCCGGCAGCACGGAGCCAGGCAAAGGTAAACCAGGCAAGGCTGAAGCGGCTAAGGCGGAACTCAGTAAAACTGAGCCGTTGGGTTCTGCAGCGTCTAGCACCGAAGCCGGTATCACTAAATCTGGTAAATCAAAAACCGCAAAAAGCAAAACTGATGGCAGGAAAACTGCTGGTAGTGGCGAAACTGGAAACCGGGTGGATGCCGGTAGCACCGAATCTGGTGGTGCCGATATCGGTGGTTCCGAATCAACTAGTGACGAAACTACAAGTGCCGAAACCACCAGTACCAAATCTGGTAGCACCGATAAAGTGAAAACTGAAGTGGCGACCGATGCTGATGCCCAGATGATTGGGTGTCCGGTTTGCGAGACAGAACTCAAATCATGGCAGATCAATTGTCATGGTTGCGGGCAGTCAATCTCGTCATTTGAAATTCCGGTTATTCATGGCGATGAAAACAATGAACCAGACCTGATGAAAGCATTCCAGAAGTGGATGCGTCGCGGGAGACTGGCTTTTAAAAGCGGTTCATTCGATGAGGCACACACATGCTTCGCGGAAGCGTTGAAACGTGTCAACGGATTGGAAACGCAAAAAGACGAAGAGATTAAAGCTCGACAAAAGTTGGCCGATGCTTTTTTGAAATTGAATAAAGTCAAAGAAGCTGTTGAACAGCTGGTTCGAGCGACACACCTTTCGAACGATGAGGAGCAGAAACAAACGCTGCAAAAGCGAATCGATTACTTAAACCAAAAAGCGGAATCAGATCAAACAGAGAAAGTTTCGTTCCGGCATCCCCGAGACGCTGAGCTGATGTCGGCACCACTGTATTGCGCCAAGTGCCATCGGCTTCTGTCGGAGCGAGAAGTTTATCGTTTTCGATCAGGGAAACAAACGATTGCAACATGTGTTTGTGCGTTTGAAGGTACTCCCGTAACACCGGAATCTGAGACATCGGGACCGATTGAACCGTTACCTCTGGGTCCGCCTCTCGGTATCAAAAAAGCGAAACTGATCGAAGCTGCGCAAAAGCCGGTCGAAGGCGGCAGGGATCGGAAGGTGGCAATTTGGCTTGCAGTCGTACTTGGAAATTTCGGTGTGCACAAGTTTTATCTTGGTGAAAAAGCTTTAGGAATCGGCTACCTGGTCATGTGCTGGACTTTTGTGCCATGGCTGATTTCGTTGTACGAAGCCGTGCACATCGCACAAATGTCTCGCGTCAGTTTCAATCTCGTCTATAACATCGAAGAGATCGTCAGACGATTGCCGCCGGATGTCGAAGGCGAGGGCGAGGGCGACGTTTTCAACATGGAAGTTAGTGAAGACCCCGAAGACCTGGTTGACACCTGGTCTGTCGGCGATGAAATTGTTGTCCCCGATGTACAGGTATAAAGCATGTTCAATCATCATGGAGCCCGTCGTGTTGGTAATCTTGCCGAAAAAACTTGCGTCCCATGTCGTGGTGGCGTGCCACCACTAACCGCTGAAGAATTTCAGCCGTTGCTGGAAGAACTCAGCGACTGGGAAGTGAAAGACGACAGCCGACTTTTGAAGTCTTACAAATTCAACGACTTCAAATCTGCGCTCAAATTAGCAAATCGAATAGGCGAAATTGCCGAGCAAGAAGGGCATCACCCGGACCTTCTCGTTCGTTGGGGTGAATTGAAAATTGAACTTTGGACGCATAAAATTAACGGACTTACAGAGAGCGATTTTATTCTCGCGGCCAAGATCGACAAGATAAAAGCGTGAGCACAAACGTTTGCCGCAACACGTTGGAACCACAGAACAGCAGCAAGGAACCGCTACCGCGGGAATTCGCCTGAGGTCTTGGTTAGCGAATCGCCAGACATTTTGTCCGCAACTATTATGGTTATCTCGTTGCCGTCTGATCTGAAGGTGGCACTGGGTAGGTGAAGAAGCTATAGCTCAGGAAACCGGCGGTAGCCAAGATCACTACTGCTACCAGAATATTTACCTTCTCCCATCCCACTTTTACTTTTACTTGCTTGCCCTTGAGCTTGTCGCGCATTTCGCCGACTTGCCGCGCGCCGGTTGAGATGTCCGAGGACATTCCCGCTTTCCACTTTTGCGAGGCTTCGTTGGTATCAAGTTTGATCGGCAGTGCGCCTTCAACAAGAACGGGTCCAGCTTCCGGTGCTTTCGGCGTCGGGATCGATCCGAGGTCGCCCCAGTTGCCTCCTTCCGGACCCGCCTTGGGAGTCGGAATTGAATTTAGATTGCCCCATTTAGGCTCGGCTCCGACACCATCGGTGGATGCGGCTGGAATATCGAAAGGTAAAGGTTGGCTTTTTGTGATGCCACCGCCAATGGTGTCGAGGTTGCCCCACTTTGCACCACCGCCTGGCGAGGACTCTGGCTGACCACCCGAAGGCGGATCGGTGGCCGCGAGGTCGCCCCATTTAGCTTTTGCCGCAGCAGCCGCCGCATCAGGCTGCGCCGCTTTGGGTTTGATAAACGATTTCGCGTTTGTTTTTGGAGCGCTTCCCTTACCGCCAAGTGCGTCAAGATTTCCCCACTTGTTGCCGGCGGGCTCTGGCGCCTCTTTGGGGGCGGTTATAGACTCGAGGTCTCCCCACTTCTTCGCGCCTGTGGTCGGACTTTCACCAGTCGTCGGCTGGTCTGTGTCGAAACCTTTGGCGCCACCAGTTGCGATGGCATCGAGATCGCCCCATTTGTTTCCGACAGATGAACTTGGTGTTGAATCCGAATCCGAATCCTCTGGATTTGCACCTATTGAATCTAAACCACTCCACTTGTTAGCGGATGGAGTGGCGGGTTCGGACTTAGTAGCCAAACCGTCGAGGTCGCCCCATTTATTTCCAGCACTCGATGCCGCGGCACCTTTACCGGCAATCGCATCAAGGTCGCCCCATTTGTTGGCGGACTTGGCGGCAGGCGAGTCAGACTCCGGTGAAGATTTTGCCGCGATCGCGTCGAGATCGCTCCACTTGTTGGCTTCGGAAGAAGCCGGTGTGGATTCCTTCTCGGCTGACTTGGCAGGCTGAATGCTGCTCAGTTCGCCCCATTTGCTTGGTGCCTTTTTCTCTTGTGCTTTGCCTGTTGAGATGATCGAATCCAGGTCGCCCCAACCGCTCTTTTTACCTTGTATAGATTGACCTGGATTGGCCGACATTGGCGGTGCGGAGGCTGGTTCTGATTCGCTCTCATCTACGTTTTGATCTGGAGCCTCGTCTGAACTTTCTTCGGTATAGTTGCCGCCGTCTGATTCGGTTGCTTCTGCGTATTCAATTACGTTGCCGTGCTCGTCGACTACCGTTTCATCGGCAGCTGTTTCACCATCTGCGGTGTATGTCGGTTGACCTTCTGCGTCATATCCGGTTTCGCCGCCTTCGGCAGCTTCTGCGTATTCACCTTCAGCGTAACCGCTTGCGGCTTCAGGAGCGTAACCAACTTCGCCTTCAGCTGCGTAACCAGCATCGCCTTCAGTCGCGTAACCGGCTTCGCCTTCAGCTGAGTAACCGGCATCGCCTTCAGTCGCGTAACCGGCATCGCCTTCAGCTGCGTAACCAGCATCGCCTTCAGCGTAGCCGACCTCGCCCTCGGCATAACCGGCAGCCGCCTCATCGACGCCCGCTTCAGCGGCTTCCTCGTAAGGCGGCTCCTCTTGAACTTCTTCTACAACTTCTGCAACTTCTGCAACTTCTTCAACTTCAGTCGGCTCCGGTATCGCCTGCGGTGCCGCCGCGACTGGTACCTCAGGTGGAGCGGCCGGCTGTGGCAAGCCGGATGTTTTGCCTGGCTCAACTCTTTTAAATCCAGAGTTTGGTGGCACTGTTACTTTAAGACTGTTAAGCGCTCCCCAGGAACTCGGTCGTTGCGGTTGTCGCGCCGCACCAGACATTGGGCTGTTTGGGTTCGGTTTTGTCCCGAACTCCTTAGCCATAATTCGTCTGACCACACTTCGGATCTGCGCAGCCCAACCTTTATGATCCAGAAAGTCTAGCGCACCAACTTGCATGGTGCGCTTAACGAGATCAGGTTCGAGATCTTCTTTGCTGACAACGAAGAATGTGTTGGGATGCGACTTGATCAAGTGCTCCAGCAAAGCGACGTTGCCTTCCGGATCGGACTCGAGTTCGATCCAGATCAATTTTGCTTTGAAGGTTTCGTCAACCGCTTCTTCCGGCGTGACACTCTTCACGAGGGAAAGCTCAGCTTGCCCCCTGATTAGATGCTCGATTCTTGCTGTAAGTTCTTCCGAAGCACCTGATATCAGAACTGTTGGTAGTGTCGTGCTCACTTTGGCTAACGCGCTCCCCCGCTATTACAAACTATGCTCTGGCTCCGGCCATGGCTGACTCTACGGCATAGCCGCCGAGCAGTCCGTTGGTTTCGAGCATCTGTCTTCTCACAACATCCGGAGTGACAAGACCTAGTTCGAGATCGCGGTAGATTCCGAGCATCTGTATAGATGTAATTAAACACAAATTCTTTTTCTTCGCAAATTCGGCAACCGGTTCTTCGAAATCTTTTTGATTTCTGCTGCCCGGGCTGACGTTCGCCCAGGTGCATGCAATCAGCAATCCCTTAGGTTCAATATCATGCTTTTCCCAGAAAGCAATTGCAGAACCAGAAACTTGTGCAACTTCAGAACGGTCACAATGCGCTTCGCTGCGTACTATTCTTACGAGGGCTTCAGGTTGATCGACATTGAGCAATAGCACCTCATTTGGTGCAGCATTGTTGATGTTGATAGTCCAACCCAGTTTGCCGAGAACCAGTCCGGTAGCTTCTTTGAGCGAGTCGCCATCGCCCGATAGCAAAGCGGATTTCAGTTGTTCGACTGAAGCAATTTTGCTTTCCACCGTGTTCAGTTTTGCTTGAATATCCTGCAATTCGCTAGCCAGGGTGGCTTGCTCCTTCTTCAATTCGTCAAGATACGAGAAAGAATACTGTTTGCACCAATCCGGAACTACCATATTAGACATCGCGTTGCTGCCCTCCCTATTCATCGCTAAACTTTCTTGTGGCACTGTTACTCTAGATTCTGCAGCGGGCTGCATCAAAGCACCGAGCGTGTTCCGTGTCGGAATCGGCCGCGGTGGCACTGCCGGTTGACCCGACTGTGGTACTGCGGGTGGTGTAATCTCATAGACAGGAGGCTCTGTGGCATCCTTCTTAAACAAATTACTCAACAGAGGTCTGACACCATCGGCATCCGGTTCGGTCTCTGCAGGTGCGGCTTGTGGTTGAACCTGGTCTGGTGGACGCTGAGCTTTCTCGAGTTCGCGAAGCAGGTCCATTGTCGATTTGTTGTCGTGATTGGAGGGATCATTATTTGTCACAGCGCTATTATCTCCAGCAGATGATACGAACGGAACGGGTGTCTGAGGCATTGGCGGTTCAGCCGGCGGCAATTTTTCCACTTGCTGTGAAGCATTTTGCGCGGCGAAATTGGACATAAATCCAGAAGGTGGTTGCAAAATTGCAGGCTCCGCCGGTGGTGGCGTCGTGACCGATGGAGACGTCAGTGCAGCCGGAGGAGCCGGTTGACTATAAAAAGGTTCTTGCGCGGCTGGTTGCACCTGATTGAATGCTTCTGAACTTGCTGGTTCTTCGCTCCTCACTGTGTTGAAGTCGCCAGAACCTGTACCCACTTGCGGCAGGCTGGAACTGCTGCTGGTTGGAGAGGGCACTTGCGGCAGGCTGGAGCTGCTGCTGGTTGGAGATGCCACTTGCTGCAGGTTGGAGCTGCTGCTAGTCGGAGAGTTCAGTTGCGGCAGGTTGGAGCTGCTGCTGGTTGGCGAGACTGCTTGCGGCAGGGTGGAACTGCTGCTAGTTTGAGGATTTAATTGCGGGAGGCTGGAACTGCTGCTGGTTGGAGAATTCAATTGCGGCAGAGTGGAACTGCTGTTTGTCCCGAGGGGAAACTTCTGATCGTACACGCCGGAATTAGTTGCTGGAATCGAGTCAGAACTGTTTGCAGCCGGCGTGCCATACGCGCCTGAGTTGCTCGAAGCCGTCTCTGCATGCTGTTGTCCGAAGAAACCGGAGTCGGTTGACTTACTGAATTCGCTCGAGTAGCCGGTAGATTGAGGCTGCGTCGAACTGCTGCTGAACACGCCGGAATCGCCTACCGGCGTCGCACTGTTGTAGACTCCCGAGTCGGCTAGTGGCGTTGCACTGCTGTAAACTCCTGAGTTCTGATCTGAGGTTTCGACTTCTCTTTGATTCGGATTGAAACCGTTGGCGTCCAGATCTTCGGCGGACGCCTCGCTAGCCGCGGCCGGTGATTCTGCTTCGATTGATGGTTCATCAAAATCGTCATCGTCATCACTGAACAGTGATGCTGCAGATTTAGATTTTACCGCCGGTGGTGTCACCGGATCTGGAGAAAAGGTTCCGGATTCCGACAAGAGAGCCGAAGCCGGCGAAGTCATTGATGGTTTGACACTTTCAGGAAGTTCCGGAGTGACGGCGGAAAGAAGATTTCGCAGTGAATTACCGGCGTTGGTGCTCTCAGGTGTCGGAGCGACTTTTTGCGCAGGCAGTTCATAATCCGCTGCTTCTTCTACTGCTTGCTCGGGCTCTTCTAATGTTGCCTGATATGCCGTTTCCACGTTTGGTTCTACCTCTTCTGCTGCTGTTTCTTCAATAGCTGGTTGCGCCGAAGAGAAGTCGTCTTGCTCTGGCGTTTGTGCCACTGGAGCAAATGAACCTGACTCCACCCCTGGTGCCTCGGATTGTTCTTCCTGCGCGGCCGCAGGAGAGTCCGTCGTCTTCTGCACGAGCTGCCGTGCGGTTTGAGCGAAGATCGAAAGATCGATGCTGGTCGTCGATTTTTTTGGTTCTCGCGCGACACGATTTGCCACTTCCTCTTCGAAGCGACGTGCGTCCTGCGAAACGGACTCAGCAATTTTGTCAGCGTTGAATGAGAACGGCTCCGGCTCTGGCGTGGCAGAGGCGGCGTCGGCGGAAGTTACTTCAAAATTTCCTGACTGAGTTGATTGCGCAACTGGATCAACCATGACGCCAGCCACTGGTTCGTACTGACTTTGTTCGCGCTCGAATAGGCCGGAGCCGATATCAGGTGTTGCCTGTGCTGCGATTGTTGCCGCTGTTGCACTCGATTCGAATTGTTCTGCTTCCAACTCTTCCGGACTTTGCTCTTTCAATGTATACCAGCCGTTAAGAGCGTCGATGAGCGTTTTGTCGAAATCAGGAGAATAAGGAGATGGCAAGAAAACTACTTTGCCACTGCTTTCTACGATGAATAACTGACCGGCGATGCACTTCTTCGAGCCCGCTTCAGCCATGACGGTGTAACCTTCGGTCAAATATTCCGTGCGAATCAGCGTGCTCCACTCGAGACCAGGCTGTTGCAAGTAAGGCGCAAACTCGCTGATGCTGCCGTCGTCGGTAGGTTCGATCAATCGGCCGTGAGAAACAGCACTCATGTGGCGGACGTTGCGTTCTGCTGGTTGATCCGGAGCAAGGCTTTCCAACCAGTAGTAATTATCCAGAGCCAAACTCGGTCCTTGAATTATAAAAGGACGGCAGAGGAAGTAAACGAGCACTCCGCCCTGAGTCAGAAAATCGGAAAGCTCGAGCACTCGACTATCGATCTCGGCAGCCAGATTGCGTAATAGTAAGTCGTCATCGATCGTGAGCGTGGTGTTGCCTTCGGCAAGACACTGTTCGACTTTGCGAACCAGCTCAGGATCTTTATCAAATAAGTGGGCGATACTGACGGGGTTGACGATGATCGCGCTGTAGTTGTTTAAACTCTTCGCCCGCCCCAGATTCCAATGAGCTTCCGTGCCGTAGCCGGCGCAGTTGACTCTGAGTATTCGCTCCTTTGGAATAATTCTCATATTAACGTTAAACCCTATGTAATCCGTTCCGGTCTCTCGATTCCTGCCTGACTCAATCAACTTATCCCTACTTATTTAAAGTAAGAAAGTCGGCTACCCCCAGGGTTTTATACCCACATCAAACTAATGCATGCTTGCCAAGTGGAAGTTTTCCAGGCATTTCTGGATAAATGATTAGTTGAGTGTCCGATATACAGCCTGTGTGCGAGGTTAGTGTTGAACCCAATCTTTCAGCTTCAGTTCGCTGAGGCTATCCAGTCTCATGTCTGCCAGGGCATGAGTTTGATGCTTGGTCGCATCGCAGGGAATAGCCACCACTTTCATACCCGCGGCTCTAGCTGCTTGAACACCCGCTTCCGTGTCTTCGATTACCAGACAGTGCTCCGGCGCGATTTGCATGCGCTCGGCGGCGAGCAGAAACACATCGGGCGCGGGCTTTCCATTCTTCACTTCGTCGCCGGAGGACAAACTATGGAAGTATTGATTCAGCTTAAGAGTGTTTACAATGAGTTTTATTGTGGGCAGCGTGGCTGAGGATGCGACTGCGCGGTTGATCCCAAGCTCAACGGCTTCCTTGAGTGTTTGCATAACGCCCGGTCGGGCACTGGATTCAGCCAGAATCAGTTGCCTGAATATTTCTTCTTTCTTCTCGACCAACTCAGGCGCCGTCATGTTTAAGCCGTACTTCTCGATCAACAGTTCCGATATCTCGGAGTCTTTTCTGCCCAGGTAGAGCGCGTTTTGCTCTGCAGTGTATTCAATATTCAATGTTTTGAAGAAACGTTTAAACGCTTCGAGGTGCATGGGTTCTGAGTCTATGAGTACCCCATCCATGTCGAAAATCAACGCGCGCAAATCAAAATGCATTTTTTAAACTCCAACAAGAGACAGTAGAGGCGCGAACCATCAGTGTCCGCGCCTCTTCCGAAATCAGTTTCTGACTATGCTTATTCCAGTTCTTCATCGAGACTGAACGTGGAGAGTGTGAATGGATGCTCTGCAGCACTGCCATTGATAGCGTTTTTACCACCCATGAAAACACCTTCACCGGCTCCGACAAGCAAGCCGAACGGCATGCCCAGGATGCTTGCGAATATCATTGGTGGCGCGTGTTCTTTTCCGCCAATTTTATCGGCGAAACTTTCGGTAAACTCGATTGCGCGATTAGAGCTGCGACGTGTGATGGCGACCGGGATTCCGACGACCATTCCAGTACCGACTGCAGCTGCTCTCACTGGAAAGCGCGCGGCATTTCTTGCCATTTCTTTTGCATCTTCAGCATTTGCAGCTGAACAAGATGATGCGATTGCAACTGCTGCCAGAAGCATTGATAACGACTTCTTCACGAAAAATCCTCCCCGTTTATAGACCCTGACAAAACTCGACGCCGAGCGTGCGATACCACTAGTGCCTGAGAGAGCTACGATCTGTTCTTGGTAACTAGGGTCCATAGTAAGTATAAGCCAACGAAATAATAACACTCCGCCCCCGGATTGAGCAGCAATTCTTACGTAAACTAGGTAAAATTCGAGTCGTTGTTCTAAAGAGATTCGAGATTCTAGTAATGAAAAACCCGACCTACCATAGAAAAGGATTCGGTCTTAAGGATGTCGTCGACGGCGATCTAAAGAGCGCTTATGAGTCAGATCTTATCGCTGAACTCAAGGAAGGCGGCAACACTCTCAAACGCAACGGCATCACGATCCGGTTGGCTGAAGCTTTCGGTTTTTGCTGGGGCGTCGACCGTGCAGTGTCCATGGCTTATGAGACGCGCAGGCATTTTCCCGATCGCAAAATCTGGATCACGAACGAAATTATTCACAACCCGCTAGTCAACTCGCATTTGCGTGACATGGGCATCGACTTCTTGCAAGTGAAAGACGACGGCACCAAAAGCCTCGATTGTGTGAATGAAAACGATGTCGTGATTCTGCCTGCCTTTGGCGCCAGCGTAGAAGAGATGCATTTCCTCGAACAACGCAATTGCGAGATTGTCGACACGACCTGCCCATGGGTGTCTCGTGTTTGGAATCGCGTGCAGAAATTTGCGCAAGGCGATTTTACGGCGATCATCCACGGTAAATATAATCACGAAGAAACCGTCGCCACCTCGTCTCGCGCGGATACGTATCTGATCGTTCAGAACTTGAAAGAAGCTGAATGGATCGCTGACTATATTTTGAACGGCGGATCGAAAGAAGTATTTTTGGATCGCGATAAACAAGCTTATTCGCAAGGCTTTGACCCCGACCGCGATCTTGTTCGCATCGGCATTGCCAATCAAACCACGATGCTTAAAGGCGAAACTGAAATGATCGGCAAATTGTTCGAAAGAACAATGATGGCAAAGTACGGACCGTCGGTTATAAACGATCACTTCCTCAGTCCCGGTGACACTATCTGTGATGCTACGCAGGAACGACAAGATGCGATGTTGCATCTGATCGAAGAGCCTCTGGACTTGATGTTAATCATCGGTGGATTCAATTCCTCCAACACCGGACACTTGCATGAAATCGCTTTGACAAACGGATTGCCTTCGTATCACATCGATGGACCATCGTGCATCGTGTCCGCTGACGAGATTCGTCACAAACCGCCTCATGATACTGACTGCTCGACGACCAATAGTTGGCTGCCCAAAGAACCCGTCGTCATCGGCGTCTCCGCTGGCGCATCAACTCCTAACCAGGTTGTTGCCGAAGTGATCGAAAAGGTTTTTTCGTTGCGCCAGGAAGTCTAACTGGTCTCTATAATCAATTTTTTTTGTATTCGCGAAGCACGCCGACTAAGCTCGTTAAGTCGAAGTCTTGATCGTAGCCGCTTAAACAGATGCCCGCGTTTACAACAGTGAGGTCGTACGTGTTGACCCGGGCAATATGCTCGCTACCGTCGACTACAATTTTGATGTTGAGTTCGCGATCGGCAGGGTTGCTGCGCCAATAGCTGTGGAGCTGAGCGCCGGCATGGCGCAAGGCGTTTTTGATTTTGCGATCTTCTTGTTCGCGCTCGAGAATGCCACGCATGTTTTTGAAGTCTTTGAGCCAGGTATCGTAATCGAAAGTGTTTTGAGTCTGAGTTTCAGAACTTGAATCGTGCTCCGGCAAATCCTGCTCGATTAGATCCGGGTGCAAATCGTAAAACATGAAGCTGTAAGCAAGACGCTCTTGAGGGGTCACTTCCGGGCATTCGACGTCTTCAGGAAAAACTTCCTTAGCAAGTTGATCTCGCAGCGTTCGAGCAACCGCAGGATTGCGTCGTCGGGCGATTGATTCAAACCAGAAAGAAGCGCCGTCGAAACGAACAGCCGCAGTATCGAAACTCATTATGCGAGCCGCTAAACGAATCGGCACCGCCTGCGATGACGACAGTCTATTTTCGGAACCCTGCGCCGGAAGCGCCCACCATGTGCCTTGCAGCTCTTTCAGCATCGTAACTTGAAAGCGCGGAAGCAGATCCATATAAGCTTTCACTTGTGCCGGCGACGCTTCGCCGATTAGCTTCGCTTTGCCTGGTGCTTCCGGTTTCAACAATCCCCATCCAAGAAATGCAGCATCGTCGACTTCGAATTCCGAAACGATACCGTTGATGCGAACCCGCACAAGGCCGCCCGGCACGACTGGTGCCATGATGATCGTTTCGAAAACATCGCGCGTTTGTTGAGCCGCTTTTTTGATCATTGCTCGAACGTCGGGGCGCGCTTTCTTTGCCGGTTTGTCCTCGGTCATTTAGTTCTTTCCGGCAATGGATATCGCATTATGTCGGCGAGCAAGTCAGAGCGTGTTCCTTGCGAAAGCAATGGAATCAGGCTTGGCAGGCTGTAGTAGTCGCCATTGAAAGTATAAGTGTCGACGTGGACATCATAATTTTTCAAGCTGTCTTCGAGAAATGTCGAACTCGCCCCTACATTGACAATCACTATATCTGGTGTCATGCCAAACTGACGACCGTAGTGCACGAGACTTCGTTCGAAAAATGGCTGCGCATTCTCTTCCTGATCGGTGACTACGATAACTTGGTCCACCTGTTTCCCGTCTTTGATCAACGCTTCCAGCGCCGATCCGCAGCTAGTCGAGCCATTAGCGGAAATGCCCTTGAACGCGTTTTCCCAATCAGATAATTCATTGCCTTTCGCTTTGATTGGATAGGCAATTGTGTCGAATGCGTAAACGGTCAACTCTTTTGTGCAAATCGGCGCGATGATGCTCGCCACCTGTTTGCCGACTTCGATCGCTTCTTCCATTGAGGCGCTCTTATCAACAAACAACGCAGTTGAGCGCGTGACCTTTCCGAGCGATTTTATTCTCGCGTCTCCGACTGCTGCCACCTGTTTTTCCATCTCACCGTCCAGACCTGCGGCTTTGATCGCCTGCCGAGTTTTTAACGCAGAAACACGACGATCTGTTTTTGCATCCTCCAGTTTGCATTCAATAAACGCGCGAATGTCCTCGTTCTCAAAGGCTCCGCGTTTTTTTAAACTGGCGAGATTGTTGATCAGTTCCTGCGGAGACATAGCGTCAACAATCGCAACCATCACCGGCGGTGACAACCACTTGATTGCAGAAACCGCTGCCCGATAAGGCAATTGATAATCAGCGATGATTAAAGCTTGTTCTTCTGTATCAGTTGTCCGGCTCAGCATTTTGAGAGCGTGCAAACGACTGCCTTCCGGTGGATTGTTGTCGAACAAAACCTTTTGCGCAAAGTTTCCAGGCTTGATTCTCAGCGAGCAATACAACGTAGATAACGCCTCGCGAGCATGCAATACGGCCGACTCAAATGAATCGTCGCTTGATTCGCGTTTCTTCAAATAGCCTCTGATCGCTGTTTTAAAAGATCGAGGAACGCTGAGCCCGAGCCCTTTTTGAAACGTGCCACCTCGATCTTCACCCTTAATCATGTAGAGAACACGTTGCACCTGATATGGTGGCAGGCGTTCCATCATGCTTAATCCGCATTCGCGAAATTCATCCGAAAATTTCGACGTGCACAAAAATGCGATGAACAATTGTTTGAGATCATGCACCGTGCCAAGCTCGTTATACCAGGCGGCCAGACGAATAAAGAACAGTGGATCGCGATCGTGCAAAAATCTGAATGGTTCGACATACGGAGTTATGTCACCATGCGGCGTTCGCAGCAGTGCGTTCAAAATATCCAGACGAAATTCTTCTTCCGTCACACGCGTTCTGCGTTTTTCCGTAAGCAAATCGGCAAGACCGCCCCAAACGCTGTTGTCGCGGGCAGTGCCGACTGAAGTATTGGTATCCTGGCTCGCTCGCTTACGTGGTGACAAAGGAAACACCTGCCCTTGCTCGGGTGACTATCGTTCCATTAAAACATTATTGCCCAGTGCATGCCGCCGACCGAATTTCTGATTTTGATCAGGGGTTTTCACTTTGCCCTTTTCCTCGAATCATCAAACTCGCGCGACATCTGGAGATCCGTTTCGAGATAATGAATTTCAGTTAAAACATTTGCGTGCGTGTCCGCCGTCTAGTTATCCCACCAAGCCAGGCTAAGATTACGTAACGTCGGTCAAAGAATTTCGTCATGAAAAAAGAATGCCTGTACAATTCGCTAGAGCGTGGATTTCGGTAAAAAGCGAATGTAAGCTCAAGCTGTCGGAGTACAGGCATAGGTATTCTACCCTCTCTCCTCGCGAAAAAACCGCAATTCGGCGGATGGTTCATTAAATGTGGGTTCAAACGATGACGCAAGAAGCACCAGAACAGCAAACAGGCGAGCCAGGGCAAATGCCAGGCGCCGAAACTGCCGCATCGAATAATCCTGTTTCATCAAACAATCCTGCCTCTCCCATCAATCCTTCCGACAAATACGCCGACTTCTGGATGCGTGGTTTGAGCGCCGTTCTCGAAGCGCTTGTTTTCATGGCGATAAGTATTCCTGTTTCGTTCGGTTTGCCACTCCTGATCACAAGAGTTGATGCATCAATGGTTCTTCCCGAACTGCCTGGCTTCTTCTTTCTGGAAGGCTTTGCACCAAGCGTCGCGTTTCCATTGTTTCTAATGAAACTGAGTCAGCATTTCACTTCACAAGCAATCATCGGACCGACCGGTGACACCACTTTGATATGGGCACTCGTTATCGGTGGATTGGTTCTTTCCGATCTTCTGTATCACGTGCTGATGGAAAGCTCTCCACTGCAAGGCACCATCGGTAAGGTCGTGATCGGCATGAAAGTAACGCGCGTCGACGGCAGCCGTCCCAGTATCTTCAATGCTTTAGTCCGACATATAGCTCGACTGCTCTCGATGTTACCTGTGTTCGGCGGCTATCTAATGATTTTAAAAAACGACAAGAAGCAGGCACTGCACGACAAAATCTCCGGCTGCGTAGTCGTGAAAGACGCAGTCGAGCCTGTGATACCGAAACTATAAAGCTGTGATACCGAAACACTGAAGCTGCATTCGACTGAACTGCAAAACGCTACTATTGAAATTGAAGATCCGATCGCTAAGCTATTCTTTTTTCTTACCGCAATAAATGCAGAACGAAAAAAGTTCATCTATCTCTGCGTTGCAATCCGGACATCTTCCCGAAACTTTTCGCGGGCGCTTAGTTTTTTCATCGATATCGCCGGTTGGCACCGCTTTTGCTTCCTTAGAAGAATCAGCTGAACCGTCGCTTTTGGAGCTTATCTCGCCGCCTAATGCAGATATTTTTGCATCAGCTTCTGCGGCAATTAGATTCTGCTCTTGAGTGTGTTTTCGAAATGGATTTGCCGGACTATTTTCCAGATCGTTCTCGCTCGGCAAAATTGCATCGGCTACGTCCGATTTCGGTTTTGCCAGCGCTCCGAGCTTAGCCGCTTCCACTGCCTGGTTTCGAGTTTCCACCAGCGCTTTCTTTGTCGCCGCTGCAGCCGCTGCCGTGGCAACGTCCTTTTGCTGCGCCTTAATCGTTGCCACTGCCGGTGGTGCCGAGCTAGATCCGGTCATTCGTTTGACTGTCCATTTAGCATCGTCCTGATAATAACGATAATTTCCTGAAATCGTGGTGCCATCAGGGGCTTCCGCGATATTTCCGCGAAACTCGAAGATGGTTCCGTGTCGTTCCAGGTCAAACCAGATATACGGCCAAACGAAAAATCCGCGGATATTACTAAAACCAAAATGGTCGATTATTTTTCCACTGATTTCAGATTGGTTCTGTTCGACTTCAATTTCAATAAACTTGCCGATTCCGAAGTAGCCGTCACTCTCGCCTTTCCAGCTGCCGGCGAGGTTGTAGCTGATTGGTTTCTTCTCTAAAATCTCAGCCTCGCGAGCAATCTCGACCAGTCGGAAAAATTCTTTTCTGCGATCGTCACGCTTGCCGCCGAATGACGTTCTCGCGATGACGAGAAGAATCGCCACTCCGACGAGGAAGATTCCGAGGAATGCTGTGATTGTTTCAAAGACTTCGATTCTCATGTGTTTGCTTTCTGCCCGCTTGATTGCAGCTTATTAGGGTCCAGTGCCGGTTTCTCGATAAACAGGTAGTTTGCGATTGCTTTCGCGGCAATCACGCCATGTGCCATGGCGACAGCGAGGCGGTCGAAGCCAGGCGTCACGATGTCTCCCCCGGCGAAAACACCAGCCACAGACGTTGAACAACCCGGTCCTATCCGGATATGCCCAGAAGAATCCATGTCGATCTGTCCCGAAAACAATTCCGTATTTGGAGTATATCCAATTTTCACAACCAATTTTTGTGCCGGGATTTTTTTAATGGCACCGTCTGTGGTGGAACGAAAGGTAATCTCTTCCATTGAGTTAATTCCCGAAGCGGAAACCAATTCAAGATTCTCGAAGCGCTCGATGCGCGGGTTTTCATCAGCCTGACGGATGAGAAAAACTGGTGCTTTGTATCGATTGGAACGATTGACGATAGTCACCTTACGCGCAGTCTTCACCCGATCCAGTGCTTCGTAGTAAGCACTCTCTCCGCCGCCGATGATGACGATATCTCTGTCGACAAAATCATCGGGATGAGGTCCAGAACGGTAAATGATGTCATTACTGAATTGTTCGATTGATTCGCTTTGCGGTAGCTGCTTCAGTCGATATCCTGTCGCCAGAAATATCGATG
Organism: Candidatus Obscuribacter sp.; assembly: GCA_021772095.1. Lineage (GTDB taxonomy): Bacteria > Cyanobacteriota > Vampirovibrionia > Obscuribacterales > Obscuribacteraceae > JADYXR01. The sequence continues at coordinate 59,581 of JADYXR010000030.1, read as the reverse complement.
TGGCTCTATATGTGCGATTTGCCGAGCGAAGAGTTTTCTCATGCAGATTGCATTCGATAATATTTTCATCTGTCACGACATTTAAACCCGCTCTTTTAGCCGTGTCGCAGAGCCCGGTTTGAACAGTTTTGCCATTGTCAAACCAACCGCAGGCGAGGTTGGGAATCGGCGAAGGAATCTCCTCCAAAGCGCCACCCAACGTGCTCTTTCGTTCAATAATCAAAGATTTTATTCTGCTCTCGTTCAATTCAAGAGCGCAATTAATGCCTGCTGGACCGGCGCCAACGATGATGACGTCGAGCAGATCGTCATTAGGGTTTCCTTTTAGTAAAGCCACGGAGTCACCGACGTTGAGACAGTCTCGGTAAGTGGAGTGCATCGATGGATCGGCGAAACGGAACGAACAAATATATGTTTCTTCAATCCAGCGTGTCATATTAGCACGGCGTGGTAGTATTTCAGACGGTCTTGGCATCAAATCCGAAGCTTTCCGAACATCCCGAATGATGAGCGCGCGCATGGTTTCCACTCAAATCAAAAATACTGAATTTATCAAATGCTTGAAGAAGCAACCGACGAGCTACACGCCGGTCTGGCTCATGCGGCAGGCGGGGCGATATCAGAGTGAGTATCGCGAGATTCGATCGAAAGTCGGCTTTCTGGAATTGTGTAAAACGCCTGAGCTGGCGTCGGAAGTAACTGTCCGAGCCGTCGAGCAACTGGGTGTCGATGCCGCCATAATATTTGCTGATATCCTGCTTCCGCTTGAATCCATGGGGCTCGGGCTGCGTTTTGCCCAGGGCGATGGTCCGGTGCTTGATAATCCGATTGTCAATGTCGCCGATGTAGAAGCGCTTCCTGACTTCGATCCCAAAGACGATCTTGCTTACGTTATGCTGGCGATTGAAAAAACCTGCAAAGAACTGGATGGGAAAGTCCCACTGATCGGCTTTGCTGGTGCGCCTTTCACGCTTGCGTCTTATGCAATCGAAGGTGGTGGCAGTCGTAATTATGAAAAAACCAAATCGCTGATGTATCGCGAGCCCGCCGCCTGGGACCTGCTGATGCGTAAATTGGTGAAGATGACGATCAAGTATTTGCAAGCTCAAGTCGATGCCGGCGCCAGTGCAATTCAAATATTCGATAGTTGGGTCGGGGCACTGTCACCACGCGATTACGCGCACTACGTCTTACCTCACATGCAAGACCTTATCAGTGGATTGAAAGGACGAGCACCGATCATTTATTTCGGAACGATGACAAATGGCTTATTGAGTTTGATGGCTAAAACCGATGCTGATGTTCTCGGCGTCGACTGGCGCATAGACTTAGACTACGCCTGGGATCTAATTGGCCACGATAAAGGCATTCAAGGCAATCTCGATCCGCTGGTTTTATTTGCAGGCAAAGAAGAGATTGAAAAACAAACTCGCGTGATACTTGACCAGGCCGCTGGAAGACCGGGACACGTGTTCAATCTCGGTCATGGTGTCCTGCCTGCGACACCAGTTGAAAACGTAAAATATCTGGTGGAATTAGTGCATGAGCTTTCCAAAAAATAGCGAGTGCGAAGCAAAAATAGCAAATGCCAATTAGAAAACAGCGAATGCAGCTCTGGTCAACGCAACAAGAAATTGCCGAGGGTGAGTCGGCTAGCAGAAACAGCGAATGCAAGATAAAAAACAGAGCTTGAATATCGCAGTGGTCGGAGCCGGGATAACCGGACTGGCAGCCGCTTATCAATTGATGACTCTGGCCAAAACCGAAGGCTTGAATCTGCAGGTGATTGTTTTCGAGTCGAGCGATCGCGCCGGCGGTGTCATCCAATCAGAGAAGCGCGACGATCGAATTGTTGAGTTCGGACCTGACTCTATGCTGTCTACGAAACCTGCAGGCGTAGAGTTGATCAAAGAACTCGGCTTGGAAAAAGATTTGATACCCACTAACACAGCCAATCGACGCTCGATGGTTGCATGTGGCGGTAAGCTCCAGACCTTGCCCGAAGGCTTTGTCATGCTGGCACCTACGCGAGTTATCCCATTTCTACTCAGTCCGCTTTTTTCAATTGCCGGCAAAATCCGCATGGCACTGGATTTGGTATCACCATCAAATCTACCGAAGGACGATGAAACAGTCGAGTCATTCGTGACCAGACGTTTTGGTCGCGAGGCGCTCGAGAAGGTCGTTCAGCCGATGGTCGGCGGCATTTATGTCGGAGACGTTTCAAAACTGAGCGCGCGCGCGACGCTGCCTCAGTTTGTCGAAATGGAACGTAAGTTTGGAAGTGTGATTCGCGGATTGCTTGCTCGTGGTGCCGTTGAGCGCTCGCAGGAACGCACCGCCAGCGGTGCCCGTTATTCCATGTTTGTTTCTTTAAAAAACGGAGTGCAATCTCTCACCGATCAGTTGGAACGAATAATCGGAAGCGAAAATATCGAGCGCGCCACCGAAGTTCTCAACCTCAAGAAAACAAGCAGCAACCGCTGGATTCTTGAATGCGCGACAGCAGTTCGGAAACAGGAGTTTGATGCAGTCATCTTCGCAACTCCGGCAATCAAAACCGCGAAGATTCTCGAACAAGTCGAGCCACTGGTTTCACAAAAACTCTCCGCGATAGAAATCGCATCCGCTGCAGTTGTCAATTTGCTCTATAAGCGCGAAGACTTCGATCACCCGCTTGATGCCTTCGGATTCGTGGTGCCGTCATCGGAGAAGCGTTCGATCCTCGCTGCCAGTTTAATCAGCAACAAATTCCCGGACCGTGCGCCTTCGGATTCGGTTGCTATCCGCGTCTTCCTCGGCGGCGTTCTTCAGCCAGAGCTTCTCAAGCGTTCGGACGAAAATCTGATCGACACTGCCCATGCCGATCTAACTCACTATCTTGGTTTGAAATCCAAACCTCTTTCTGGTTTCGTCAAAAGATATCCGGACAGCATGCCGCAATATAATCTGGGTCACCAGGCGCGCGTCGAAGAAATTATGTCGATTACCCAAGACAGGCTGCCCGGCGTGTTTCTCGCCGGGAATTCCTATCACGGCGTTGGAATTCCAGACTGCATCGCCAGCGCTCTAAGGACCGCTCGCGCGACGATCGAGTATGCTAGTGCACCGTTGAATGTGGAGTCCGTCACTTCATGAGTCCGAAGAGCAAGTCCGAAAACCCAAAGAATAAATCCGCCAGCGGCAACAAAGCTGCCAGCGGCAACAAAGCCGCCGACAAAAACTCGGCGCCCAAAGAAAAAGCGAGCGGACAAAGTAAATCTTCGAAGTTCGACTCCGAGAGAACTGAACCGAAATCTTTGGAAAAATCAAAAAGAGATTCATCCACTAATGAATCGTCAGCAGAAACCAAGGCAAAGGCAAGGGCCGCATCCGGCAGCACTGCATCCGGCAATACTGAACTAAAAATTTATCAGAGAAAGACTGAACAGAAAGTTTCTCAGCAGAGTAAAAACGAGCAGAAGTCTGAATCGAACTCAAACTCGAACTCGAACTCGAAATCGGGAGCGGGAGCGAAATCCGCATCGAAATCCGCATTAAGAGACGCGCTTGAACCCTCGGCTCTGGAAAAAGCGTTAGACGCAATGTCTGACGACGAGAGTTTGCGCAGCGGCAGTTTTCAAAAATCAGAACCGGAAGTTGAGCGCAAAGGCAGTTGGGCTAAGGTTTCCGGTGGACCGGTATTCGCCTGTATCGACATGGGCACCAACTCGTTTCACATGATTGTCTGCCGTGCGTCCGATGATCGCGAGACGTTCGAAGTGATAACCAAAGTAAAAGAGATAGCGCCGTTCTTCAGGCGAGCTCTGGGCGCGCACTATATAGACGATATTGCTTTCGACACCGCCAAGCGAATGTTGCGCGATATGCTCAAACAAGCGCAGTCCAAAGGCGCCACTCACGTGCAAGCTGTGGCCACGTCCGCGGTGCGCGAATCGCGAAATGGATCGGAAACAATCGAGCGCATCCGTCAGGATTTAAAATTGGATGCCCGCATGGTTTCCGGTAAAGAAGAAGCCCGGTTGATTTACCTTGGTGTTTTGTTCAGCATGCCTGAACTGAAAGAGCGCTTCGTAGTAATTGATATCGGCGGTGGTAGCACGGAGATTGTCAGTGCCGACCGCGAACGCGCTTATTTTGCCGAATCGTACAAGATGGGCGGCGCCCGTTTAACGCTCCGATTTTTCAAAAAAGGTTTTCCGACTAAAGAAGCTTTGGACGAATTGCACGGCGAAGTCACCGGAATGGTGAAGCCGGCAGCCGCACAAATAGTGGCCACCGGCGGATACAAGCGCGTGATCGGTACTTCGGGTACCGTGCAAGCTCTGGCGAAACTCGACCGTGTTCAAACCGGACGAACGCAAGAACCGCTCCACGGCTGGCGCATGCCGATCGATCGATTGGCAGAGATCGTCGCGTATATCGAGCGTTGTTCAGTTGGTGGCGACCGAATCAAAGGAGTCTCCGCCGACCGAAGCCAAACAATTCTTGCCGGCGCGATCGTTCTTTTGGAAACGATGCGCGCTCTCAAAGCTGATGAAATCACGGTTTGCTCATCGGCTCTGCGCGAAGGTGTTGTGGTCGATCGATTTTTGCAAACCGGCTGGTTGAACGGTGCCTTGAAAAGCCACAGCGATCCACGCTCTACCAGCGTTCACTACTTGCTCGAAAAGTATGATTCTAGTTTTGCGCACGCCGAACAAGTTGCGAAAATCGCCGAGAAAATATTCAGCCAGACCAAAGGCATTCTGCACAACTACGACGAAGAAGTCGGTCATATCCTCTGGTCCGCCGCCATGCTCCACGATGTCGGCACGTTCATCGCAAGAAACGGTCACCATAAACACAGCTATTACCTGATTCGTCACGGCGGTTTGCTCGGTCACTCCGAAGAGCAGGTCGAGATGATCGCATCAATCGCCCGCTATCACCGCGGCTCGGCGCCAAAAGATTCGCACGAAGCCTGGCAAGCGCTCAACGCCACCATGCGACCGATCGTCCAAGATCTCTCCGCTATCCTGCGCATCGCTGAAGCTCTCGATCGCAGTCACCGACAAGTTATCCAGGACCTCAAAGTGATGATCAATCCATACCAGGGCGCTGACACCACCCCTGGTGTCCGTCCGATTAAGATGATCTCACTCGTTCCATTCGTCAAAGAAGGCGAGAACCTTCGCGCCGAAGCCTGGGCACTCAACGAAAAGAAAGAATATTTCGAAAGCAATTTCGGCGTGCAACTGAACTTCTTGATCGAAGCATCCCAAGCCGTTCGCTAAATCGATCGGTAAATCGAATTCCGCGTTCAACTACCTGGCGTTTTGCATGAACGAGTTCGATCGCGCGTTTATTCGACAGTCTTCGTGACCGCGCCCGCTACCTGAGCATGTCTGTGCTCAGCTGCTTTCTTGACGTTAGTCAAACGGCGAGCCAACTTCTTCGTAGTCACGGAGTTCATCACCATCTGCGGAACCGGCACGCCAAGATCGAGGTGTGTAGTCAACTCGAGCATTGTGTAGCGACCGTCGCTATGCGGTGTGAGCACCCAGCTCCCTTCCATTGCTTTGAATCGATCTGATTTCAGCAACTTATAGTCGATGCGCTCTCCGGGTACTTCCTTGTTGTGCATCTCGCAAACCGAGGTGCCCAGAACAGGGATAAGTTGAAACTTCTGTTCGAGTCGGCATTCGTTGACGCCTTGCTCGAGAATTTTGCTGTAAGCCAAATCCGGGTCGTGTTTTCGTTCTTCGTGAACGCTGTCCCAGACCATCTTTGGTGGCGCCTTAATCAAGATCTTGGCACTGTTCCAAGTCTTCTCGTCAGCGCGTTTTTCGCTTTTAGTAGTGGCTTCTTCCATTTTGGCCTCAGACTTTTCAGCTGATGATTTCGCATGTGCTGTTTGTGGTGTTGCCACCATCGATGATATTGCTGCGGCGCACGAGAGGGCCGCGACTAAAATTAATTGGGAATTTAGTGGTTTCAATGTAGTTCCTATCCAGCTTGGATTGGGTCTTTCCGGACGAAATAGACTTTCCTCTTTACTAGCACATTGTATCACCGGTGGTGCGAGGTTGGAAAGAGGAAACATTACGAAACATAAGTAACTATGCGCGATCTAAACGCCTATGGGAATGAAGCGTGGAACGAGGCGGCGGTGTCCCATATTCTTCATGTAGTCTTCGTACGGTTTGCCCAGAGCTTCGACCAATAGTTTTTCTTCATATTTAGCCCGGTTAAGCCAGAGCGGAGCAACCATGCAGATCGTGAACAAGATGCAAAACGGTGATGCTAGAACAACTGAGGCGCCAAGCAGAGACTGAATGATTCCGGAATAAGCGGGGTGCATCACGAAGGCGAGCAGACCGGTGTCGCGGACCGTGTGATTCTCCATGACTTCAGCGTCCGTCGAGAACATCTCACCAAGCGAAATCCAGCCTCCGATCATAAAGACCAATCCGCTCAAGAAAATCAACAAACCGAACCAAGATAGATAAAGCGGAAACCCGGTTGGATCTTTGCTCGCAGCAAGACTTATGAAGGGCACTGCGCCAGGCACCTGGATAATGTCGTTATAGACCATGCCGGTGATGACGAGCAAAAAGATAGTGAAGACTGACATCAGCTGCGGTGCTCGCTGAAGCACGAAGCTTTGTTCATACTTCACGCCTTTGCCGCGGCGCATGAATCCTTTAATCAGCACTGGAGCTGCGATGGCAGCGCCAATACCAAGACAAATCAATAAAACTAATGTCGGATGATTGAATAACATGCGGACCTGCCCTCTCTCTTTTTTCGCTTCTGTCAGTGTTATAGCTTACTCTGTGGTTTAACCTGCACCATCATCATTTTTGATGTTGAACAAGGAATCGGCCAATTGTTGGTTCGGTTTGAAATCATTCCAGTTGGCGTGCGACCAGAGATCGCCGTCGTCATCATAATCCCACCACTGCAAAGGCAAGTGTGTGCGAGCGCTGACTGCGACTCTTTTCCAGAGCTTCGAAGTATCTTTGGTTTTGCGCAGCTCCAGGACAAAAACTCGATCGTGTTCTGCCTTCATATCGAACGCTTCTCTTGTTACCTGGCTGGTGACGCCTTGTTTCAAATACGATTTTAATGCTTGTCCAAGCGATATGAAGTCGGAGTCAGTCATCGGAAAACCGTTGGCAGAACGCAGCATCGCATTGTTGGGATCCAACTCCACAACAAACATCTTCATGCCGCCGCCCATGTGCGCTTTGACTTTGCCGTTGGCTCCAAGGATTGCCACTGATCCTTTTTTGAAACTGCCGGTCTCTTCAAGCCTGATCATGCGCGGCTTTTGTTTGAAGTAAAAAATTCCTTCTTCGACGACCGTCTTTTTATCCTTGAAGACTTTCATCGTGAAATCAAACGAATAGTTGTTGTAACTGGCGGCAGAGGAAATCATTTTGTCGATGAAACCCGCACCATCCACCATGTCGCTGTTGAAGGGACTGCCGGTGAGACCTTGAAGCGATGAGGTCAGTTCCTGTTCCTTCTTATTGGGTTTCTTACCAGATGATGTGTCCGCGCCGGAGACCGCACCTTGAGCCGGCGCAGCCAGAGTTGGTGCCACGATTGAAAAAAGTGCCACCATCACCAATGCCAGGCGAAGCAGGCGCGCGAACGCGCCATTAAATGCCGAATACAATGGAACGCAGCCTTTTCGAAGCATCTTTATATCGTACCTATACAGCCGAATCGATCAGTTGCTGATTTACTAAATGACCATAATGACTATGACTGACTCCCTGACCATTCTGTTCCGACTTGAGGAACTGATGAATGGCATCAATTAGTGTCATTACCGGCACCGGCATTTTGTTGGAAGGAGGGCGCGCGTCGATTGCTTCGATCGTTCTCATCAGCCACAGTGCATGTTTTGGATGCGGCTTGGCATGCAGTCTCAGCCACGCCAGTCCGTCCTCGAGATTGATGTTTCTCTCTGTTTCCGGAATCGATGCAAAGAATTCTTCGAAATATTCTTGCGAGTGTCGCGCGAAGCAAGTCGCAGCCAGTTCCGCCGCCACTATCGCCAACACGCCGTCATGATAATCAGGACTGGCGCAGTACTGTTCCATCAGCAGACAGAGCGCCTGGGTCTGTTCGTCTGGTTTATAAGCATCCAGAGCTGCTTTGTCTAAACCAGTCAAAGTGCATTGCTGCATATACAGACCCTGATAATAGAGCTCGTCGTCTTTTAACTGGTCAAAAAATTTCTGACATGCCGTCATGTTGTCCGGCAATATGCGCCGTACACGCGAGACGTTTGCGGGTAGCTGTGAGATAAACGGCCACAAAACCAGGCATAACTCGCGGCCCATGGCCATTGTGTCGCCGCCGCCATTTTTCAGGTTTTTGATGTAGGGACTGTTTTCGCAGCCCCAGTTCAATTCAATTACCAGTTCACCGAGCCAGCCAGTGATTCGTGCCATAACAGTAGATCAACCCTATTAAAAATCTAACCGCTCTGCTTGACTAGTTTAGCCAAGAGCCCAGGAACCTAATAATTTACTACGTCTCGCGCTTCCAGCCATTTCAAGGTGCTAATAATTTCCCAAAATAGTTAAGCGATTTGGGCGTTCGGTTCTTGGAAGCTCCTGCCAACGAGCTCTCAGATGCTAAACTCTTGTCGTATTTTCTTGTTAAGAAAAGACTTTCTCTTAGATCCAATTTAGCTAATTGAAAGCGGCGACACGTATAACACAAGAAACCTTCCCGTCTCACCCAGACAAACGACTCAAAAACTATTTTGAAAGATCTCGCTTCAATACCGCTCCCTCAGACCGATTCACCGCGACAGTCATCTCAACCGGAACATGAATGGATACGCGCATCCGACGGTGCGCAGCTTCTGTGCCGCACCTGGCGGGGAAAAGTGGGTGCACCAGTGGTTTTGTATCTGCACGGAATCGAGGGACACAGCCAGTGGTTCGAGAACACTGCCGATCTGTTGAATCAAAAAGGTGTGACGGTATATGCTCCGGATAGACGCGGAGCCGGGCTCAACTCGCGGGATCGTGGGCACCTTCCGAATTACGGACTGTTTATAGATGATGTGAACGGTTTGCTCCGCAAGATTTGTGCCGCTCACATGGGGCACCCCATCATCCTTTGGGGCAATTGTTGGGGCGCAAAGGCAGCCACGTTGTTCGCTCAACAGCAGACTAAAGCTGCGGCTCCTGACGCCACAGGACAAGTCGGACAGTTTCCGATCGCCGCACTCATTCTCAGCAGTCCTGCTATCTTCTCTAAAGTAGATTACGACTTGAAGACGAAGTTGGAAATCGCAGTAAATCATTTCATGGGTGGGCGTCGAGCGATGCGCAAGTACCCGATACCGCTGACTACAGCGATGTTTACCGACAATCCCAGTTATCTGGAGTTTCTCGATAAAGACCCTCTGCGGCTTACCGAGGCAACTGCTACGTTTTTTGTTGAAAGTCACAAACTCGGCGAACTGGCCAAGAAGACCGCGCCGAACATCGCCATGCCGGTTCTAATCGTGCAATCCGGCAACGACGCGATTGTCGATACGCAAAAGTTGGAGCAGTGGTACGGAAAGTTACGCGCCACGGACAAGTCCCTGCGCCTGTTTCCAGATGCTTACCACTGTCTGGACTTTGACGCCAATTGGTTTAAAGAGTACACTCACCTGATTTCAGAGTGGCTCCTGTCACGCTCGCCCTCGGTGTCATAATGAAAATCATCTCAATCAAAGCGTTCGCGATCAAATTGCCCTTCCGATTTTCATTCGGTCACAGTCTGGCGTCTCGCAATTCTTCACTCAACGTAGTCGTCAAAGTGGATCTTGAAGACGAAACCACTGGTCGGCGTGTAGTCGGCTACGGCGAGAGCGTTCCGCGCGATTATGTCACCGGTGAAACCACAGAAGGTGCACTGAAAACTATTCGCGAAGAGTACGCCCCCAAGCTCACAGGCTTGTCATTTTCTTCGCCGCTCGACGCCATGGTGCAACTGCGTGAGATGTTCGGTTCGTTTCTGTTGACCGAGAAACCTAAAGGCGCCTCCTGGTGTGCCGTCGAACTGGCGGTATTAGATGCGGTGGCACGCTCGAACAACTTGTCGGTTGCCTCCCTCTTGTCGATGAACGACATGGTGCGCCTCTCGCAGAGCGGCGCTTTGCCGAAGCTCATGAGTGAACCCAACAGTCTTCCCACCATCTCTTCATACGTCACATATGGTGGCGTCGTTCCATTCTCAGGAAAATATTCTCTCTATGCCATGCTCCTGTTTTTCAAATTCTACGGATTTAAAACAGTAAAAATAAAAGTCGGACGTGACTGGGAAGTCGACCTTGAACGTTTGAAGATGGCTCGCAAAATCATGGGCGAGGAGTGCATATTGCGCATCGACGCCAATTGCGCCTGGACTGTTGAAGAAACGCTTTATTTTGCCGAGAAAATGCGTGAATACAATATCACCTCCATCGAGCAACCGGTGCGTCCTGAAGATCTTGCCGGTATGCAACGTCTGACTCGTGAGTTGCCGGAAACAGTGGTTGCCGACGAATCGCTTCTGACACTGAAAGACGCGAAGACTTTGATCGATGTTAAAGGTGCCAGCGCATTTAACATCAGACTTTCGAAAGTGGGTGGATTGATCGCCGCTTGCGAAATGGCCGATATGGCTCGCGCTGCCGGTATTGGATGTTTGCTTGGTGCCCAGGTTGGTGAGTCCGCCATACTGAGCGCCGCGGGACGGGCGTTTGCCTGTGTCAAAGGACCTCTCGATAATTGCGAGGGATCGTTCAACCGATTCTTGTTGAAATCAGATTTATCCGTGGAAGATACCACGATGAAACAAGGTGGCAAGGCATTCTTGCCCGAAGGACCCGGTCTAGGAATAACAGTCGATGAGAACAAACTGCGGCGCGTCTTCGTAAAAGTGCCTGACACCGCGGTTAGTTACGTTCATGCGGCCGGTGCCTAAAATTTTGGAAGGTAATTATGTCTCTCAGTAATTTCGATATCACGCTTGGTCAGCTGTACCGCAGGGGAACGCACATTCGTCGTTTCTACGAAGCGTTGAAAAACCCCGGCGAAACTCAGCGCAAAAAACTTCTCGAGATTGTTAAAAAACATCAGACAAGCGCTTTTGGTAAGGCTCACAATTTCGATCAGATCAACAATTACGAAGACTATAAGAAAAACGTTCCGCCTTCGACGTACGAGTATTTTCTCCCCTATGTGGACAAACTTCTTAAGGGCGAGAAGAACCAGCTCACAAGCGACGACCCGTTTATGTTCGCCACTACCAGCGGTACTACGGCCACACCTAAATATGTGCCGATTACCGAGACGCATTTGAAAGATTATACGCACGCGTTTCAAGTGCACAACTATCATTTGATCCAGAGCTTTCCGCGCGCGGCCGAAGGCAAATTTCTCATCATCACAAGCAACGATAAAGAAGGCGTCACAGCTGGCGGATTGAATTACGGCGCGGTTTCCGGCTTGTTGAATCGCCGTCAGTCCTCGATCATCAGACGGCACTTCGCCGTGCCTTATGAACTATGCACCATCAAAGATGTCGACATCAAATACTATTTGATGCTGCGTATTTCGATAGGACAGAACGTCACCGCTGTTCTCGGTTGCAACCCATCCAGTTTGCTGTTGCTTGCCGATCAGCTCAAAGAGCACTCCGCCAGTTTGATTAGAGATCTGCGCGAAGGCACATTGAATAAAAATTACGAACCGCCTGCTGAACTGCGCGCGGCATTCGAACCATATTTCCGTCCCGATCCAAAACGTGCAGACGAACTGCAAAAGTTGCTCGATCAACACGGCACGCTGATGCCCAAAATGGTCTGGCAAAATCTCGGCGTGATGTCTTGCTGGAAGGGCGGCCCGATGTCATTCTATCTCGATCGCCTGCCCGAGTTTTACGGCAATATTCCAATTCGTGATTTCGGTTACATGGCCTCCGAAGGTCGTGGCACCATTCCGATTAACGATGATGGCGCCGGTGGTGTGCTCGCTTTGACATCGCATTTCTTCGAATTCGTTTCGGAAGAAGACATGGATGCAGGCGTGATGAACTTCAAGACGATCGAAGATTTGAAACTGCACGAGCGCTACTACATCTACTTCACGACCAACGCCGGACTATATAGATACAACATCAACGACTTGATGGAGGTCTCGGACTTCATTCACAAAACACCGGTGATGAAATTTGTTCGCAAAGGTCTGGGCGTGAGCTCAATCACCGGCGAGAAAATCACCGAAGAACAAGTTCTAGTCGCCTTGACGCAAGCCGTCAAGCAATTGAACATGGGTGAAATCAGTCACTTCACAGCCGAAGTAGAACTCGGTCATCCACCCTATTATGTCTGTTACGCCGAGTTGAACACCGACATGCCGGAGTCCTTGAAAGTCGCATTTATCAGAGTCTTCGATCAATCTTTGCGCATGCAAAATCCCGAGTACGAAGACAAACGTTCGACAAAACGTCTGGCCGAACCCGTACTCAGAATTCTTCCAGCCGGCACTTACACCCGTTTGCGCCAGCAAAGAGTGGCTGAAGGTGCGCCTGAAGCTCAAGTGAAGATTCCACTGCTCAGCTCGCCGCCTTCCTTTTCCGGGCGCCTTGCTCTTCTGGAGGTTTGATGTCTAAATCGGAAAAACCTAAAGTTGCCGTCACCGGAGCCACCGGCCTGGTCGGCGGTCACCTCGTCGGTTACCTGTCCGAGCGCGGTTACGAAGTGATTGCCGTCGGCAGAGATAAGAAACGTCTGTCGCATTTCACTGCGCCCAACATCGAAGTTCGAGTTGCCGACATGGTTAACACGGCGGCGGTATCAGAGGCGATATCAGGTGCGGATGTTGTAGTACACGCGGCAGCATCGGTAGACCCTTTTGGTTCCCGCGAATCGATCTTTGCCACCAACGTGGGCGGCACCAAATCGATTCTTGACGCTGCTGAATCTCGCGGCGTAAAACACTTCATTTATATAAGCAGTTTGTCGGTGATCACCGGTCAAGGCGATCTCTACAACGTCGATGAAAACGAACCGCTCAAGCCCTGCGGCGAGCCCTATGCCGACTCCAAAGTGGAAGCGGAAAGATCGGTGATGGCCGAAACCGACAAGTCGCCGATGAAAGTCAGTTCGCTGCGTCCCGGTTTTATTTACGGACCGGGAGAACGAGCCTGGATGCCGCGTTTGATCAATTCAATCTCGACTGGAAAAGCGATGTTGATTGATGGGGGCAAGAAGGAAACCAACGTAATCTATATCGAAAATCTCAGCAAAGCCATAGAGGCCGCGATTTTAAATGAAAAGGCTTACGGTCAAGTTTATAACCTGACCGACGGTCAGAAAATTTCCAAAAAAGAATTATTCGATGCGATCGCCGATGGTTTAAAATTGCCGCGCGTTAAAAAAGTGGTACCAGGGGTGGCGGCAAAGCTGGTTTGCGAAGTGGTATCATCCGTCGCTCCTATGATGGGAATCGACACTCAGCGCAAGCTGGCGCGTTTCTCTAAAGCAGCATTCCGACTGGCTGGAGTCAATCAAGGGTTCAGCATTGCCAAGGCGGAGCGCGATTTGAATTATGTCGATCGGGTTCCATTTTCAACTGGTATCTCAAAAACACTGACAACATTTCAAAATGCCGAGCGCAATTAAGGGAGAAAGGTCATGAGTAATAACGGCTCACACAACAACGGCTCGCATAGCAGCACAAGAGACGGCAAACAGGGCGGAGTGCAAACTGCGACCGACACGCGTCAACAAGTGCAGGGCACACAGCCTGCCACCACAAGCGGTGCGGAAGAAGCGAAAAGCTGTCCGATTGCCGGAGTGAATTGGTTTGTCAAAGACTATATCGGCAGGCACTCTCATCCAGTCAACGCGGCCTTGCATATCGTCGGCGTGCCGGCTGCCTTTACCGGTTTCTTCTTGCTGTTCAGCGGCAAGGATGTCGGTCGTGGTGCGCTTCTGGTTTTTGTCGGCTACCTGTTTCAATTCCTCGGTCACCAGGCTCAAGGAAACGAAGTCGGTGAAGTTACACTGATGAAAAACGTCTACAAAAGAATACAACGCAACCGATTTTAGGTCGGTATTAGTCGGCAGTTTTCTGCGCGGACTGGAACAAGAAGGGACAGGATTAGTTTGATACTGGTAGACGGTGCGACAGGTTATCTAGGCAGCCATTTGACTGAGAGGCTTCTTTCCGAGGGGCGAGCGGTGCGCTGCCTTGTTCGTCCAGGCGCACGCTCAGAAGACGTCGACCTGTTGAAAAAAATGGGCGCCGAAGTCGTTGAAGGTGCACTGACGGATAAAAACGCCGCCGAGTATTTCAATGGCTGTCAGTACGCGGTCCATTTGATCGGCAGCATCGCGCCCAAGAAAAACGAATCTTTCGTCGAGTTGCATCAAAGTCTGACGCGCCGATTCGTGGCGTCAGCCAGAATCGCCCTCTGCAAGAAAATAATCCTGGTCACGGCGCTTGGCGCCGCCAAGGACGCGCCTTCTCAGTACCACCGCACGAAGTGGCTGGCCGAGGAAGAGTTTCGCGCCTCCGATATTCCTTTCACGATTTTGAGACCGTCTTTACTGATAGGCAGAACGATTGGCGCCCGCAACAGCAAGCTTGTCAGCCGATTAACCAGTTTGATCCAAAATAAGTCTGTGGTTCCTCTTGTGAATGGTGGACTTAATAAGATCCAGCCGATCTTTATCAAAGATTGCGTCGAAGCGATTTCGAAATGTATCTCTCCGGAATTTGCCGGCGAAACCATTGAGCTTGGCGGCTCCACTGTCTTGTCAATGCGCCGCTTTGTCGAAGAACTGCAAGAGTTGGTTGGCAAGAAGAAACCCATAGTAAATCTGCATCCTCAAGCCGGTAAACTTTTAGCGGCGGTGATGGAAATGGTTCAGGACGTTCCGACGTTGAGTAGTGACCAGGTCGTCCTCTCGATGCACGACAATATCTGTCACTCCAACGGTTTAGTTACCATAATCGATCGCCAGGCCTCTAGCCTCGACGCCGCGCTCGACACTTATCGCAGTAATCCAATAGGCACATTTATCCCCGCCTCCCCACAAAAAACAAGTTGAATTTCCGATGACGGAAGAAGAAGAGAAGCCAGCCACAAATTTGAAGAGAATCCTCGTCACAGGGGCGAGCGGCTTCATTGGCTCCAATCTCGTGGCGCGCCTGGTCAATGACGGGCACACGGTCACTACCTTCGGTCGCTCCGGCACGCCGTCGAAGAAACTGCGCGATTTGCCGATCGAACACATCAGTGGCGACGTCACCAACATCGAATCTATGTATCAAGCGATGAATGACAAAGACGTTGTCTTTCATCTAGCCGGTTTGGTTTCTTACAAGAAAAAAGATGTCCATCGCCAATACGGCGTCAACGTCGTCGGCACAAGAAATGTGATGGAAGCCGCGCTGAAAGCCGGTGTTGGACGAGTGATCCACACCAGTTCAGTCGCTGCCATGGGCATTCCAAAAAATGGCGAAGTCGGCACCGAATCTCTGGAGTACAATCTCGGCGGTTTGGGCCTAAACTACTGCGATTCTAAGTACGCTGCAGAACAAGAAGTGAAGACGATCTTCGGGCGGGGATTGCCTGTGATAATTCTTTCGCCTGGTATCACATTCGGAGAAGGCGACAAGCATCCGCACCATCACGCGATTTTCACAGCCATGGCCAAAGGCGCATTGCTGGGCGTTCCGAAAGGCGGCGTCACTTTTTCAGATATTAATGATGTCGTCGACGCCCATGTGGCCGCCATGGAAAAAGGCACTCCAGGAGAGCGTTACGCGCTTGTCAGTGCGAACCTGACATACCGTCAGGCAGCAGAGGCCTTCGCTCGCGTTCAAGGCGTCCGGGCTCCGGTTTTTGAAATCCCCTCGTCAGTTTTGGTCGGACTTGGATCGCTGGCAGAAGCCGTCTTGCCGATGTTCGGCATGCAATCGCCGGTCAGTCGCCAGGCCGCATGGCTGGCGCAACACAAGATCTTTTTCAGTTCGGATAAAGCGATTGCGGAATTGGATTTCAAACCAACTTCGTTTGAAGACACCATTCGTCGTGTTGCGCCATATTATCTGTATCAAAAGTCCAAAAAATAGTCTTACTTCACGAACACTTCACGATCACCGGCTAATAAATGAGTATGGTGGGTTTTCGAACGCATGGCTGCAAGCTCGTTTGAAGATTTACCGATAGTTGTTGCGGGTACAATGAAACAGGCCGGGCCGGCGACAAACTCTCGTGTAGTCCCCACCGCGCGCGACAGGAAGAGGGAAGAATTTTGGTTAGCAGCAGTATTGCGGGTACAGGCGTACCCGACATTCCGAAGAGTTCTAGTACGACTGCAGCGCATGCTGGCAAGCCGTATCCATGGATTATCAATCCGGTTTTTGACTTCATGTTTATAACCGGCGGCGGTGTCCTTCTGTTCATGTTGATCAACATTCAATTTCTCGGTTGGACCGTTCCAGTCGATATGAATGCAAGCAGCATGTCCGCATTCCTTATCATCACCGTGTTTTTAACCCAACATATATTCGCCGATTCGCATAACACTGCGACTTACATGCGAATCTGGGGCAGCACCGAAGATCGAAAACGCTTCAAGTTTTATCGCACATGGTTAGTTTATTCCTGCATCCCGATCTTCGTACTCGGGCTCACCAAGCCGGAATTCACAAGCTCACTGGTCTATCTATATTTGATTACGGTGTTCTGGCATTACGCCCAACAAGCATTTGGTATCGCGCTGATTTATTGCTACAAGCGCAACTACATAATGAATAACATCGAGAAAGAAATCTTCCGCTACTTCATTCTCTCGATGTCAGCGTATGTGATCGTTCGCTTTCTGACCTTCCAGGAATTCAGCCCACGTAACTTCTATGGTGTGCCGATACCTTTCTGGGGGCCACTGCCACTGGTTTTCTTCAATGCATCACGCTGGATTTTGATCGGCTTGACCATTGCGTTCATCGGCGTTCTGTTCAAAAAAGCAATTATGGAACGCAAATTCATGCCGATTCCATCAATCTTGCTGATCGCTACAGTGGCTGCTCTCGGGCTTTCCAAAGGCTCCGACAATTCGATGCTCTGGTTCTACGTTCCAGGCTTCTACCACGGCAGCCAATATCTGGCTGTTTGCCTCTCGTATTATTTGAAAGAGCGCGGCATGCCGGAAGGCATGGACACCTGGAAGATGGCGCGCGAAACAGTTCGCTGGCCGGCAGTAAAATACGTCGGCACCGTGATTCTAACTGGATGTTTCTTCTACGTTGGAATTCCACACTTCTTCATGCAGATGGGTCTCGATTTCGGCATGGTGGGCGGACTCGTCCTCGGTGTCGTCAACTACCATCACTTCATCACCGATGCCGCCATCTGGCGTTTGCGTGACAATCATTGCAGAAAGCTTCTGCTATCCTAGGACAAAACGTTTTGAATAAAACGTGAAGAAGGGCACCATAGCCCGGTCTGCAAGCGATAACATGGAGTCTCGATTCACAATTGATGAGCTCTTTAGGTATACTAGAAGTGACTCGTAGTGTGGCCGCGCATGATGAGTTAGTGAGGATAAAAATCCTTGGTTAGTAGCAGTATAAATCTGGCTGGCGTGCCAGCGATTGCCGAAGCGAAAACGGCAGAAGCTCCCGTCGCTGTAGCGAAGACGAAACCACATCCATGGATCGTGAATCGATGGTTTGATTTCTTATTCGTCTACGGCGGTATGTTGTGGGGCGTTTTTCTGATTCACTATTTGTTGTTCGGATGGAACAACATGGATCCGGCAATCGCGTCCAGCAAAGAAACCTTTGCCGTCGCGACCGTCATCATGATCCTGGGAATTTTCGGTCAGCATCTATTTGCCGACACTCACACGATTGCTACCTACATGCGAATTTATGCAACACCTGATAGTCGCAAGACCTTCAGGTTGTACGCGTATTATTTGCCGTGGCTCAGCCTCACGCTTTTCGCTCTGGCATGCATGTTCAAAGAAGCTGCAGGAACCGTTGTCTACATTCACATGATGTGGGTCTTCCAACATTATGTCGGTCAATGTTTTGGTGTGGCGCTAATCTATTGCTACAAGCGCGGCTACTTCATGTCTAATTTCGAACGCGAAGTTTTTCGTTGGTTTATGCATTCGACATCGTATGCAATCATCACGCGAATTCTTTGCCATCGCGAATTTAGTCCTTATATTTACTGGGGCGTCGATGTTCCGTTCTGGGGACTGCCGCTCTGGCTCAACGATCTCGGCAATTTCTTATTCGCAGTGATGGCAGTTTTGTTCGTCGGCGTGTTGCTGAAAAAATGGCTGCGCGAAGGCAAGATGATGCCTGTTCCAGCTCTGGCTCAAGTCGCAACTGTCCTGGCCATCGGCTGGTCAGTCGGCATGGCCTCTTCGATGATCTGGATGTATGGACCAAACTTCTTCCATGGCAGCCAATATCTTGCGATCTCACTTGGTTTCTACATCAAAGAAAAAGGCCTGCCCGAAGGCATGCTGTCCAAAGATGTTTTCAAAAACTGGTTCAGCCCAAGGTCGCTCAGATACTGGGCGTACGTGATCGTTGCCGGCATGTTCATCTATATCTTCGTGCCGCACTTCATGATGTATTTTGGCTTGACATTCGGACTGGTCGCGACTGTGATTCAGGCCTGCGTCAACTTCCATCACTTCGTCTCAGATGCAGCTATCTGGCGACTTCGCGACCCGCGTTGTCGAGACATTTTGATTGCTTGATCGATTGTTGAAACGACTTGATTCGGTCGATAAATTTTGTTTTGAAACTGATTGCTGCTTTGCGCGGTAATCTCAGAGTCCGCCTGTTTCGGCCTTCAGGGTCTTGTCATCGCAAGTCGATATCGCTCTTGGTACACTGAGTGTGCGATGCTTGATGAAAGTTCGCGGGGATCGGTAGGCGCTATTTCGGGGTAGAAACAAAGATGGAATCGAAGCCTTTGCTCGCACTTCTTGTGGTGGCAGTGATTGCTGTTGTTGGCTACATGGTTTATAAAATTGGATTTGACGGTTACACGGTCAGACCAGAGCAAATTTTTGCCGAGACATTCACCGACCTGCCGACTCAAATTGAAGATCTCTCAGGCGGCGGAACCAAATCCGGAAGCTATGATATCTGGCTCAAATTCAAAACTCCGGGGCGTATGGCAGTTTTGAAATACAAAGATGATTTCAAAAAAGATGATGCCGATCAGGAGTTGGCGCGCCGATGGTTCGCAGAACATCTGACAAAACCGCCAGTGAAAAGTCTCGAGAATTCTCAGGATTGGAAATTTTTCAAATGCGTGAAAAGCGAAACGCAAAGCATCTCTCAAGAATGGCTTATGTACAACTGGAAGACGGACGAAAACTTGTATCGTAAATGGGGCTACTAGAACCGGTGGTGTGAGTGGTCGAGAAAGACGATCTGTCTGAAAAGCAACCTGCCACCAAGATTGACGATGTCGATGCCACATCGCAATCTGAAAACGAGGGCGTCTTGCCGCTTGTTGATGAGCAAGTTGGGTTGCCGGATGAGAAAAATTCGCCGAGCGAGAAGCCGTTTTCGAATGGAGGTGAATTAGCGTCCGCCGCCGATGCTGGTAACGATTCGTCTTTGGTGGTTGAAACCGCGCACACTGCCAGCGCACAGCGCTCATCGCAATCGCCTCTGAAGCACGACCGAGACTTGTTTTGGGCCTGCATCGCCGTTGTTGCGATTATGACTGGTCGGCTAATCCACACGGTCATGTTGCATCCGCTTCGCATTGGTTGGGATCCGGCGTTGCACTTGCAAGCGGCACAGTTGATCACGCAAGGCAAAGTTCCATACGTCGATATGTTCGATGTCAACCCGCCTTTGATCTGGTATCTCGACGCGATTCCTGCATACTTCGCGGAAGTTTTGAACTTTCCGGTCACGCAGTCTTTCAACTTGTTTTTAGTGCTGCTGATTACGTATTCGGTGTCCACATGTCTTGCGCTTTTTTTCACCAAGGCAAAACGATCCGAAGCGCCTTTCTTCATGCCGTTTCTGATTGGATTGACTCTATTCAATTTCTTTTTGCGATATGACTTCGGTCAACGCGAAGAGATTTTTGTTTTGCTTTACATGCCATTTTTCATTCTCCGTTGGTTGCGGTGGCAAGGTCGCGGAGTTGAGTCCAAATTTTACTCGTGCGCTATCGGGATCATGGCTTCCTTAGGGATTTGCCTGAAGCCATTCTTCCTTATTCCAGCCGTTCTCGTAGAACTGTATTTCGTCCTTGATAAACGAAGGCTCTCGCGCCTTTTCACATACGAAACAGTGAGTTGTGCGATTGTTGGATTGATCTACGTCGGGCATTTCCTTTTCGTTCCGGAGCTCATGCGCAAGACGTATTTCGAATTCGTCGTGCCTGCATTCGCGCTGGGTTACAGGTTCTGGGACACTTCACTTGGCGCCTCCTTTTCAGAACTGGGTAAGCGTGATGTGTTTTATCTCATGGCAGTCGCATGCTTTCTTGCGGTGGCAATGCGAAAACGATCGACCTTGATGTTGCCTCTTCTTGTTTTTGTTCTCGCCAGCGTGATTCCGTACCTCATGCAATTCAAAGGCTGGCATTACCATGACCAGCCGGTCTACGCGTCCGCGTTTATTCTGGCGTGTATGGAAATCGGTTTCATCAAAATCCTGATCGCTCAGAAGCTGCATAAAACAGTCACCGAATTTGGTGCCAAGCAAACAAAGCCGGTCAAGTTTCCTCGACGGGCGGTATTGGCTTGCCTGGTCGTTGTTGTACTGGGAATAGCCATCAAAGATGGAATTGATGATGAGCACTTAGTGGCGACTGATCCCAGAAAATTCGACATGAAGATAATTGGATACAGTGGCACTTCTCCGTGGTCTGACATTCATAGCCCTTACACTGACCTCGTTCTGGATGGATATAAACTCGGAGACAAAGCGATCGTGATGTCGAATGCGGTATCACCAGGTTACCCCTGGCTTACCCAATTGCGTTTCGTTCCGGGATCTAGACATTTGCACATGGTCATTCTTTCTGTTTTGTCCTATGTTAAAGACTGCCTGCCTGCCTCTGATAAGAACATTGCTCTGTATAAGAATATGGACCGCATCGTAGGCGAGTACGCCGAAGACATCAAAGCTAACAAGCCTAGATTTATATTTATGCAGAAGGGTCCCGACTATTTCGTCGAGCCGCATGATTTCGTCAATAAGCATCTAATCAAAGATTACGATGAACTGCAGTCAATCGAAAACTTCCGAACTTTCAGACGCAAACCAGGGAGATAACAGCTCATCATGCTGCTTGCCGAAAGAGTATCGAGATCTAGAACACAGGCTTCCGGGCTGGTGAAGAGAAACACGTTCATCATCATTGCTGCTGTTATTCTGGCGATGCTTTTTCAATTCATGTATTTCATGATTAGTATGCCTTCGGAAGCCGGCCTGGCCTATCAATGCGGACTGCTGATTGCAGAAGGTAAAACACCATACATTGATTTCTTTGAAGTTTCCGCGCCGGGTCTGATGTACATCAACGCCATCCCGGCTGCGGTAAGCAAACTGATTCCGGCAGTGCACCCGATCGTAATCTATCATCTGTTTCTCGTCGCCTTGATCGCTGGGTCTTGCTTTCTTTGCGCCTTGATTTTATTTCGCCAGCGTCTTCGCGAGCAGGCACACGCACCATTTTTTGTGATCGGCTTTGCGCTCCTGAATCTATTGATGATCAAGGAAGCCGGACAAAGAGAAAATTTGTTTTTGCTGTTCTACATGCCTTTCTTCGTCTGCCGCTGGTTGACCTGGACTAACCACAAGTCGGAGCGCCGATTGTCGCTTGCCGCCGGTATTTCAGGCGGTATCGCCGCATGCCTCGATCCGTTGTGTCTCTTTTCAGTCATGACAATGGAAATATTCTTTCTGACATCAAAATTGAAATTCTCGCCGTTTCGTTCTACTGAAGCAGCCACTGCACTGGCTGTTGTCGCGCTGTTCTTCCTTCACTTTGCCTTCTTCCCGTCGGAATACACCAATCTCTATTTTAATTGGGCACTACCCCTGGTGCTGTGCGATTACAGAATGTGGGACGACAGATTATTCTGGGTGTACAAAACTCCCGATCTGCGAAACGAGATCTATATAATGATCCTCATCATCGTCGTCGCCCTTGGGCTGCGGCGTTGGTGCAGTTTGATTCCTCCATGCATTGGACTATGCATGTTGGGTCTAGGACTTTTCGTAATCGCTGGAAAAACGATGACTTACCAGGCGTTGCCCATGTTTTATGGAGCAGGGCTGGCTGCTTTTCTCGTGTTATCTGTTTTGCTAAACCAC
The DNA here is from genome assembly GCA_021772095.1 of Candidatus Obscuribacter sp. Classification (GTDB taxonomy): domain Bacteria; phylum Cyanobacteriota; class Vampirovibrionia; order Obscuribacterales; family Obscuribacteraceae; genus JADYXR01. The sequence continues at coordinate 37,202 of JADYXR010000030.1, read as the reverse complement.
CTGGTCAGATGGAGAAATATAAAGCTCTCGTTCTTGAAACCGGCTGTTGCGGCTGGTGTCACCGTGCTATGTCTCGCCGGTTTTCTGGCATTTAAAATTCATGGCGCAAAAGATGTGCAAACGATCGATATGGCCACCTTCGGTTATTCGGGGACTACGCATATCGAAGATCCGTCTACGTTTGCCACCATCCTCATGCGTGATACCAATGTAAATGACAGCGTTTTGATTCTCAACGACCGCGTTCGTCCCGCTTATCCGCTCCTGGTGCAATATAAACGGAAACCGGCAGCGCATCTGTTAACCGGGTTCCCACTTCGGATGAGTCGACTGCTTATCGATACTGATATGGAACGAGCGCAGGCCTTTGCTGGTACTCAATACAAAATGTACGAACAGTTGATCAAAGATATTGAAGCGAAACCAAAACTGCTTATGATAGAGAGAGAAAGTCTAGGTGACGTGCTCAAAGACCATCGAGTGATGGAAACGATCGACTCGCTCTATCAGGAGATTTGCTACGCCGAATGGCCAGACACCGAGTCTGACCGTGCCTTTGATTACTTTGCTTTTCGAACGCCGCTTTCGGTCTATAAATTGAAGGACGTGCCAGTCGATCCCGCTGCAGCTGCTCTACCGGCTCCAGCTGCTCCAGTCGATCCCGCTGCAGCTGCTCTACCGGCTCCAGCTGCTCCAGTCGATCCCGCTGCAGCTACTCTACCGGCTCCAGCCGCGCCAGCCGCTCCGGCCGCAGCGCCAGCTCCTACTGCCGATCCGCCTGCACCGCCTACGGTGCCTTAACCGGTCGATTCATTTTTGCGTCGATTGATTCTGCTTTTGCTTTTAACTTATTTGCCAGGTCGACATTGCCCTGGTCTCGTTCAGCCAAGTACAGATTCCATAAGGAGATTGCCTCCGAAGGTGAGTCTGCTCCTAGCTTCGCTCGATACTTCTTGAGGGCTTCGTTCAAAAATCCTGACGATTGTTTCAACACTTCATTGCGTGACTTTTCGTCTTTCTCGCTGGTGCCTTTCAGGTAATAGAGCAGGCCGAGGTTGTTTAAATCGCGGGCAATTTTTGAATTGTCGGGATCGGTTTTCTCAAAGAATCTCTTGTCATAGCTGTACACGTCCTGGTACTGCATTTCAGCCACTTGCCAGTTGTTGACGTCGCGATAAACGCCGGCAAGATGCAAAAGCGAGTTTATATATCTGTCGTCATAAGGCGCATCGGCAGCTGGTTTTCGTTTATTGACTACGTCATCGAGCAACTCCACGGCGCGATCGTATTCGCGCTTTTCCCAATGGAGAAGCGCCAGCCGTTCTTCTGCATCGAGCAATTGATCTACCTTCGTGTTTGCATTCGCTTTGCGAGACTCGTAATCGTTTTTCGCTCGGCTGAATTCCAAATCGAGGTTGGCATAATAATCGGTCAGATCTTGATTCTGAATTACTTCGCGGCGGTACGGCATGGTGACCATGATCACCCAGATGTAGAGCACGGCCACAAGCAACGCTATTATCACTTTCGCCATGTTTCCCCCTATTTCGCCACGACTTGGCAGGTTTTATGATCGCACGGACCGCCAAGGAAAGCATAACGATTTGCAGATACCCATTTGTACACAGCCTCACCAATCTGCGTGATGCCGGGCAGGTAGAGGAATGGCGCCAAAAGCATGAGCCAGGGCAATCGCCACGCCATGTAGCGGAAGGCATGAAAGCCGCCCAACCACTTCCCATCAGGTGTTCGCAATAATATTTCTTTTTCGGCGCGTTCCATATCGACCTCTGACTTCCAAGTTTCACCAATTGGTTCGCGCATGCTGTGAAGCTGGACAAGGTTGAAAATGTCGAGTCGATGAATGATACCAACTGTTCTTACGCAGAAAATGCAGTTGCCGTCAAAGACCAGGTCAGCTGGTTTTGCAATGTGCTGGTGAATCCAGGCGTTGACGTAGTCCGCTGTCAGAGTTAAATGTTCCGGATAGATAAACAGAAAATAGGACGATATAAACAACCATTCGAACATCGGCAGGTTCATCGTGTATTCGATGCCGAGGTGCAAACTGAGACCGACCAGCATGACGAAATAGCGCGCCGGACGCCACCAGATCAAGGTGCAGAGCGCTAGTTCAACGAGCAAGGTTCCCCACGTGAGGATCTTGATCATGTTCAAATCATCGAGTAAAAAAGGCAATGGAAAACGAATGATGTCGTCGTAACGACTGGCATAATACACAGCAGTGCCATCGTTCCATTCGCTGCCGGCGACTTTGCACCACCAGGTGTGAAAGTATGCGATCGCCAGTTGCACCTGGATCATTCGCTGCGCCCATGGTGCTGAGAGCGGGGCGCGGAAGCCCTCGACGCGCCAGTCTTGTCTGGTCGCTTTGATCAAATTGTCGAGAGAAAAAGCATCACCGCAATTCGACATGGCTAGAAAAAGAAGCGAGATGCGCAAGAAATTGTCACCGGAATTTTGATTGATCAAGAAGTGGTGCTGCAGCGACATCAAGCAAAGGAAAGTGGCTACAGAACTGAATCTCGTGAACAATCCGAAGGTCATCATCGTTGCTGTGACAACCGAGAACCAGAAGAAATACCAGCGCCAGATTTCGCCAGGAGGAAGCAAAAGCATCAAGTCAAAATAAGGATCGTATCTCCAGTATTTGCCGATCATCGTTTCAATAGTGATTAGCGGGTGATCGCCGAAGTAGAGATGCCAGTCACTGAGCAGGTGTACGAGCAGGCATTGCAGAGTGATGATACCGATGGCGATGCGAAACAATGCAATCGGAGTCGGTGACGCCGGCTCAAACCAGAAGGCTTGCCAATTCTTTTTGAAACGTTGCCAGAGGGTTTCTTCGTTCATCTAAATCATCCCGCCTTGCGACGTAGTGTTGCCGGTGTTTTCGTAGATGCGAGAGTTGGAGCGCCTTGGGTCCAGGTTACCGACTTCTATATCGTTTCTCCTCACACCATACACGAACGTAATGTCCTTGGTCGTGTGCCAGGGTAAGTTGTCTCTGTAGTTCCAATTTTTAGGATCGGGTTTTGGATTCTCGGTGGTGTTTCTTTGAAAAACGAGGATGGTAGGCTGGTTTGCTTTGTCCTTGTTAGATAGCGCCAGGTAGCTCGCGACCGACGGCAAGAATTGTTCGTAACCAGGCCATGGAATGCAATCGCCAAAAATCTTTCTGAGCTTTTCGTGTTTAAACCTTTCGAAATAGCTTAATTTAGCCATTCTCGGAAACTCATAAATTTTGGTGGCACCATCTGTAAAAGTGATAAGCGCGGTCTCGTGATAAATCGTATGGTTCAGTGTTGGAGAAAAAACGCTCCAATGCTGGCTGGAGCCGAAAACGATCATGGTCTTTCTGGTAAACGATTCGAGCTCGGCTTTGAGCGCTGAAGTCGGCGGCGGCTCCAGCAATTGAGTGGGCATATCGTGAAACAACCAGAAGATAACGGGCACTAGATAAGCCAGCATGAATACCGACAAAACGATTTGCCAGATTGCGGTCGGCTTCCCTTTGGACGCGCCATGATGGAGAGCCTCGTCAGTCGAGAGCAATTCTTGATTGTCGATGTTCAAATTGCTCATCGCGCTTCCAGAATCCTCAGATTGCTTTGCCGAAGCTGTTGCGCTTTACCCTGACGGGGAGTGCGATTTAGCAAATCGGTTTCCCGAACACCGTAAACAAATGAGATGTTTTTGTCTGTATGAAAAGGCAATGAATCTCTGTAATTCCATTTTGCAGAATCTGGTTTTGGATTTTCCGAGTAGTTGAAAATCATGGTGATAATCGCTGGTGGATTTTTGTCGTCCGTGTTGCTGAAAGCCAGGAACTGAGAGACGCTCGGCAGGAAGACTCTATAGTCCGGCCAGGGAATGCAATCGCCAAAAAGTTTGCGCAATTTTTCGTGTTTGAACTTTTCCCAATGGTTCAATTTTTCCATTCGCGGAAATTCGTAGAGTTTCAGCGAGCCGTCTTTGAAAGTGATGAGCGCGGTCTCGTGATAGATGATGTGCCGAACGTCTGGGCTGAACAAACTCCAATGCTGAACTCCGGCATCGGCAATGTTGATCCAGTGCGCATATGGCGCCATCTCCTTCTGGTAGGGGATTTCAGCAAACAGCCAGACAATGACGGAGCCAAAATAAATCGCGATGAACGAGGTGATTAGACCCTTCCGAAATCCTTCGATGGGCGGCTTTTCCTCGGCGAAGTTGAGCGCTTCGTCGACTGCCAGTTGATTATGTTCAGGGGTATTATCCAAGGATCTGGTTAATGCTACGCTAGTCTGGTAGTGTGGTTTTTGATGATTCTATTCACAGTTTAGCATCATGAAAAAGACAACAGAGGCTTAAATTCAGGTGAGGACGAACACATTACATATAATTCCCTGAATGCGGAAAAGTCCGATACTCGCGGCTTTGAACGTAAATTTATCAGCCTCATTATTGTGCTTTATTTTGGCATCGCCCTGATTCAGTGCTTGCCGAATTCACCCTGGCGCGATCAGGCGAAAACTCTTGCAGACCCGATAATTCTATTCTGTGGATTGAAACAGAGGTGGAATCTGTTTAGTCCGGAGATCCGCCTGATGAATCAATTCGCGACCACGACGATTACCTTCAAAGACGGTGCGGTCAAGCTTTACGAGTGGCCTGAGAATCGCAAATTTTCATTTCACGAAGGTATTCAGCGCAATCAACTTCGGAAATTCGTCATCGATGGATTGAACGAACCTGCGTACAGATCCTATTGGCCGGCGAGCTCTCGATTTATCGCCTTATGTCACGCGAACCCGGATAATCCGCCGGTTCTAGTTCAGCCGACTTTTAACGCATTCAACATCGCGCCGTTTGAAAAATATTCCAAACAAGACAATCTTAACTTGCGATTCGTCGAACACCGCACTGTACACGCAACCTTCGAAGTCGAAGAAAAACATCTTCAACCAGGACTTCGATAATGACTGCTTCAAAACGGATGTCTAAAATCGCGCCTACCAACTTGTTTTCGGTGAGTAAGATATTTTCTGGTTCTGTCGTTGAAACACTAAAAAGCCTTCCTCGATATTGGAATCATTTTTGGTTTGAACCGCAATCGGTTTTGCCGATATGTATCTTTCGAATTATCTTTGGCGCGATTATGATCGTGAGCTTTTTAGTTCAATTTCGTCGTGATTTCCTGCTTTTTTATGGAGTCAATTCGATAATTCCTGCATCAAGTGTTGATGTCTATCAATGGCTTCGGTTGCCAGTCTTCGACCTATTTCTTGTTTTGCCGGCAGATGACAACGTACGATTTGGTTTTCTATATTTCTCCGCCTTTATTGCCTTTCTTGTAATGATTGGTTTTGCCACCAGGATTACTACAATCATTCTTTTTCTTTGCTATCTTTCCATCTGCAATCATGCCGATATTATTTTGATGGCCGGCGATAATTTTGCAAGATTGATTGCGTTGTTTTTGTGTTTCTCGCCTTGCGGTGAGCGGGTTTCAGTCGACACACTGATGAAACGGAAAAGTAGCGTCGTTCTATTTCCGCCGTATGCTCAACGAATGATTCAGGTTCAGCTCTGTTTGATTTATTTGGTCAATGTCTCGTGGAAAGTGGCCGGACCGCAATGGCGTGATGGATCGGCGGTGTACCATGCCACTCGCTTGCTTGATTACACGAGATTGGCTATTCCTGCGTTTTTAGATGTGCCAATCGTTTCGATTATGTGCACTTATTCGACGTTGATTTTAGAATTTGCTTTTGTATTTTTACTCTGGTCGTCGAACAAAAAGCTTCGCTACATTATGATCGCTCTGGCTATGTGTTTTCATCTCGGGCTCGATTATTCCTTTAGTCTGGGGGTTTTTGAATGGTACTTCATCGCCAGTTTGCTTTTGTTCATTGATCCAAACGATGTGGAAACGATTTTTCAAAAGGTGATTGGGAAGACGCGAAAACGATTGGTAGGACCATTCGGCAATGACGCATTGTCGAGCCGAATTCCAACTAGTGAGCGATCATGAGTGCAAGACCAATTCTCTCTGTTCCGGAGGCACAACAACACGCGGTTGTGAAAAAGCGTTTTGGTCGAGCCGAGCAAATCATTTTTAGCGTACTTTTTGTCGTGTTTTTCATTGTGGCGAATGCGATTGCATTGTCGCATCTGCCAGGAAACGAAGAATGGCTTATTCCGATCGTGAGACGGTATGCTGGTTTCTTTGGTCTCGAACAAAATTGGACGATGTTCTCCGGACTGCGCAAAGCAAATTTTCACATGCTTGCAGTGATGACTTTTGAGGATGGCACGGAGAAGCTATATGAATATCCTCGTATGAATTTGATGGATCAGTTCGAACACTTCAGGCTGGAGAAACGACGGACATTATTTTATGAATACCTGCCTGGGCGCTGGGGGCGGAAGTATCGGCCGGCAATGGCGCGGCACCTTATATGGTGCCATGACGATCCGCGTAATCATCCGGAGATGATTACTTATGTCTACAACTTTGCCGATGTGCCGAAACCAGATCCGCAAAATTGGGTCAGTGTCGATAAGTTGCCATGGCATAAAGATAAAACTCCGTATTTTGTATATCGAGTCAGGAAGAGAGATCTCGAAGCTTATATGGAGAAGAGGCACCATCAGTTTGATGCTGAATATGGTGTTCGGTAAGTGAACGTGTACAGCTGTCGGCTTGCTACCACTTAGGAAGCGGCGACGTTATTCGAAATGCTTTTCGCCGCGATGTCGGTTTGCCCTAATGCGCGTAGAGACTGTCTTTTACAGCATCGCTGCGCGAAAATGATTCAAATGCTGATGAACAAAGAATCGAGCATGTCGTAGTGAAGTATTAATTACTGTTCATTACGTGTTGTTTTTAATTGCCGCATTTAAGTCGTTCGATGCACTGATAGTGATAGTCATTGGCTCTCATGATAGTACTGTTTCTAGAATATGTGGAATGTCCGATGAATTGTGTTGATAGAAGGATCGTGATGAATTGAGGTGGTATCAAATAAGGTGCCTCGTTTATGATGCTCGTCGCTGCGTTGCAGAGGTTGCCCGGGGTGAACAGGACTGCTGAAATCCACTCAGCGGGCGGATTTCCATTTCGTCAGGCCGGACGAAACGATATTGGACTTTCGGTAGAACTAACTAACTAACTTACTAACTTGAGAAGTCGCGAGTGATCTCGTCCGAAAGGGAAGTGTACAAGATGGACTTCTTTTGTCTGTTCAAGACGCGCTTCCCGACTCAATGAAAAAAGACCCCATAAAAAAAGGTCTCCCCGGAGCAATCCGGGGAGCCTAGTTGTTTTTGTTTTCGTTCTGTTTTCGTCTATCGGTGTTGGTTTATCCGATTGGTGCCGTACTTCCAGCTGGACCAGCTGCTCCACCGGGACCACCAGGACCGAGAGGACCGGATGGACCGAGAGGACCGCCAGGACCCATTGGACCTTGAGGACCGCCGGGGCCGGTTGGACCGCCGGGACCGCCAGGACCACCAGGACCGGAAGGACCGCCAGGACCGGAAGGACCGCCAGGACCGGAAGGACCACCAGGACCAGCAGGACCGGAAGGACCGCCAGGGCCGGAAGGACCGCCAGGACCGGAAGGACCACCAGGGCCGGAAGGACCAGCAGGGCCACCAGGGCCACCAGGACCAGCAGGACCGGAAGGACCGCCAGGACCGGAAGGACCACCAGGACCACCAGGACCTTTAGGACCACCAGGACCACCAGGACCGGAAGGACCACCAGGACCACCAGGACCGGAAGGACCACCAGGACCACCAGGGCCTTTAGGACCGGAAGGACCACCAGGACCGGAAGGACCACCAGGACCGGAAGGACCGCCAGGACCGGAAGGACCACCAGGTCCGCTAGGACCCTTTGGACCACCAGGGCCGGAAGGACCACCAGGGCCGGAAGGACCACCAGGGCCGGAAGGACCACCAGGGCCTTTAGGACCACCAGGGCCGGAAGGTCCACCGGGACCACCAGGGCCGGAAGGTCCACCGGGACCACCAGGGCCGGAAGGTCCACCGGGACCACCAGGGCCGGAAGGACCGCCAGGACCGGAAGGACCGCCAGGACCGGAAGGACCACCAGGTCCGCTAGGACCCTTTGGACCACCAGGACCGGAAGGACCGCCAGGGCCGGAAGGACCACCAGGTCCGCTAGGACCCTTTGGACCACCAGGGCCTTTAGGACCACCAGGGCCTTTAGGACCACCAGGGCCGGAAGGACCACCAGGGCCTTTAGGACCACCAGGGCCGGAAGGGCCACCAGGACCGGAAGGACCGCCAGGACCGGAAGGACCACCAGGTCCGCCAGGACCGGAAGGACCACCAGGTCCGCTAGGACCACCAGGGCCGGAAGGACCACCAGGGCCTTTAGGACCACCAGGACCGGAAGGACCGCCAGGACCGGAAGGACCACCAGGACCGGAAGGACCGCCAGGTCCGCTAGGACCCTTTGGACCACCAGGGCCGGAAGGACCGCCAGGACCAGCAGGACCGCCAGGACCAGCAGGACCACCAGGACCAGCAGGACCACCAGGACCAGCAGGACCACCAGGACCACCAGGACCACCAGGACCACCAGGACCGGCAGGACCACCAGGACCAGCAGGACCGCCAGGACCGGCAGGACCACCAGGACCAGCAGGACCTTTAGGACCACCAGGACCGGAAGGACCACCAGGACCACCAGGACCTTTAGGACCACCAGGACCACCAGGACCAGCAGGACCACCAGGACCAGCAGGACCACCAGGACCACCAGGACCACCAGGACCAGCAGGACCACCAGGACCACCAGGACCCTTAGGACCGCCAGGACCGGCAGGACCGCCAGGACCGGCTGGACCACCAGGACCACCAGGACCCTTAGGACCACCAGGACCTTGTGGACCGGAAGGACCACCAGGACCTAAAGGACCGCCAGGACCACCAGGACCGGCTGGACCACCAGGTCCACCAGGACCAGCAGGACCACCAGGACCGCCGGGACCACCAGGACCAGCCGGACCGCCAGGACCAGCTGGACCGCCAGGACCGCCGGGACCACCAGGACCGAGAGGACCACCAGGACCGCCAGGTCCTAAAGGACCTCCGGGACCGGAAGGACCGCCAGGACCTTGAGGACCGCCGGGTCCGTTAGGACCGCCGGGACCAAGAGGACCGCCAGGACCAGCAGGACCACCAGGGCCGCCAGGGCCGAGGGGACCGTTAGGACCGGTTGGGGTTACTGTTGTTTGACCGATTGTTGGTTGCGTGGTTGAGTTCGTAGTACCTGTAGAACCACTCGAAGCGCCGGTTGGATTCGGATTTCCAGCTGTTTGTGCAACAGCCAGAGGTCCCAGTGTGTTGGTTATCGGGAACGTGTACACACTTAGGAAATCCATCAAGTTTCCGCTCGTACCCTGGAAGTGAGCGCCGAAAAAGAAAATCGGCGCCGGGATACGCGATGTCAACTGAGTCGAAACCATTACGAATGGACCAGGGTTACCTCCGAGGACCGGCGGCGGAACACGACGCTGCGGATCCGCCATAACCTGGGGATCGTTAGTAGTTGTGGCTGTCGCATAAGTCGAGTTCGGAGGAGGCATCGCGGGCGGACCCGGAGGATTCGGATCGTTGGTATGGTCGATGTAGTCCTCGTAGACGAGAAGTTGAGAAGTGAAAGACGTGATTATAAAACTGTCGGCAGTTTTATGGTGCAGCAAGCACGCGTTAATGGCGTCAACCGCTTCCTTCGGGGTGGACATTTGTCCGGCGGCTCGGGCGCAGTCTCTGCATGCCCGGTCGCACATATCCGCGGAGAAAATAAGAATACAAATATTGAATGTCAGGGCACAGATGACGATCAAGATCGACACAATGGCTGCCAACTCAATTGCGGTAATACCTTTGACACGTTTCAGAAGACTTTTACGTCGTCTGTTTGGTCGCTGGGCTTGGCTATTCACAGGACTCCTCCAAAAAGAGAATTTGCCTACACTATCATCGTAGGTTCTGTACGTGAAGTATGCGTGAATATTGTTCCCGTCCGGCGGAAATAATTCGCGGCAAAGAAAAACTGCCCGCACCATATGAGGTGCGGGCAGTCTTTAGTTGTTTGACAATCAGGCAATCTCGGTTATTTCTGAGACTGCGTCAAGCGACGTGCGATCGAGGAGAATGCCTGCTGAACTTGCGTGACGTCATTACACATGAAGAATCGTCCGCCGTTCTTTGCTCGACCCGACAATCCACCCGACCCGTTTCCGAGGAATGTGGTTTGTTGAGAGGTCAAATCTCCATTACCTAACATATTTAGACCGATGGAGAAGATGGCAACACCGTCGTTTTTACACGCGTCTGCTGTCGATGCGCTTGGTCCGGCTTCGCTGGATGGAACCGGCACACCGTCTGTAAAGAAGACGATGGCTCGTTTACTACCAGCTCGCTGGGCTCCCGAGTACGGTGCAGTCTGGAAACTCAGTCGCGCGGTTTCTAGTGCTTCGGAGCACATAGTACCGTTGAGCGGCCTTCCGTTATATAGACCATTCCCGTGGTTCGGGTCTGACCACGCGTACGTTGTCGTCACGTCTCCTTTTTGCATCGTCCTCAAACACTGCGCCTTCGTTAAGCTTGAATTCAACGCGAAGCGCGGTAATCTGAAGCCGATGCCTTGCCCACCTCCGACAGACTGGTCCACCCTACATTCGTGTTTCGCCACGCATGCTGCAGTTGATGCTGCAAGGCGTCCATCCCAAACACGAGGAGCCTGGTCGACTAACGACTGGAAGCCGATGTCTGTGTAGTAGCTGTTCGCTGATGGACCGGTCGCAGTGTAGTAGGCCGTGCTGCCGAATACACCGGTGTTCGCTGAAGATACGCTGGTTGATGGGTTTCCGCTGATGGTCCAACGATCGGAGAATCCAACCAGACCAAACCGGCAATCGGTAAGCGCGGTAAGGCGCTGGAAGAACGCCTGATCGCAGGAGTCCAGCGTTGTCGCCACCGGCTGTGAATACCACATCGCCAGTCGTTGATATGCTCTCTGATAACCTACTCTCGGAGAAACGAGTCCGGCATTTGAATTCATGCCAGTAGCGTTAGGCCCATAGTAGTTTTGCAGAGATGGTTCGCCGCCTAACAGATGATAGCCACGGTGCAACATGGTGTTATTGAAGTTGTTGCCGCCGCTCAATCCTGGAGAGTCCAGATTGCCTCTAGCTGCTTCTGTAAGGACTGCGATGTTAGGGAAGTTGTAGGTCTGTCCTTGAATGACAGTGTCATCCTCGATAGCAGACCCGCCAAAAGTGAAATTGACAGGCTGGAATATGTTAGGACCCCATGCTGGTTGAGCAGCTTTGGTGCCATTAGTAGGAGCACCAAAATTGACGACCAGGTCGGTGTAGATCACACCGTGTTGCGGATACTGTTGTGGAGCATTGCCGACCATACCGCTGGCAGGAGCCGGTGGATAGTGCAAGTGATCGAACAGATAGTTTTTGTACGGAGAGCATCTTGCTGTGCCGGGACCGATGGCCCAGCCGAAGTTGACTGCTTTCACAATCCCTCCACCCGGACCGCTCCTCAACAACGGGCAGTTACCCGGCGGTTGATTGAAGTCATTGGTATCAGGTGAGTGTCTCAAGAATGGCTTGAATACAAGCACATTGTTACCGGTCAAAACGGTTCCCTTTTCAGTGAACTGTAAGTTTTGAGGTGGGAGGGCGTTGAGCGATGTACCGGTCAAGTATGTCGCTGTGTCCAGACCCATGTACTCGATGATGCTCTGGTTGGTGTTCGGGTGAGGCGCTTCCAGGTAGGTCACGCAGCCGCGTCCACTGAATTCATTGAAGTCGAGCTGGTTATCTTGTCCGCCGTTTTTCTCAGCAGAACCGTTGACCATACTCGCCCATCCCGGCTGAGAACCAATGTCTCCTCCAGGCAGGGTAGTGAACGCTGCGAGGTCAGCATACGGTGCCGGCGATCCGCCAATCAGCGTATTGATGTAGCCGCGAGCGACTGTTGAGTCGTCAGCCCACCCTAGAGTATCTGGATTAGATCCGGTATAGCCCGTCGCAGGCTCAGGTTCACCAAACGTAGATCCGCGGTGAGCATCCCAATAACGTTTTACCAACGTAATTGGTGTCAGGTCGTCCATCGATCCGGAAAGGTCAAGGACAAGAACAGCATCAACTTGCGGAAGACCGCCTACTGATGCGGCTCTGATGCCGACGTTACCGACACCGAAAAAGGAGATGAATGCCGGGTGATAACCGTAACCGGCGTAGACACCAATAGCGGTACCAGCGGCGTTGCCCGGAACAACAGGAGCAACTGAAGAATAGCCGTTTTGCGGGTCGACTAGACCGATACAAACTTTGCATTCACCATCAGTTGTCGTCGACAACTGACCGAGGTTTGATACCAATGTGGTTTGTGGGCGAACCCACTGACCAAGCACGTTCCCCATTAGGAACATGTTGTAGGCATACGCACCAGAGTTGTTCTGGGCGTCGAGCAGTTTTTGCCCAGCAGCTACAGCCGAAGCAGGTGGACCGGTGTCATTACTGACGTCATAACTCGTGAGCATGGCTGTTCCGGCAAGAGCAGCGGCGTCGCATGTCGCCGTCAATTCTCTTTGCGCCATTTGAACGCGGCTAGCGTCAAATGCGAATAACCCGCACATAAGGATGAACATCATAAGACACAGAACCAGCCACGTTACCGCAGCTCCTTTCTGATCTCTGATTTTTTTTGATTTGAGCATATGAGCTCCTGATTCTCCTTGGTAGAACTAGTACTAAGTTTCAAACTAAATTTTTAACGGAGCCGCACAGGTTCGACCAAAAATTCCGCACGACACAATTTCCTATCATCACCTTATTGAAGTAGTGTGAGGACGGTGTGAAGAATCTCCTAACATTGCAAAACCAGTCTATATGTTCCTTTCAACCTTTCTAAAGAAAAAGTTTCACGCAATAAAACGACCCCAACACCGGGTGTCGAGGTCGTTAAAATCAATGTGCGTTAGTCGGTTAAAACAATAAACCAGGTGGATTTTCGAATTGCGCTTGCGACATCATCACCAGATCCATTGGTCTACTCAAGCCAGGAGTGTCAAACCACGGGACGTTGATTAATGGCGAAGCTGAACCATTGATCGTCACTCTGAGAAGCAGAGTGTATTGATCGGTATCGGTTTTGGATCGTTCGGAAGCCGGCCAGGGACCAGGTCCGATGTGGGTGTAGCCGATTGGAGCGGCTGGATCAACACGCTCAGAGATTGCGCGAACCTCAGGGTTAATGGCGCTTGCCACCCAGTTGATACCAGGGAAGAAACTTTTCAGTTCAGTCGCTTTCGCGCGCGCTGTATCGTACGCGCCTGGATACCACTGTCCAACACCGGCAGGAATCTGCACTGCTTGCTGGAAGCACTGAGATTTGCCTCCTACAGTGGCTGCGCAGTTACATGTAAACCACAGAAAGAATGCGTTCAGTCCAACCACACCTAAGTTGAGAATTGGAAAAAACATAAATATAAACAGGACATACATGGTGGCAACATACTCTGCCGCCATCGCTCCTGTTCTACCTCTGAATGATTTATTCCTTCTTTTTATTGGAGAAGTTCTACGGGTCATATTTCGGTCCACCGTGCCAATGAAAACTACAAACGATTAACTGTTAAGCGAACAAGAATTAGTAAGCAACCTCGTATTTTAATGCTGTCAGGGCAAACTTAAAATACAACCGGGTGGAGTTTTTGTCATCGAGACTGGCCCAAATGACAGAAACAGATTCTTAGTCTAATCCAATCCTATCACGCGTTTTTTCAGGATGTCAATTGCGTCCAGCTGAAGATGGGTTGCTGTCTTCTGAGTTGTCAATGCCGGAACCTCTTTTATTGTAATAGCGCATACTGAGGCTCTGGTTATCACTAAACCGATTTTATTTTTTTTAAAGTCGATCTCGCAAGAACCGCAGTCTCTGTGCGTTTTGGCGTGGTGCCCAGGATAGGCTTGGTGCTGCGCTCACGAGAATCCGCTGATTAGAGCGTCTTCAGCGTTGAGCGCCGCGAATGTAAAGATTCTTGTGATGCCGATAAAGAGTTTTGATAAACCGCTCGGTCCCGAATGTTTTCCGCCCGAGTATCATGGCAATAAGAGATATAGAAACGTTTTTGCGTCGATGAGTTCTTCCTATATATAAAGGTCCATGGGAAAAAAATCCAAACAAAAGAAACCAACCGGTGTCCCCGATCGCATACTCGGCTGGTTCGAGATGATCTGGGAAGACTGGATCTGGCGTCACCGCCTGCGTTTGCTGAGCTGGTTTGGTTTGATGTGGCTGGTGGTGGCATTTGTTGTCGCCAATTGGACGGCACCAAAAACGGTGCCAATTCCAAACACCCAAGTTATATATATGGAAAAGGAACTGAAGGAAGCGGAAAAACCCGGCCGCACAATTCCCGATATTCAGAAGCTTCGAGCAAAGTTGATCTTCGAATACATCAACAACTTCCAGATCGTCAAAGCGCGAGAGCAATTGCTCACGTATAGAAACTGGCTTGAGACCAACAAAGATTTGACGCTGGAAGAAAGGCTCGATATGCACCATCAGCTGTCGAACATCCACGTCTCGCTTGGTGAATTTGAATTTGCCGTCAATGAGTACGACCAGATCATGAAAGAACTCGCGACGCAAGACGATCCGGAATCCAGAATATTGAAAGCGCGCTATCTCAATAACCGAGGCGTGGCCAACTTCTTGCTGTCGCAGGGCAGTCAGAAAGATGCGCTGCGGAAAAAATATCTCGCCAGCAGCATCAAGGATTTCGAGGAGAGCAAGAATTTAGTGGCGTCGAGTAACGACGAGCCGACTTTTCCTGAAACAAAAAATGAGCTGGGCTACATCGAGCAAATAAACAAAGACAATCGGGCTGTTATCGAGCGCGACATGGCCTTTATGCCTGCAGAGGTAAAGCCTTAGTTTCAGTATTTGATCTAAAAGTTTTCTTGATCCAGAAGAAAGTGTAATCGACTGCTCGATCAATGTGCTCAGGTTCGACGAACAGCACAAACGAGCATATCATCAGCCATTCGAATGCCGGAATGCTCATGCACCAGTCTATCGAAAGGTGCAAACAAATGCCGCATGCGATCACATAGTATCGAAGTTCTTTGATCCAGATCAGCGTGAAGAGAGAGAATTCGATGAACAAAGTTCCCCATGTGAAAAAGTTTGCGACGGGCAAAACATCAAAGCTAATCGGCATGGGCATTCGGAATAGAGACTCGAATCGCGACGCGATATAGCACGCCTCACCGATGCCCCAATAAAAGCCCGGAGTCTTTGCAGTGAACGCTGAAAAATATACCAGGCATAGTTGGATCTGCAGCGCGCGCCAGGACCAGGCACTGACCAGAGGACAAAACGGTGTGGTGCTGCCGCTTCTGCGCCGTTTGAGATAGCTGTCGACGGACCAGACTTCGTTGCTTGGAGCGAACAAAAGCCAAAAGCTCATGGTGCGCATTAATGTATCGCCGGCGTGATAGAGATACAGGTTTCGATTAGTAAAAGTAACCATCAGTATGAAAACAGCGATCGTCGCAAATCGTGTCTGGTAGCCGATTGTGAAGAGAACTGCCGCGACTAGATAAGCGATCCAGAGACCTAAAACCCATTCATTGCTTTCAGGATGAAACGTTAACAAATTCAATCGTGCGATCGCGTCAGACGCCACAGTCTTTTGACTGATCACTCCCGGGTTGCCGAACCATAAATACAGATCCGGTGCGAGACTCAGAGCAACTTGAAAAACCATCAATCCGAAAAGAATGCGAAAAGCTGCCACCGGATACGGTGACACCATTTTGAAGAAGAAATTATGCAGCACACCGGAGAGGGTAGAAAGTTTCAATTCAAATCCTCCTCTTGGACTGGATAAGTACAGAGGATGCGCTTGTTGAAGTGAGGCACGTTCGGTTTGTGATCCGTGATCGCCGGCACTTCCGAAAAATAATAAATCAAGGTCACTTTCTGGGGTCTGATGCGCGGCTTTGATCCTGATGAATCTACTGGTTTTAAATCATCACATTGGCGTGCGACGAACCTGGCTACGTCGTTCAAAAGCCTGATGTTTGCTGCTTGTGGAATGTTGTCTTCAAGAAATTTTCGGTGCCGTTCTTGAGTCAGTTTTTCCAACAATGTAATGCGATCGATTCTTACCAGCGGATAAAGTCGACTGCTGTTATCGTCGTATGTCACAGTCGCTAATATGTGCGAATTAGTGATGGCAGGGTTAGGGGAGAAGACGCCGTAACCCTGATAAAGACAAAGAAATCCAAGGGTGCGTTGAACAGGTTCCAGAAGTTTTGCCGCCACCTGGTTAGGCAAAAATAGATATAAATAGAACACGCTCAGTTGTAAAAACAAAAACGTACCGATAACAGGCACTCGAATTTTCTGCCAGGTCTCCCGGCTTACCAGAATATCCGTAAACTGAAAGTCAAAAGCACGCACCGGTTTAGGTTTCTTCAACCGAGTTTTTCCGTCGAGGTCCGCGGTGGTCGTTAATTGCGATTCGTCTGTCAGGTTGATAAACCTCGGCTCAGCCGCGCTTCAGATTTTTCAGCGACTCCCGAACTTTCTTGGCTTGATCCGGTTTTTTCTGTGCATCGAAGCATGCTGCCAGTCGCTGATAGAGAAGATTCATCCAGGCATCCGTCACTTCAGCTCGAGGAGCGTTGGTTGCGATTCTGATGGCTGACTGAAATTGTTTCTCCGCATCTTTATATTTGCCCAGCCGCTCGTAACTCATACCAAGGTATGAATGCAGATTGACAAACCATGGCGCGATTGGCCGTTTTGCAATTGGCTGTTGATAAAAAATTGCCTGGGCTACTTCACCGTATTTAAGGGCTTGTACGTCTTTGCCCTCGTCGAATAAAACGTTGTTGAGCCGGGTGAGGTATTGTCCGAGTTGAGTAGTGCCTTTGCCCGCGACGCGCGCGTCCTCGAGTTTGCCCATCAAAATCTTTTCAGCTGTCTGCAGCTTTTTCTGTTTGTGCAGTTCTTTTGCTTTCTCTAAGTCGGCTTCCGGAAAGGTTACGGTTAAGTCCGGATCGCCTTTGGTGAAACCATCCGAGAACACCTGGTCCGGATTCACCTGGTCGATTTTTTTCTCAGGGCCGCAGCCGGTCAGCGTAGTAGCTAGTACGATCAGACAAGAAAGTGCCGAGATGGTGGCGCCTTCTAACTTTCTGGAATTAGGTCTCATCAATACCTGTGCCTCAATTGACTGGCTATTGCATTCCGAGTTTCACTCGCCGACAGGCAATAGCCAAATTATCCCCGTAAAAATAGTAACCCATAATGTCGTTAGATGTTCTGTTTGATTGTATTTTTGATTGCTCAAAAATTACAGTCCAATTAATTTGCTGAACGCTTAAGATGTTGAACTGCGCACAGTTTTGATCTCACGGCTCAGTCGGATTGCCGCTTTGCAGCGGTTTGCCCGTCGCTTCTGCTGACTCGAGCCGGCTATTCAGCCGGAACAGCACCCCCTTCAGGATTGCAGCCTCACGACGCGTTGGTGTCATTCGATCGATTGCATCTTTTAGTTCCTGTAGTATCAGTCGCTTATTGAACGTTCGCGAAAATTCAATATTGCCAAGTAGCAAGTCCAGTTGTCCGACCAGCTCACTGAGTTCCTGGCTATCGGGAAGTTCGGCAATCACCTTTTTCACCGACGGCTGCTCTGCGTGTTTTTGGGTGGAGGAAGCCAAGCTGTAAGCGACGATTCCGACAGCTTGCGCAAGATTCAACGACGGAAACTGATCACACGACTCGATTCGAATTCTTCTGTTGCAAAGCGCGACTTCCTCGTCCTTCAATCCGTTTCGTTCGTTTCCAAAGATAAAACCAAGTCGATTGGTGTCAGCTGCCGAAACCAGCTCAGACGAAATGCTGGAGAGATTGTCGAGAGGGCGGCTGCGCTGTCGACCAGACGAAGTCGAGACCGTCAGATTCAGATCCGCAATCGCCTCTTCCAGGGTGTCGAGCACCTGCGCATTTTTCAGCAAGTCGAAGGCGCCGACCGCCATCATCCGCGCCTCGGCGTCTTTGAAATTCTTGGGTGGGTCGACCAATCTCAGATCCGCGAAACCAAAATTTTTCAGCACGCGTGCGACGGAACCGATGTTTCCAAGAAACTCGGGACGTACAAGAACGAAAGTTGTTTTGGAAAAAACGTCGTCAGGCATTATCGCAAACCTTCATCGAGCCACACTGGAAACCGAGGCATTCGACGCTGGCACCATATCCGATATCACGATTGAATCTTCAGTTTTTTCGATTATCCCGATCGGCGATTTTGGTGGCAAAGGCGAGATGTCCTCGATCGGAGCATCGCTGAAATCGTGAACCAGGAAGCGCTCGCCAAGCGATATACGTTCCAAAATCATTTCGCGAGCCATCAGCCATTCGGTGAAACTCAACGCGTAAATGTTGCCGAAATTCAATGCCGCTTTCGTGAGTGCATTGGTCGTGATGACGTCCTTTGTGAGGATTACGATCACTGCGTTTAAACGCCAGCCGATCAAAATCGTTTTGGTTATTTCCATATTTTTGATCAGGTAAAACGGAAAAGTTTGCTTCAAAGGATTTAGCACCGGCACCAGATACGAAACCAGTTTTAATATTGGACTGCGGCTGCCTGACCAGGCAAAAACAGCTATGAGAGAGGCGATGAAGCATGTTGTTGTGAGCGTTCTATCAACATGGATAGGTTGCAGCGCGCTGAGCTTGGGGCTCAGATCTATGTAAGTCAGAGCAGTGGCGAGTACGAGGACTGTCATGGTAAGAGCTGGTTGCCATGCCGGTCTGCTTAAGATAGATTCTGCCGATGAGATCAAACGCGAGGTTGGTGGTGATGCGATTTTGACCGCAATTGCGGCGGCCGTGGCGGTGGTTAAAAACAAAAGGGGATACGCGGCGGAAGTATATTTGCACAGCGAAAGTGCGCCGAGAAGTGCGGTGAATAACAGATGTAAGTGTTCGAGTCTGATGCCTGTTCGCGTGGTCGAACCTGGCTGTTGGATACTGCTATTCGCTTCGGAAGTTCCACTAGCCGATTGGAACGAAGATGCGCGCGCTAGTAAAAAGATCGTCGACAGGGAACCCGCTAGCCAGCCGGATAATGAGAAGAACACATCCTTCCGTAGAATCGGAATTATTGTTGATTGATCGGTGACTAGCAAGAGAATTGGCACAATGCAAATCATGCCTGCCATGCAGGATAGAAATGATTCGTAAGCCGCCAATTCCGGTAACGTTTCAACTGGAATTGCGAGGTTTCGGCTTCGGTGTCTGGTGGCGTCCGTAGTGGCTTGCCCTTTTCGGACTAGCGTTGAAATTACAAGCACCAAAAGTGATATCGCATATAAAGCGATTGAACCAGAAACTAAATACGGTTGCGCCGTCGAGTAGAAGTTCAGCAGTCCGATTGCGGCGGAAACCGGTGTGGCAAAAACGCTGGCGTTGAGCCAGCTGGAGCGTGCTTGCGCTGCAGACACCAAAACGTTCTCTTGCAGTCTGATGCCCCATGAAAACGCAAGTAGTATTGCCAGAAATCCGCCCGACAAAAATGCAAATTCTGAGCTGTAAAAAACAACAGCTGCCAGAATCAATCGCGCCATACCGGTCACCACGTTCCATCTGGAAACGGAGCCGCGTCGCGTCATGATCCAGCCTGCCAGCGGAGAAATAGCCAGCAAAGCGATTGGAAGTGCTGCACCATATGCGGTGTCAGGCTGAGTTGGACCGGTTACCATCAATAGAGGAAAAACGAAAAGAGCAATAGCGACATCGGCAACCGAAGTGAGCGCGTATCGAAAACTCTCCAGCGCTGCGACAACTGGCGACATCTCGCCGCGCGTGTCGTTCACGTCTCGGTTCAAATGGCGGTCCAAAGCGCCGTTCACGTCTCGGTTCAAATGGTGTCCCAACTCGTCGTTCACGTCTCGGTTCAAATGACGGCTCAACTCGCCGTTCACGTCGCGGTTCAAATCTCGGTTCAGGTCGGTGTTCGAATCTCGGTTCAACTCTCGGTTCGACTCGCCGTCTATTGGAACTTGCCACCGGGCCTGGTCGTTCCTCTCCTGACCGGCGCGCCAGACGTTGGCGCTATCTCTAGCGTCACCAAGAGCTCCGGCGGAATCTGGTCGGGTGTTCAACAGTAATCTTCAGTTGTCTTCGATATTGTCCAATTGTCCTTAAAAACAGAACAGCTTCGTTTTAAGCATCTATCAGCTTCGGTATATGCAGTAGCGCTTGCAAAAAATCGCACTAAGGGAAACCAGATGGTCAGCAGTTCTATCCGACTCTGTTTCGTTTCGCTCAAGAGATAATTTGTCGCTCATAGTTCTAAACGAACGCCGGAAGGTCCGACATGTCCTAACCTTGCGCGGCGAGTTCCAGAAAAGCACCAGTTACAGTCTTGTTCTCTGAGTAACAAAACGAGGCAGCTAGAAGCAGATTTGGTCTAGTTTCGTTATCATATTGGCAGGGCAGAAACCATCAAAAAAGAATCCCAAGGATCGGGTTTTCAGTGAGTTTACGACTGACAGCCACATTGCTTTATCTCGCACTCGGTTTTATCCCGGTTGCTGCAGCGCAGACGGACTCGGCTCCGACGGCTGATCAAGCTCCTGCGGCGCAGTCTGCATCCGTCGATGAGAGCGACAGCGTTCGGAAAAAAGCGATTCGCGCCAGCACCGATCGGGATGGCGATTCTGATTCTAAGCGCGACAAGAGCGAGCGCCCTACCGTAGTCCGAGCCAAAGGCAAGAGTGCCGACGACGAGCGTGCGTCACGCGGAGTGGCTCCCTGTCTGGCTTGGGTTAACCGCGATAAGCCGATTCAAGCTGTGATTGTTTGCGTTCATGGTTTGGGGCTGCACAATGGCACTTATGAAGCGTTCGGAAAACGCATGGCTGAACTGGGCTATGCCACTTATGCAATCGATGTCCGCGGTTTTGGTGCCTGGATGGAAGCGAAAGGTCGCGAGCGTGTCGATTTCGAACATTGTTTGAACGACGTGCGAACCACGCTCAAGGTCGTTCGCCGCGTCCATCCCGGCAAACCGGTCTTTCTTCTGGGCGAATCTATGGGCGGAGCAATTGCGTTGCGCGTTACTTCACTTTATCCAGAACTGGTCGATGGGCTGATTTCGGTGGTTCCGGCGGGCGATCGATTTAAACAAGGTAAAACGCATCTCAAAGTTGCATTGAATCTGTTTAGCAGCCCAAACAAGCCTATGAAGCTCGGCGAGGGTGTTGTCAGGCAAGCGACCCAGAACGAGGCGCTGAGAAAATCGTGGCTCGAAGATCCACTGGCTCGCGTCAATCTTTCAGCCAAAGAATTACTTCAATTTCAGAATTTTATGAATGGAAACCATGAAGCTGCCAAAAGTATTATGAAGACCGCGGTTTTGATTGTGCAAGGTTGCCAGGACAAACTCGTTCGTCCTGAGGGAACGGTAGAACTGTTTAACGATTTGGGCACTGCCGATCGTCAAATTGTTTTAATTCCTAAAGCAGAACACCTAATTTTCGAGGAAGCGCAGTTTACCGAAGAAGACATCACTACGGTGAATACCTGGATCGCTGCACACTTGCAGAAGGTGCCTTCTATAGAAGCTGCGGCTGAAGTGAAGAAAAGCGACAGGGAAGAAAAGAGTATTGGCAAGTTAGAATGAATCCAGCTTTAAAGAGGTGTGTTATGAATTTGAAGAGTCGCCGGTCGAGATTGAATCTCGCAGTGACATCGTCGGTTGCTGTTGCTTTGGGTCTGGGAACGTTGGCGGGTGTTTTCGCCGCGACGCCGCAGACTGCCGCTCCATCACCAATCGCTAACGTCAAATCGTTGCTCGTCAAGAACAACTATAACAAAGCGATTATGGAGATCGATAAGTATCTGGCAACCAATCCGCAAAGCGCGGAAGGGCAATACCTGGCTGGTGAAGCGAATTTCAAAGCAGGCAACCTCAAGAAGTCCGGCAAATATTTGCGCGCTGCAGTGCGGCTCGGCAAGGGATCGCCTAGTGCAATCAAAGCCAATGCGCTCTTGATGAAACTGCCAAAAGACTTACAGAGCCCACGTACAGGTCCTGATACCAGAATGCTGGCATCGTTGTTCGGCTTGTCCAGAACGCGCGGAGACGGCGATGCGCCGCGTCCGACAGTAATCGACTTCTACGCTTCGTGGTGTCAGCCCTGCCGTGACATGGACAAAGCGCTTCAGAAAGCCGAGAAGACCTACGGCGAGAAGATTACGGTCATGCGAGTCGACATCGACGATCCGAAGAATGACAAAATCGTAGACCAGTACGAGGTCAGCCCCATTCCTACAGTTGTTTTCTTAAACTCTGAAGGAGAAGTGGTAACCTATACAATTGGTTATGCTGAAAACAACGTCACTGATGGTTTGAAGAAAATTCTCAATTAAGCCAGTGGTGGCGTATGTGGTGCCGCTCGTCGCGTCGTTGACATAGGAAGGATCTCGGATCCATGAATAAACATTTTTTGCGCACTCTGATCTCGACTGTCGTCGTCGCGTCGAGTCTGACACTTAACGCTTCGCGCGCCATTAGTGCCGAGACTCCGGCGGGAGGGCAGCCCAGCGAAGAGACGATTAATAGTGGCGGTCCCGTTCATGACACTGGTCATGCTTCCGGCGCTGCCGCTCACGCTACCGGCGCTGCAGGTCACTCTGACGTTCGCACCACCTATGGTGACAAGTGGGCGGTCGTGGTCGGACTTGATTCATATTCCGATCCGTCACTGAATACGGTGCTGCCGCTCGACGATAGCGCTAAACGTGTGAGTGAGGCTCTCGAGAAAAAAGGTTTTGCAAAAGATCATGTACGTCTTCTGTTAAACCGCGACGCCACCAAACAATCAATCCTCTCGTCGATCTCGTCGGGATGGCTTGGGAAGCTCAGTCGCAAATCCGATCTGGTTGTTGTTTTTGTGGCGACGCAGTGTTTTCCGGCTAGCGACGGCAAAGTTTATTTGATCCCGTATGACGCCAGATTGCTCAACTTCTTCACCTCAACGATTACGGTGGATGACATTGTTCAAGCAGTGAAGAGCAAAGTCGAAGCGAAAGATGTTGTCGTCGTTTTCCAAACTTCCTTCAGCGGCACACCAGAGATGATGGCAGGCTGTAAGGCAATGTTTGGTCGTTATAACATCTCCGTTCATCATAACGACTTGCCGGACAACTTCACTGTTCTGTGCTCCAGCAAGCCTGGACAGCCGACCTGGGGAACTTACTTCTCGGATAATTTTGCCGAGGATTTGAGTTTAAACAGCAAACATGATTCGCTTGGCGAGTTGTTCAATAAAATTCGCAATGACACCGTATATGATACTGCCAAGGATTGCGCCGGATGTAAGGTTCAATCTCCGGTTTTGATTTCGAAGCGCAATGTTCATAGCATCGCGCTTGGTTCACAACCTGATAATCCGGTGACCAAATTGCCGGAAGATATTGCGCTCTACCTCAGAGGCGAGAGCGTGTATACCAGAACTCAAGCTCTTCTTGATGAGTACAGAGCGAGCCGATCTCGGCACGAAGGTTGGACGGACACATCAATTTTTCGACAAATTGAAACCGGACATTCGACAACAACTCTCTCTGAAGAATTCCGCACCAAAGTCGACAACACGATCCTGATGGTCAAGGACTATCTGAAAGAAAATCCAAACTACGCGTCAGGTCATTATTTGCTCGGACGTTTGCTGCAGTTTAAACAAGACCATAATGGCGCGCTCGAGCAATACAAAGAAGCCATGCGGCTTTCACCGGACTCAACTTCGTACCATGCCTGGGTGGCTCGGGCGATGGAAGAGAACGGCCAAGATGCGAAGGGCGTGTGGCAAAAGGCCTATGACTTAAACAGTAAGAGTCGCAGCGCCCTGGACGCCTTAGTGAAAAACGCGGTCGTAGAAAAGGATTACTCCAGAGCGAGCACTCTTCTCAATCAAGCTCTTGCTTTGTATCCCGGCGATGCGACATTGCATGTTCGCATAAGCGATGTGCTGAAACAGCAAGGGCAGCTGAAGTTGGCTGTTGAACAAGCTCAAGAAGCGGTTTTCCTCGACGAACATTCTATAGAAGCGCTTGTAAACCTGGGCAATCTGCTCATAGCCAATAAAGACGAGCGCGCTGCTCACGCTGCGTTCCGCGAAGCTCTGGAATTGGACTCCAAACAGGCTGACTATAATTTTGTGCTTGCACAGGCGTTGGAAAAAACAAACGATCCTGAAGGAGCGATGCAAGCCTGGACACGCTTTGTCGAAGGTTCAGACAAAGACGACAAGCGACTTGACGACGCCAAGAAGCGATTAGACGAACTTAAAAAAGCTTCTGAATGATAAACTTATGTAGCCCGTTTTGGCCCTCGGCTTACTTTCTCTAATCATCGGTACAGCTGCGTATCTCTGATTGAATCGATTGTCAGTGGCGTCCGATCCTCATCAGGTCTGACTTCTGGGCATAACGTGTTGACGTGCGCTTATGCGATCGAACTTGGCTGCCAGGTTTAATTAGCGCGCCGAACTTTTGGTCTACTGGTTTCAGCTTTAGAAGCCTGAGAGGAATTTGCATTGAAACAACTTGAGTCGCCCACTGATTGGTTGGAAGCGCGAAAGATCAAGACGAGAGGACGCGAAGATCAACGTCCCGCCAATATTTTTCAGGGGGGCTGGCAAGTTGAAACTGCCGAAGTTCAAGGAGTTCAGGTTGTAAAACTGAGCGCCTGGTTAAAAGGAACCGACAGTGCGCCTCAGTCGTACGCAGTGGTCGAGGCGGATTTTGGTGACGGAGCGTCTGATTCCGAGAATGGCTCGGCGGTTTTGTCCGCGGATGCCAACGCCGCTTATTCTTGGACCAAAGCAACTCTCGAGAAATTGCCATTCAATATGGAATGGCAGCAATCCTCCGAGAGCAGATGGAATTTCTATTTCAATCTTCCGGTTGAATCGGTCTGCATGGGTTTGGGTGAACGGCTATCAGGATTCAATCTGCGCGGGCGTGTTCACACGTTGTTCAACTACAGTGATGACGTTCATGTTCCGACTCTCGATCCACTTTATAAATCAATTCCGTTTCTTATCATTCGGCACCAGTCGCAGTACCATGGAATTTTCCTCGATTCACCAGCTCGTCAAAGATGGTCGCTCGATGTTGATTTGGATGAAACAGCAGGCATCGAATTGTTGTCTCGTCGCGGCTGGACAATGTATATGTTTTCCAACACATCACTTCCGGATCTGCTCGCGTCGTACACGGCACTGACCGGTCGATCGAAACTTCCACCGACCTGGGCTTTAGGACATCATCAATCGCGCTGGAGTTATCCGGACGAGAAAACTGTTCTTGAAGTTGCACAAGAATTTCGCGCTCGCAAAATTCCATGCGACGCTATTGTGCTCGACATCGATTACATGGATGAGTATCGCGTCTTCACGCTGTCACCAGATCGATTCGCGAATTTTAAAGACATGGTCTCGCGATTGCAGGACAACAAATTCCGAGTGGTGGCAATTGTCGATCCCGGTGTGAAAAAAGACGCGAAATATTTTGTTTATCGCGATGGAAAGAAACACGATTACTTCTGCAAAAAGGCAGATGGAAAGACCTTCTACGGTAAGGTCTGGCCAGGGCAAAGTGTGTTTCCTGATTTCCTTCGCGAGGATGTTCGCCTCTGGTGGGCAGCGCTGCATGGTTTCTTTATTGAAAACAACATCAGTGGAATTTGGAATGACATGAACGAACCTTGTCTTTTGGGGCAAGGATGTCCACTTCCTCTCGATGCAATTGAATTGCCGAAAGAACATCATCAGTTGTTTATGCAACACGATGGTGAAGGTGATGTCGGTCACTTTGAAGTGCGCAATTTGTACGGATTTCAAATGAGCCGATCTACTTATGAAGGGCTCAGAGCCTTGAGACCGGACGAGCGTCCATTCGTATTGACACGCGCCGGGTATGCCGGAGTGCAACGTTACGCTGCTGTGTGGCTGGGCGATAACATGTCGTGGTGGGAACACCTGGCGTTGTCGGTTCCCATGCTGCTCAACGTCGGACTTAGCGGCGTGCCGTTTTGCGGTGTAGACGTCGGCGGCTTCGGCGACGATTGCACGCCGGAACTTCTGGCACGCTGGTACGCGGTCGGAATGTTCTATCCGTTTTTCCGAAACCATTGTTCGAAGGTCGGCGCGGAACAAGAACCCTGGGCATTCAGCCAACGCGTGGAAGATTCGGTTCGGCATTTTATCGAAACCAGATATCAGTTGCTTCCTTATATCCGAAATCTCTTTTGGGAGCACGCACGCACCGGCGCTCCAATCATGCGCCCGATGATCTGGGATTATCCTGAAGATCATTTTGCCGCTGAAATAGACGATCAATTCTTGTTCGGTCGCGACATTCTCGTCACGCCTATTTTGAAACGCGGTCAACGCGAACGCAGTGTCTATCTGCCTGAAGGAATCTGGCATCCGTATGAAGGCGGCGCACCACTATTAGGTGGACAACTGCACAAAGTCGCGTTCGAACTTGATGAAGTGCCGGCATTTGTCAGAGATGGTGCCATCATTCCGTTTGTCGACACGATTCAATCAACTGATGATTACGAACTGACACCAATCACTTTCAAAGTCTGGGGCGACCAGGCAATTGGTTTATACCTTGATGATGATGGCATCAGTTTCGAATACGAAGAAGAAGGCTACAACGAGTGGCTACTCCGTTTTGAAGACGGCGAGTTTCGCAGTGACCTGGTCAACTTCGGATACATCGCGCCGGAACGTGATTACTTCTACGAACACAACGGCAAGAAGCAGCGAGTCGTTTTGCAACGCGGTTAGACTCAATCAAAATGACACTACTCCTACATCGTCATCTCTCGTAAGTGTAGGTCCAGAGTGGATAATTTTGATTGGTGAATTCGCGAGGCGTGACATTATCGCTGAAGAATTGCGTCTCTCCTCCGGCTCCGTAATGCGTTTCGATTAGCGCTTTCAAACCGTTTTGTTTTATTCTCCCAGCACTGTCACCCTCGTCTACCAAAATCAGGGTGGGACTGTTTTTTTCAATGTCCTCGGTAAGCACATTTATATAGAAGTCGCGCAATCGATCCCGCTCTTTCGATGGCCGATTTTGATCTTCTCTCTCCATGCGCACCAGTATCGGAAATGGAAATTCCCACATCAATCTTGAGCCGGGGATACGCTCAAGCAGTGTCATAGCCGGGTACATCGGCGCGATGTTGTTGTTTAAAATCAACACTTTGTCCAGGCGTCGCGTCAGCCGTTTGATGTTTTCGTAAACATCTTCTCTGGCAAAAATCTTTAACCGCTTTTCGGCGGTATCAGCCAAAATTTGATTTGATTGTTGTATCAGCAAGGCACTGCAGATGATGGCGGTCAAAATAATCGCAGTCAGCGCGGGTAAGTGAGCGAATCGCAAGAGAGGGCGTGGACAGTGCCGTTTCAAGTCAGTAAGTAGTGAGGCTCCGATGATGGCGAAGGATATACTAGCGCACCAGAACATTGGTAGGCATTGATGAGTGTATCCTTTGCCCTCGGCAATTACGTAGGCAAAACCCAACCAGCCTGATACTACAAGTGGTACGATGATCGTGCTTTGCTTTCTAATACCCATTGCCAGTATCGTCGCAAGAACCAAAAGATAGGGGAAGATCCTGGTGTCAGGAGCGGATCTGAAGCCGTACAAACGATTATCGAAGGTTTGTCGATCTCCGATAAGCAGCGGCAAAATATTGGAATGATAACCTTCCATCATCAATCCGGCGAAGCCATAGAGCGCCGCGACGATTAATGCTGTTACGGTAATTAGCACAGTGAAAACAGACTTGAACCGAATCGGAAAACGTTGGAATTGTGTGATGAAGGCAATCTCAATTGCTATCGGCAGGACGACGAAGAACGGATCAAGCAAAATTGCAATTGCACCAGCCATACCGCTGGCTATCAATTCCCACTCGCGAAGTTTTTTGCCGGAGTACTCGAGCCACCTTGCGACTATGTATGGAATGATGCCGAGCATCAGAAAGTGTTCAGTTTGTCCGAACTGGAAAACACACGCAATATTCAAGTACGCCACGGTGAGCAAAACGCCGTGGCTCCAGAGGCTATCCCTGAGCCAACGCCGACGCAGAAGCAGTGCGGCGGTGAGCGATAGAGAGCCTACCGAAATCAACCACTCGAACAGGAAGGTCGCGAAGACAAGTGCGTAACCTCCCGAGTCGGATTGTAGTATCGCAGCCGGTATTGACTGAATAAATAAAATTACTGGCGCATCCAAAACAAAAAAGTCGACGTATGGAATTTTGCCGGCAACAATCAGCTTGGCGCACTCCATTCGCAGCGACACTTCGGCAGGCAGAGAATCCATTCGCTGAACTAAATTGGCAAGCGAAAACACGCTTAGAAACACGAGGGCAATCAGAAGTGCCATTCGTAACTGCTTTGCTTTCTTTTGTGTTTGCGCTTGTTCCACTTTATTTTTTACGATGGTAGATGAAGTGTTCGTCGATGTTTTGGAACTGTTCGTAATTGGTCATATACTTTTCGAAGAACTGCCCTTGTTTGAGCGGCTCCATGATTCCAGTGTTTCTTATCACGATCAACGTGGGTTTATTTTTCGCGATATCTTCTCCGTATTCTTGAATGATGCGCTGCACCCAGGACTCGAATTGCTCTTTATCTTTGACACCATCTTTTTCAAACGCGAGATATTTTGCCATCATAAGCGGCATCCCGTGCAGGTACCGAGACGCGGGTTTTCGTTCTGTCTGCAAGGTGCTTGGATAGCCTGGTGCGATCGCATCAGAGATGAAGAGTATCTTGTCCCCCTTGCTGGTGTTTTTTAAAACCAAATCACCCCATACACCGAGATCATCAAATGGACATGAGCCCTGGTAGCCAATCTCCTTGAGATCAAAACGTTTAACATCCGGCGGCGGATTGGCAGCCTGAATGTTGCGGGCTGACACTCCCAGCACAACCACGGCGACGAGAACTGACGACATGTACAAATTGATCAGTCGCGCATGTTCTGAAGCGCGGCACAGAAATCTGATGGCCACTGCCATTTCCAATGCGATTAACACATAGCTGCCGAAAAGCACCGGGTACCAGTGGTGCGACCAGTCTTGCGAAGCGAAGAGATAGATTACGAAAGAACTGAGTGTGAATGCAGAAACTGGTGCCAGGAAGGGACAAGAGCGCCGCATGAAGAAAGCCATCAACAGGGCGGCGACGAAACTATATGTGTTTGGACGACTGAAATCAGCCAGAATTTTTATTGAGGACACGCAGTAGTAATCGTAGCCGTTTTTTACGAGTGGTATCACGAAACTAAAAAATTGTTCGCGAACTGCCGGGTCAATGAAAATGAAATGTGCACCGTATATGAGACCAAATGCTCCCACGGCAAAAACTTCTGGTTTGAAGATTGGGCGCCACTTTCGGGTTTGCAATAAGTAGATCAATTCGGGTGCGGCTGCCATGATCAGAAAGTGTGGTTTCAATGACAAGCATGAACCTGCGTACAACCCACATAAGATTGCCAGATACTTATTGATTGGTGCATCGTTCCAGCGAAAATATCGGAGGACAAAAAACGGAAGATAGGTGAGGATGAGAAGGTGTTCGCGCTGCCCGAAGTCGAAAGTTAGATCCTGGGTGGAGTAGACAAATCCCATGAGGATCGGCAGGTAGAAGAAGGCTTCCTTTCTGCTTTTCTGCTGCCACATCATGAATCCGGAAAGCAACAGCGATAAAACTATTAGACCAATCACGAAACCCGAAAACGCGACAATGATGTGCAGGTGAAACGCGCGCGCCATCATTGCCGGAATCAGATTGATATACAGAATGAGCGGTGGATTAAAGTCCACCATGTCGACGTAGGGGCGGTAGCCGTCGAGGTAGAGGTCAGCCATGCCCAGGTACATGGATTGATCCGGCCACTGCAAAACAGGGTGGGCGTACCAGAACGACGCGATTGAAACCACCATGGCCGTCAGGATTACCACGGAGAGTCCAAGCAGGAATTTCGGATCAAGGCTCTCTTCCTGACTGAAGCTGGTCTTGCGGTCGTCGGTTTTTAAACTACTCGTCAAGGTCGGCTTCACCGTGCAGGATACGGCCATTATGCCCGCAAACTACGGGCTATTCCCGGTAGCCGGAAAGTCACGGACGTCAAACAGTACCGACCTCTGTCGTCAGGCTTGCTTTTATATCCTATGTTAAGAACCATTAACAAGCTGAACCTACTAAATGCTTTAAACTCTAGCCAGGTTAGTGGTTGGAGAACTTTCATGGACACATTAGTTGCCATGGCACCATTTGGTTTGGCGGATTCGACTTGTCCCCACGGCATAGCGGATCTTCTGACTGACCGTGTTCAGCGCGGTGCAGATAATCCGGCGATTTTTTACGGCGACCAGGTTTTGAGCTACGGTCAGCTTAGCGCGCGGATGAAGTCCATAGCGATCGCGCTTACTGAAGCTGGTATCAAATGTGGTGACAAAGTCGGAGTGTTCTTTCCGAACCATCCAGATCTGGTTGCGTCGTTTTTTGCAGTCGTTAGAATTGGTGGCACAGTGGTGCCAATTAATCCGCTTTTGAAAGCTGATGAAATCGCGCATATTCTCGCCGATTCGGACGCCAAGGCTGTGATCGCGCATCAACAGCTCGCTCGTGAGTTGGAAGCCACACTTCCAAGGCTTAATGAACTGCAAAACGTTTTTGTTCTGACATATCAAAATGAGTCTTCTATCGATCATCAACTTGCTGACAAATCTGATGCGATGGGTGGCTCAGAGGCGACTGAAGCCATACAAAAGATGGTGGCTAGCAGCGGCAAAGTAATCACTGTTCTTGACGAACTAGAGCTGCGCAAGAAAGAGCACTCGCTTGATTTGAACGCACGCCAGATCGCTGAGCATGGCATCTTGATTTCGCACGATCAGCTCGCTGTGCTTGTTTATACATCAGGCACCACGGGTCACCCTAAAGGCGCGATGTTGAGTCACGGTAACCTCCTTGCAGCTGTCGAAATGAAACGTTCGATTCTCGACTTTAGAGATACCGATCGAATACTTGCGGTGTTGCCTCTCTGTCATATTTATGGACTCGCCGTCGTCATGCTCGGCATGATCAGCCAGGGCGGCGCCATGGTGATCTGCGAGAAATTTGAAACGATATCTGTTTTAGACGCTATCGAAAAAAATAGAGTAACCATAATTCCGGCTGTTCCTGCCATGTACCAATTTATGGCAATGGAATTGGAAAAGAACCCGCGCGATCTTTCGGCGTTGCGATACGGCTTGTGTGGTGCGGCTCCGTTGGAAGCTGAACTGCTGAATCGGCTCGACGCGGCATTGGGCGTGCCGGTACTGGAAGGATACGCGCTTACAGAAACCGCATGCATCGCCACAATTACACCTCTTTCCGGCCCACGCAAACCTGGTTCGGTCGGACCCAAAGTTCCTGGTGTCGAACTTTATGTCGTCGACAATAAATTCAGTCCGCTGCCGCGCGGCCGCGCCAATGTCGGACAAGTGGCCGTTCGCGGACCGAACGTCATGTCGGGATATTACAAACAAAAAGAAGCCTCTGATGATTGCATCAAAGACGGATTATTTTTGACCGGAGACCTCGGTTGGTTCGATGAAGACGAATACTTGCACATCAGCGGCAGAACGAAAGAGCTTATAATTAGAGGCGGACAGAACATCTACCCTCGTGAAGTCGAAACCGCGATTATGCGCATGGAATCGATTCTCGAAGTAGCTGTAATTGGAATCCCGGATAAGTACATGGGTGAGCGCGTTAAGGCAGTCGTGGTTGTGAAACCAGGAAACACCGTCACCGAAGATCAGGTCAAAGAATTTTGCACAAATTGCCTGGCACCATATAAGGTGCCGCGAATAGTAGAATTCAGTGACGGACTTCCGCGCAATTCGACGGGAAAAGTCTTGAAGAGAATGCTTCTTTAACATGGCTAATGAAGAATCCTCGATCACAGTAATGATCGTTGAAGACCAGGAAATTGCAAGGGTTGGGCTCAAGGTAATTCTCGAGTCCAGCTATAAATTGAACGTGGTTGGTGTTGCTCAAGACGGTCAAGAAGCCGTCAACAAAGCATTGAATTTGAAGCCGAACGTGATTTTGATGGACATCGGTTTGCCGATTTTAAATGGCATCGAAGCGACCAAGAAAATAAAAAGTGAGAACTCGAATATTCGAGTGATTATGCTCACGTCGCACGATGATGACGATCACGTTTTCTCGGCGCTCTCTGCAGGAGCTGATGGTTACTGCCTCAAAGAAGCGCCGGCACAACAGCTTGTGATGGCGATCAAAGCCGTTGCTGAAGGCGTTGCCTGGCTCGATCCTGGTATCGCCAGCAGAGTTCTCAGAGCGATTACGCAGGGCAACAAAGAGCGCGACGCAGGCGATAAGACGCACCACGATCTATCAGCTAATCTATCGACTCGTGAATTGGATGTTTTGCGTCTTGTGGTCGACGGTTTGACCAATCAAGAAATTGCAATCAAATTAGTTCTGAGCATCGAAACGGTGAAAACGCACATGCGTCACATCATGGAGAAGCTGGCGGTGTCCGACCGGACGCAGGCCGCAGTGAAGGCGATGCGAGAAGGTTTGGTTTAAGGGTGCCTCGCCGCTTAGCTAGAGGTCTGTGAAAGGCATGACTCCACCTGTGGTGCATGTGTTTAACAGCTATTGATTGAAGCGGCTCATCATGAGAGTTGATCGGCTGAGGTGATTTTTGAACGAGCGCGTAAGAGTAACATGGAAATAGTTGATCTAACTCCGAATGATGCCTCAGCGATCGAGCAAACTGCGGAGTTGATATTTAATAGCTTCGGTACTCCGGACGCGTGGCCGACAATCGAGTCCGCTCGAGAGGAAGTTGCAGCCTCATTCGACGAAGGGCGGATCAGTCGCGTTGCGATCGACGAGATGAAAAATGTTATCGGCTGGATTGGTGGCATTAGCGAATACAATGGAAATGTTTGGGAACTGCATCCGCTTGCGGTGCGCGAAGAACATCGTCATCAAGGAATTGGTCGCGCGCTCGTTGTCGATTTCGAAAATTTGGTGCGCGAGCGAGGCGGAGTTACCATCACACTCGGCACTGATGATCTTGAAAATCAAACTACGTTAGGCGGAGTGGATTTATATCCGAATGTTTGGCAGCATATAAATTCGATTCAGAATTTGAATAGACATCCGTACGAGTTTTATCAAAAACTTGGATACGTTATCGTGGGCGTGATTCCTGATGCGAACGGACATGGGCGTCCAGATATTTTCATGGCAAAGAAGGTCTGATCTGGTGTGGCTTCGATCTTTTGGCTCGAAAATGCGCACGAGAAACGACGCCAGGACGAAAGGGAACTAGAAACGAAAATACCAACTTCTTGTGACGCTCAAAGAAAACTACAGTGCGGCACTGATCTACTCTGGCTTGTGAACAGCGTTACGGTGCGTTGTCGATGGTGGTTTTTTTGCAATCGTTCTGTGAGCGGTCCGATCTGGCTTGAGGCTCGAATGTGATTTGCCTTTTACAGCATGAGGAGCGTCCATGTCGTTGATAAAAACGCGCTTCGGTGGCAGGCGTTGGACGCTGTAAAGAAGTAGTAATCCCAGGAGTGCGAATATCCAACCGTAACTTCTAATCCAGTTGCCGCGCGGATAATAATGGTCTTCAGCATGGATGAAAATGCTTCGGACTAGAAAGGAAAAAGGATTGCTCATGTAGTTTGTTCGATTTCTACTGTTTACTTAACGGCGATTTAACTACCATACCGTAGGGCTTGGCAACCGCCTCGGATTTTAAACCATCCTTAACACTTTGGTCGAATTTGGCCGATGATAACTAATTGGGCAAGCATTGTCATATAAATCGCCAAGTCAGGTTAGCCAGGAGACTGGAGCGATTAATGGATTTGAGATTTTGTGCACCGCATCCGGTGACGCGCAAAGAGATACGCGTTATGACGCAAGCGTATACAATTCATTGTGCTCAATTCGTTTGTGCTTGTCTTCACTGTCGCATCGCATCAAGAATAGCGCGAAACAACAGGAGTCATCCTAATGGTTGCCTGGTACATCATTTTAGCTTTGATTCTGATCAACGCATTGTATGTGGCGGCTGAGTTTGCCACCGTCAGCGTCAGCCGTCCGCAGATAAAGAAGATGGCGCAAGATGGACATGTAATCGCCAAGTCATTGTTTCCTATTATCGACCAGCCGGCGCGTCTGGACGAGTACATAGCAACATGCCAGATTGGTATCACGATTTCCAGTCTGGTTTTGGGAGCATATGGTCAAATCGCGCTGGGACCCGCCTGGTCTGGTTTTCTCGCCCAAGCTTTTGGCGCTGAAGAATCCGTCGCGCTGTCGCTGTCGTCGGTTTCGATTCTGGCAATCCTAACAACTTTGCAGATTGTCTTCGGCGAATTGCTCCCGAAGACAGTGGCACTGCAGTTTCCAACGCGAGTTTCAATAGCGACTTATGTTCCGATGTTAGCTTCTTTGCGCCTGTTTACGGTGTTTATATATATCTTCAACGGAAGCGGAAACTTTTTTCTGCGACTAATGGGAGTTCCTCTGTCTACACATCGGCATATCCACTCACTCGAGGAAATCGATATGTTGTTGACCCAGAGTCGACATGGAGGAGTCTTAAATGCTGACGAAGAAAGGCGATTGCATCGGGCTCTGCGATTGAGCATGCTTACGGCCAGGTCCATTATGACGCCCAGAGTCAAGGTTTTTGCAATCGCTGCCGACACCGACTTTATCGAAGCGCTAGACTTGGTCACAGGCAGCCCTTACACCAGAGTGCTAGTCTTCAGCAAGACCATAGACTATGTGATCGGTTTTGTTAATGCCAAGGATGTGGTTTTCGCCGCAGCGACAAAGTCTGATGACACTATAGAATCGCTGGCAAAACCCGTAGCAATAGTACCTGAGACATTGCGCGTCGATAAGTTGATTAGCTTGATGCGGGAGCGCAATTCGCATGTTGTCGTAGTCAAAGATGAGTATGGTGGCACGCTAGGCATCGTCAGTGTTCAAGATATTCTGAGAGAACTTATGGGCAGTACGATGGACGAGAATTCCCTCGAGAGTCTTCCTGAAGTGCTTGCCGCCGGCTACGTCCGCTTACCTGGGGCATTCAAGTTAAGCCGCGCTACAGAATTTCTCAGTGAGCTGCCCGAGCACGACGCTGAAACTGTCAGTGGCCTAATTGTCGAATTACTCGGAAAAATCCCTGTCCCCGGCGAGACTTTGGAACTGGATTGCGCCAGCCTTCAGGTCGAGAAAGTGGCCAGGAACGTAGTTGTCTCTGTGCTAGTGCGGAGGCGATAATGGACATACTCATTCCCACAGCGATAATCTTCGTTCTTGTGTTTTTCAACGCTTTCTTTGTTGCCGCCGAATTTGCAATTGTGGCGGTTTCAAGACCCTTTATGGAGAGCGAGGCCGCCAGAGGGATTAAGGGCGCCCAGCAGATCATTGGAATTCTCCAGGATCCTGTCAAGCAAGACTTCTATATTGCTACGGCTCAGGTCGGTATTACTGTTGCCAGCCTTGGGCTGGGTATGTATGGCGAGCATATACTGGCTGAGTGGATTTTGGGTGGTCTCTCCACCGCGGGAATTACAGATCTCCTGATCGCACATGGAGTGGCAAGCACCTGTGCGGTTAGTATTTTGACGTATCTCCATGTAGTTCTCGGGGAGATGGTGCCTAAGTCTCTGGCGCTTCAATTTACAGAAAAAACTGTTCTCTGGATCGTGGCGCCGATGCTGCTCTGGACCCGGATTTTGTATCCGGTGGTATT
Organism: Candidatus Obscuribacter sp.; assembly: GCA_021772095.1. GTDB lineage: Bacteria > Cyanobacteriota > Vampirovibrionia > Obscuribacterales > Obscuribacteraceae > JADYXR01. The sequence goes on along the minus strand of JADYXR010000030.1, from coordinate 1,205 downwards.
GATTTTAAACAAAGTGAGCACGGGGCTGCTCACGCTGATAGGCATCAGCAGACGGGAAAGCACCCTGTGTCTGCATACGACCGACGAGCTGGAATTGATCATTGACGAAAGCAAAGAGGGCGGATTAATCGGCGGAGAGACTGGAGACGTGATTCGGCACTTATTCGATTTTAGTGATCGCAACGCTGAAGAAGTGATGGTGCCTCGTATTCACATGTCCGCAATTGAGGTCTCAAATTCTCCTGAACAAATTCTGGAAACCATTTCTTTGTCGCATCACACATACTATCCGGTGTTCGAAAATGACAAAGATCACATCGTTGGCGTCGTTCACATCAAAGACCTGTTGCCGTTTCTTTCTGGACAGACAGCTGCGTTTCCGGCGCTCAGGCAAGTGCCGTTCGTGCCTGCCACAGCGCCGCTGCAAATAGTTTTGGACAGCATGTCTAAAGTGAATTCTCAGGTTTCTGTCGTGCTGGACGAATTTGGCGGAACCGCTGGTCTTATCACCACCAAAGATATCTTCGAAGAAGTACTTGGCGGGTTTGGACAATGGGAAAAGTTCAGCGCCATATCTAAAGAAGTGGCTCTGCGCGTTCCAGGAACCGCTCGCCTGGACGAGATTGGCGAAAAACTAAACATTATTCTGGAGCACGCAGAGGTCAATACAGTTGGTGGACTAGTTCTGACGTTGTTGAACCGACCGCCGACAAGCGGCGACGCTGTCAGCTTCGGAATTGTAAGAATTCAGGTCACACAGGTGGTCGGGCGAGGCATCCAGGAATGCGTAATTCGGCTGCAGTCATAGGATATTGCGCAAATTCTGCAAATTCTAGTCCTCGGATTGCCTTCGTTGGATTGCCTTCGTTTTCGAGGTGCGGAGCATGTCGAGGCGTGCCGGAAAATTCGCAATTGCCTCTGAACGCTGGAGCTGCAATGGTGTTGTGGGCAGTGGCATGGATACTATCTGCAAAAATGCACGGACAGTGGACAAAATCAGAAAAGTGCCAAACAGAAAACCACCCAGATTGCTCTCGGGTGGTCTTCTACTACTGTCTAATTGACCTCTCGCGGAGGTTCAGTATTTCACTACGCTTCGTTCAGATGTCCGCGTTGTGCAGGCTCGCTTGCTAATGTTTCTGACAGCGCTGTCTGTCGTTTCCGCAAGGCCTCTCGGCTCAAAGCACTCATCCGTTTGGTGTGTG
>JADYXR010000263.1 GCA_021772095.1 Candidatus Obscuribacter sp. | reverse complement strand
CACCACTTGCAATACTAAAGCAGCCTGATATCATAATAAGAAGATGAGCACCCAGAGCCATGATCATCAAATTTCAACTACGCTAGAGACATCCCCAGCACGACGGTGAATGCACAGAAGATTATTCTGGAAAGCACCAGCGGAACATTCAATCTTCCAGGAACCTACACCGCAACCAAAAGTATTTCGCTCAGCAGCCAGGGAGGAATTTTCAATTCCAACGTCTCTGGCACGCTAACCTCGCCTCATCTGAGAGTTGAATCAACAGCCGGTTCCATCGGTATCGATGCGGCCAACCGGTTTAACCCGGGCGTTGGCATTGCGGCTATCGAGGCAATTTCAACGGTGAGCGATGTATTTCTTGCAGGACCAAACATCAAAACGTTCACCATCAGCGGTGGCTTCGCTCAGGACACATTCGATTACCTGGGCGCGGGCTCTACCACTGTGACTGGCGACATTACCGCGCAAGCGCTGACCGCCGGAGACAAGATCTCGCTGGCAATTGCGACCGGCAAGCTCAATATCTCCGGCGGTGTCACGTTGTTTTCGCAACGAGACTTACAACTTCTAGTGACAGCGCCGACTGCGCTGGCGAAAAAATCTTCAATTTTGATAGGAAAAGACGTCGAGATAATCACGTCCTCTAGCATCACAGGAGACATACTGATTTCGGTTGGCGATCCTGGCGCACCGGTCGCTGGTGTGAAACCGGCCAATGTTTCGACAATTCAGCTTGCGGGCAGCAGTATCTTCTTCGGAACATTCGGACTGAAAGCCAAATCACCAACGAATTCGCTTTTCGCTCAGGGCGGTGCGAATATTACCTTCAACAACCCTGTTGGATCTAAAAACATCTCTCTTGGCGGCGGAGTCGTCATGGTCGGAAGCGAGTAATAACAGCGATTGCGATAGGTTCCGTTTTGGAATTTAGATTTCCATTCTCCCTCTGATGGGCCGGGAAAAGTCGGTGGGATTACGAACTTTCCGCTCTTGTCGATAAAACCAAACTTCGCACCACTCAGGGGCGAGATTGATGAATGACCTCCCACGTCGTTCCATGGTTTTCCGCCAATGGCAATCGCAGCCAAGCCTTCACTAAACGGCTGCGCGGAGCAACAATCCGCAGGCAGAGTTAGTTGCACGGCTCCATGCTTATCTAGGAAACACCAACCATTTTTCCTCGACCAGGCTGGCGAAACACCTTCTGAATATTCGCCGAAGTAGTGTCGCGCTGCGAAGCGGCTATTTCCAAAAGGTCGGTCCTCGGTGTTCTCAATCGTCAAAGCAACTCATCAATCCGACGAATCGCTTCCAGTGCGTTTAACGGAATTGAAATTGCCTCGTCCGGCGCATGAAAATCTCGTGGATTGACTCGAATTAGTTTTTTTGATCGCCTTTGGCACTCATAGCGAATTGTCGGTATTGCCGTTCCGGCACCAAACTCGATGGCAACTACATTGGAGGATTTCACTTTGCTATGCCACTTCTCATACCTGTCCTCCTTTGCTGCGACTCGCATCGGCACCCAACCGATATCACCAAACATCAGAATGTTAGGTCGGGCGATAGTCTCACAGTTGATACAAGACGGCAAATCACTGATCGCACGAAACGACTCTTCGTCCACATCGATGGTCACTCCGTCCATGGACCATGTGTCTCTACTGCAGCCTAGTCCTTTAAGACACTGCAAATAGTTAATTGATCCGTGAACCTCGACAGTGCGATCTTCGTCAAATCCGCTTTTCTGAAAGTGCCCATCGACGTTACTCGTACAAACGAAATAATCACCCACGATCTCTTCAGCCCATCGCCGAATAATATTGAACCCCTCATGTGGAGTCGTTGAACCGTACAAATTTGCGCGGTGTCCATAGAAACCCCACGCTTGTTCGGGATCGTCCATAAACATTCGAGGATTGGCAATTTCCGCAAAGGATCGTCCGCGAAAAGGTGGATATGCATTCCAGAATCCCTGATCGCCGCGAAAGTCTGGCAGACCCGAGTCAACACCCATACCGGCCCCGGCGCCGATAAGCAACGCGTCTGCAGTTGAAATAGCACACGCCGCACGCTCGATTATCGCATCGTACATTTTGATCAGTTCTCACCGCACCCTTTTTCACGATATCATGCTTCAAAATCATTTCAGTGTGGGAACGAAATTGTTTTGGTTGTTCTTCTCTGTCCGGCGTGATCCGAAAGTCGATGAATCTTGAAGTCAAAAGTGCCGGCGAACTGAATTATCCCGAAAAAGTTGCCGGTGAAATCACCAACGCATGTCCGCTTTCTAGTCGTTCACCCTTGAACTTGCCCACAGAGCCAAGCTAAGACGGTGTCGACTCCGGGGAAAAGATTGCTGTTTCATTATGGCTCAGGGTTGTCAAGCGCCCCGGTTATATAATGCTTGCATGAGTCATAACAACAATGTCGATATAACAAAAGCCTGGCGCAACGCCGTTCTCGTTCTTGTTTGCACGCCGGCAAAATTCGCTATCCAATGCGGCTTTCTCTACGCCACTTTGCCTTACTTTTTTGGAACTTCTTTCAATGCCGGCTTCCAAACGGTTTTGTACTTTACCGCAGGATTGTGGGCTGTGGTTTTGTGCTCTTGTTTGATCGAAACGCTCGTTGATTCCTGGCAGAAAAAGCTTCTGCGCGGCTTTGATCCAGAAGGAGTCGATCGAAGGGAACTCAAGTTTCGAAGAAAGCAACACGACCAGCTTACGATGCTGACGAACGGATCTAAGGCTGGTGGACGCGACTTTCTAATGTGTTTGAAGAGACTGCCCAGAAATCTTTGCAGAATGCTTGTGATTCTTCTGATAGCCGTCAATGCGTTTCCAAACTTGTTCGAAAACAGATCTCTCACCCCGATAGTCGAATTTGCACTGGCATTTGCTATCTTCGAATGCCTCCTCAACGCGTTTTTCAGCCTGTTCTACACAAAAGATTGTCGAAGGACGCCGACGGAGTTTGCTCTCGATGGAAACGAAAAGAAGCGCGTCAAGCGTGGTCCCATCTCTGAAGCGTTGAATGAGGCTCAAGAGGAACAAGCCGTCGCATTTGCGCGATACAACTTAGCAATCGAAATGAGTCCAACGGCAGAAAATTATTTACGGCGAGCTCATGAAAATTTAAAAAACAGAGATGCCATTCCTGCCATCGATGATTTCGAGCAGGTAATGAAACTCGATCCAACTTCGGCTGAAGCCTTTGAAGGACGAGCGGAAACTTTCCAAACTATCGGTCTGCTCCATTTTGCCCGAAACGACTTCCTCGACGCGGCTAAACTCGCAAGCGAGTTCAACCCGTCAATTCACGAGAGAATTATGGGTAAGTTGAAGGACCTGGGCGCCCGCTCGAACCCGCTCAATCCGTTTCGAAATCCGCGTGAGACGCTTGCCGCGACATCGACTATGTTTAATCCAGACAGCAAGGCGATGGAGAACATCAAGTTAGAAAACGTAGAATTGGATCTGCAAGCAGACATTCGCTCCTCAGATGTTTACTTGAGGCGAGCGCTGGCATTGTTTGCTAAACGCGATTATCCGCGTGCACTTGAAGCATGTGATAAATCAATCGACCTCAGCCCTGATAATGCAGCGAGCTATCGCACCAGAGCCAGTGTCTATGTTCAGTTGATGGACATTGAAGCAGCGATGCACGACTACGACAAAGCGATCAAGCTCAACGAAAAGGATTGGGATGCATATGAAGAGCGCGCCCGCATCAAGCTCGCCCTGGGCGAATTCGGCGCGGTCGTGAGAGAGTGCACATACGCAATGGAATCAAGCAAGAGTCTTCAGTTCAAACTGATGCGCGGAACCGCTCTGGTTGCCTTAAAGCACTATGACGAATCGCTCGGAGATCTTACTGATTTCATCGACAAATGGGAAGGCTTCATAGCAATTTGGGACGCGTTTTGGCTGCCCATATTCCGCTCCATCGCCGATGGTCTGCGCACTCAGTTGAGAGACGCTTACGAACAGCGCGCGATTGCTTACGACCAATTAGGTGATCTCGATAAAGCGGCACAGGATCTCGTGAAGGCAACGCAATTGAAAGAGCGTGAAGAGAGAAAGTCCTCTCGCAAAAGGAAACACGCCTAGCACGAAACGAATCCGCATCAGGCCACAAACTCTTTCTGAAGGAGCGGGCGCTATTTAGCGAGTTCAAGAGCCGGTACCAAAAAACTTTTCGTTTATCGAACGCGATTTTCTCTCAAAATTTCTCTGGCACAACGCACACTGCAGCATCGAGAATTGCAACATCTGCAGAAGCTGGAATCTTCCAAGTGTTTTGTAATTTTGTGTAGTGAAGGTAGTGCTTTGCCGGAAGCGTAACGTTGTTTTTGTTTGTAATCAGGGTGCCAGAGGTCAGCTCCGTCAGTCGAAAAATTTCGCGTTTGGGCCGTGAACCGCTTCGAGGCGAAGGATCGTAAACAACAAAACCGTTTGAGCCACCAGGAATTTGCTCATCGATTGCAAATCCAGCGAGCGTGACCCAATGGCCTCCCGTTCGATTATATTGATCGCCTGTTCCGCGGCGATACCACCCAAAATTCAAAAAGACACCTCCGCCCTGATCAAGAGTTTTCTTTAAAGCGTTCATATCCGGTGGAATTTGATTCGCCCCTCTTCTCCAGCCGAGACAGTTTAGAGATCGAATCGCATAACCTTTTGAATTAAAGAACGCACTCAATCCGCGTGAAAAATTCGCCACACCAGTGCCGCTTGAGTCCGCTTGCATCAGTTGTTCCAGTTCCAGAAGAATTTTTGATCTGCTGTCCGCCCCCTTTTTTACAAGTTCTGGATAATCGTTATTGCTTAACCAATACACGTAGTTAGCTGCTGCTGCGGGACCGCAATCCATTCGTCCGTTGGCGCCGGCATCGAGCTGATTGATGTCCGGCATCTCCATAAGCTTCTGCTCTGAAGCATGGGCAACATCAGGATTCCAGAGCATCATTGTCAGGATCAGGGTTAGCGTTGACTCGAGGTATTTCATTTCAAAAAGAGCAGCCCGCCGACTATGAGTTCTTTACACCGTCAAGAATTTCCTGAGACCTCTCAAGTACTTCGATGAACTTGGCTCGTTTTTTATTCAAAAGAATGATGTTCCCAGCCACGTCCAGAGCGACAAGAGAAGAGCGATGAGAGCCCTTTCTTGACACGGCAAAGAAGATACTGGTTTCGAACTTTTGACCGAACTGGATATTCTCGTAGGCACTGTCCAGAAGTTCTTCGGACCAGATGATCGTGTCCGGATTGCTGGCATTGCCGATATCTGCAAAAACTGTCCCACCTGCTTGTCGAAACTCGCAAAGAAATCCACTGACAGGCTCCGATGAGCGAATGGTGGCTTTTGTATAGATTCGCCATTGCCGCCAACTCGCTAAGTTGGCGAAGCAAGCAATGAAGAAGTACAGGAACAGCATCGTGAAGCTGACAGCGAGCTTCATGACGATATCAGAACCAATTGGAATAGAATTACAAATCATGTAGAGAGCCGTTCCTGATATGGCTATCAGCGGCATGCCACAAATACACGTTAAGACAATACCGATTACGCAGTGCTGGCGAAAAGCCTGTTCAATCAACAGACCTGCATTTTCTCGGTTGGATTTGAGAATTATTGTCTTCATTGAGAATTCATTCCCAGAATTGTTCGTTTCTCTCGCGGGCGCTCTTTAGCGAGTTCAAGAGCCGTGGGCTAAACGATTTTGGGTGGGGAATTCTTCTCTAAATCAAGAAGACCGGCGCCGAGCGCCATGACGAACTGTGGTTTAGGATACTTTGCCAATAGTTTTAACGAAACGGCAGTACCAAATGCGGTGCCGGCTTCAAAACCAGCAACCTCGGTTTCCAGTTCCAAGCTCCTTCAAGCGGACAACGCTTCTATCGTGACGAGAATATTTCGGGATTCGCAGCAAGAGTCACTCTCAAATCGAAATCTTATGTATTCGAAAAACGCATTGCTGGAAAAAATCGGCGAATTACAATCGGCAAATGCAATGAGGCGGTTCTTACATTCGCATTGATCTAGTTTTCCTCTCATGCATCGCTAGCGCTTTGCCGAAAATTAAGTATGCACCCAGGATAGAACCTCAAATCCACAAAACTGCAAATGGGTACTTCTGCTATAACTGCCAGGATAATGTTGGCACGCCAACGATATCGATCAAAGGCACCTTCCACCCAGACGGCCGCGAAAGCGTCGATCTGACCGCGCGAAACAATCATGAGGCCCTTAAGTGAGAAATCTCCTTGCAACATTGTTTTTGATCGCGGTTTTTGCAGTTCCTGCATCCGCACGCACCTATAGTGGTCGAGGCAGCAAACCTGACACTTCATTCGTCGTGTACATCCCGAACAAACTCGATTTAAAAAAGCGCCATCCCTGGATCCTTGGATTTTCTCCCACGGGAAACGGACAGGATGTTGTTGGTGCCATGAGCCAAGCCTGTGATGACAACGGTTGGATCCTCGTCGCTTCCAACAACAGCAGAAACGGCATTTCTTTCGATGTGATCGAGCCGCCAGTGCTGGATACAATAAACACTGCTGTTCGAACCCACCGCCACCACAATGCAAGCGTACGCCAAAGCCCTCTACAAATGCGGCAAAACGACAGAAGCCGACTCAATTTATGCTCGCTTGAAAGACTTCACAAAAAACTGACTTGCCGCGTTTGTCAATGTAACCATATGCGGTGCTCAATTTTTCTCTGCGGCTGCTAGTGCCAACCCGTTTTTGAATTTAGATTTCCATCATCTAGGCAGGGTCATGACTTTCAGCGTTTGTGTAACTTCATGCTGGAGGCGAAGGGTTTCTCGCTCTGATAATGAGAATCACATTAGCAGAGAACAGCACCACAGAGATTACGAACATGAGTATTTCGAGATTCCGCAAATGTTGGACGTCTGGCGGTAAAACAGTCATCAGAACAGACCATAGGGCCGCGTATACCGCTGAGGTCACCCCAAGCGCCAGCAGCCCTCCCAGCAGAAGCCCACATTTTTCAAAGCATAGTTCGTAGAAGCCCTGTGAGCGACAATTTCTGGGCATCCACTTTAGACGGCCGCATATCTTTATTATCTGGTCGACAGCAAATAGTCCAACGAAGGCTATGGTGGAAGCAGCTGACTCCTTCGTCCAAGATTGCTGTTTAAGCAATCCGGCTCCTACTATTACTACCGTAATCAGGAAGGCGACTACACTTACCCTGGTCGACCACTTCGTTGTTGATTGTGGCGCATTTTCAGTCATGTTACCTCCTACATTGCTGTTGCCAATCAAAGACCGGAGTCCGTTCATCGGCAAGGATTCGAATTACTGATGCAATAGCCAGGCGTCGAACTATTTCCGAATTGGACCTGGCAGTAGTCCAGGGCGATCGTGTTTGCCGCCTCTTTTTCTTCTCCAGCTCGCACTCGATCTCCCAGCATTCTGGCATAGATTGCATTGAGAAGGCGACTGCCAGATGCATTTCGGAACCGACCGGTATTGTGTTACTTCTGCCCGACCTGGCAGAGTCCGTGGCCGGCTCGTGTAGGGGAGATTGCCTTGGGAACATAATTTTCAGACTAAATGTGGGGACAGATTCTTTTAGTTAGCTAGCAAAACGCTTCAAAAGAAAACAGGCACCACTGGTGACGGCGCATACAATGGCAATTTGGATAGACAGTCTCAACAAATCTATGCTGTTTGCCGCTCGCGAATGTGCGCCTAGTTCCAGTTTCAGGCCGAAGATATCGGCGGAATTTGTGCGATTCTCGCTCGGCGGCTTCCAGAGCGGGGCATATCCCATAGGATGGTCCACCTTGTGATCATCCACATAAGTCCACGGAGGGAATAGTCCCATTAAGACAATGATCGCCAGACCAGATAGCACGATGACCGTTTGTGCCTTATTCTTATTCATTTAGATTCTGACCGAGCGAAGCCGCTTTTGCCAACAACCGACGCACCGAAGACTTTTCCATTGTCTCCTCCCAAATCTTCCTGAACTGGTCTCTCATATTACCAGAAGTTTTTGAAAGTTCCCCTATCTTCTCTAACGCTGAAGCAAGGCCCGAACTTCGTTTTGCTGAATGAGAATCGGCGCGAGCTTTTTGAAATATTCGCGGAAGTTGATTCGTTCTTTCGCGATCGCTGAAAATCAATTTTTGGGGAGCGGGTTACTTGGCTCTGAAAGTGCTGCTAATTATCCTTATATAGATGTTGACGCCCGGTCCTAATTGTCCGGTTCTAATAGCTAAACGTACTGGATGGTCCAAATCTGCCATGTCCATAGGGCCTGATTCTGCCATCTTGTACAGAATCAAAAGACGCCACTTGACATTTTTAGACTGTGCAGTATGATTAATGCATAAGAGCTGCACGAGTTACCGGTGAGGTCACCAAATGTCTATATTGAAAGAGAAAAATTCCGTCGGCAATTCCACACACAATTGCCAGGAATCAAAAGGTAAGTCGTGCAGCTCTAGTCGAGTGATGGCCTTTGTCATCCCGTTTTCTGTGATAACCGTTTCCAGCGTCGCGTGTCACAACCATTCTATGATTGTCGCAACGACAATGGGTTTTCTGGCTGGCACCTTCGGTTTTGGACTATACGGTGCAATGAAGGCAACCCTGCGCAAAGTGCGCACTGCGAAGAGCTTCCAATACGAACAGATAAAAGTTGCAGAGCCGTGCAATTGAAAAACGATTTTAAAATTTTTCCAGAGAGTTAGTAAGGTAACAAGCGAACCCCAGTTTGCACGAGTAAAACTTCAAAAGAAACTAGTTCATCGAACGCAATAACGAATAAGTAAGTAGTGAATTAATTAGTAAGTGATCGGCGTCAAGGCCTTTTGCCGGTTGACGACAGTCAAATCTGCCGCTTGACATAACTGTTACCTCCTTTAGTTTCTTAGTCTTCTGGTTCTTTG
>JADYXR010000262.1 GCA_021772095.1 Candidatus Obscuribacter sp. | reverse complement strand
CACCACTTGCAATACTAAAGCAGCCTGATATCATAATAAGAAGATGAGCACCCAGAGCCATGATCATCAAATTTCAACTACGCTAGAGACATCCCCATCAGAACGGGTCTTTTAAACGGAACGCAGTGCGCCGGGAGTTGAACATGATCGAGCTGCGACAACTTAGGTACTTCGTGCGCATCGCCCAGCTGGAGCACTTTGGGCAGGCGGCGCAAGATCTTCACGTAGCACAACCGGCGTTGAGTCGCCAGATGAAGCAGCTTGAAGAAGAGCTTGGCGTCGAGCTATTCGAACGGCTGCCGCGCGGTGTTCGTTTAACTGCGGCCGGAAAAGTGCTGCTCGGCAAAACCACCGAGCTTCTCGACGACGTCGAGCGAATGGTCGTTGCCACGCAACAGGCCGCAAGCGGCAAAACCGGCTTTCTCAAAATTGGCTTCGCCGATGGCGCGATGTATAGCGGTCACGTGCCAGAAATCCTCGGTCTGTTTCGCAAGAAGAATCCGAAGGTCAAAATGGAACTCGTACCGGCAAGCTCACTCGCACAAGCAGAGCTGCTGGACAACGGTTCCATAGATATCGGTTTCGTTTACTGGCTACCGAATAACACTGATGCAATCGACGATCATTCAATAAATAACGAACGCATCGTGCTTGCCGCCGCAAAATCCAATCGCACGGTCGGGCGCCGAAAGACGCTCATGCTGCGGGATCTACAGGACGCTCCATTCGTCTGGTTCAAACGATCTGATGGTCCACTCTATTACGATTTGATTTTGTCCAAGTGCAGCAAGGCTGGTTTAACCGTGGATGTCGTGCAAGAGACTTTCACCGAAAGCGCGATGCTCAGCCTGGTTTCAGCTGACATCGGAGTGACATTCATAACCGAAGCAGCACGTCGAAGAAAGCCGGACAATGTCACTCTCATCGAAATTAAGGACATGGACGCCACGATTACGTTGCGCGCGATGTGGCGCTCCGATAATCGGAATCCGGCGTTGAAACCATTCATTACAGCCGTCAAAAATTGCGCTCTGGATTGATTCGTTAGTTTGCCTGAATGGAATATAGAGACTGGTTAAATCAGGCGACCGAAACGAGACCACCATAACCTATGCGTAAAATATAAAAAATTACTACCACCGGAATACGCACTGGATAAGACAACAACTCCTACTCTCGAAACTAAAAGATGAACCAATCAGACCTTAAGAAGACGCATGGGAAGCCATTTAAGAAGACCTGGTAAAAACAGCGCTGAATAGTTCTGCATGCCGGGGGGCAGTAGTGTGATGAGTTGGATGTGGGCGCTTTCGATCAAACCTGAGAATGAGGCATAATATGTCTATGGATCTAGTTGATTTAATCGTTGAAAATCGCACTGCGATCAAAGCTACCTGTGAAAAGCACGGCGCGACCGCTGTGCGGATATTCGGATCTTGCGCTCGTGACGATTACGACGAAAAAAGCGACATCGATATTCTTGTGGAAGGGCTCAAACTCGATACTGGCTGGGGCGGCCTTGGACCGCTCTATGACATTGAAGACGAACTGACGGAACTGCTCGGCCGCAAAGTTGATGTATGGACTGCCGAGCTGCTTAAGCCGAAAATTCGCGAAAGAGCGCTTAAAGAGGCAGTTTCGTTGTGAGAGACGACAAAGACAAGATCGAAAAAATTCTTGAGTCTATCGAACGAATCCAGGAATACACCAGAGACGGCAAAGATGCATTTCTCGCCGATAAAAAAACGCCGATGCTGCCCTGACTTTCATGCTTTGCAAGACCTACGGCAAGTGAAGCATGTCTTGATCATCACCTGTGGTGGCGTCCAATAAAGCTTTGCCTTATGAGCTTCCGTACTGTCAGTCCCTATTGCAATCGATAACGTCCAATACTTAGATTAGAGCCGTCAAAAATTGGGCTCTGGATTGATTCGTTAGTCTGCCTGAATGGAATATAGAGACTGGTTAAATTAGGCGACCGAAACGAGACCACCAAATGATCGACGTAATTAAAAAGCACTTCAGCCTCCTTTGCGATTTGAGGCGAAAGTACAAAATCGAGATTGTCACCGACGTACAAGACAACGACCCGGTTATTAATTACAAAATTTCGGATAAAAAAACGTTGACGCCTTATCTCGAGTTTCTGCGAGACGAGCTGGCCATCTATCCTGTGACTCTCGTCAATAAACTTCAACTCGATAGAATTGTTTTATGCAGTCATCTTGCGAAATTGGATAAGCCGGTTTCCGGCTGCGCAAGTATGTCACTTTTCCCTGACAGCCTGCCGCTTCGAATGCTGTTCAAGAAAAATACGATTTACCTGGACATCATATATGGTGGCACCATGGACGGTCGCGTCACAGTGCATCATGAACTTTTCCACGCGGTCGAGTCCCATGGTGACACATGGCCGCGCTATCTCGATGAACAATGGCCGAAGCTCAATCCCCCCGCGTTCCGTTATCGTGAAGAAGCTCAAGAGCGAGCGTCAAAATATTCAGTCGACGTCGATGGATTCTTAACTGATTACTCGATGGAATCAGTGCGCGAAGACAAAGCAGAACTGTTCAGTCACATGATCGTCAACCTGGCTCGGGTTGAAAAATTTGCGCGCAAGGACGCGTTTCTCAAAGCAAAAGTAGATCGGATGAAACAGTTGATGCGCAAATTTTGTTATGAAGTAAACGATGACTTCTGGACGACAAGGAACCAGCAATCAGACAACGGCGGATCGTTGTTTCGAGACTACGACGATCTGTTGCTCAATCGTCTTCGGTAGTAGTCCATCGGACAAGAACAATTAAGGTACTCTTCTCGAATTGACAAGGGGCAGGAGGCGTTCGACGCCGCAAACGGTAGGAGCCCTGACCTCAATCCAATCCGACGGCATTTTGGCGCACTGTTCGTATCACTGATTGGGAATACGACCTCTCAGATAAACCGGTTATCTGCTGGACTGACTCACAAATCAGTCAGCATAACAATCCCCCAGGAGAATGACATTTAATTCCCTCACGCCACGATACCCAGCTCTGTCCGGTTCTACAAAACTATAAAATCAATCGAAATAAAACAGAAATGTCGTCACTCTGATAACCGCGCCAGGCGGGCTTGGTTTCCAAGAACAGCTAACGTTGGAATGTCCGTAGACACGCGCCAGTCCAGTTCTTCGAGACGAGTCACGATTACAAACGAAACAGTAATACCCGAAGAAGCTGCTGGTCCAAGCGTTTACAGGGACTGTTGCAGGAATAGCAAAATCCTTCAAGCAAAGTTACAAGAGGCGAAAAGTGTTACGCCTGCCTAGTAGTTTCTTGTTGCAACACTCAAAACTAACTACACAGGAATAAACCCACAGGCGCAACCCTCTGTGTCTATGATGAATGAGACACTTTAGGTTGCTCGTCTCAGTACGTATAGGTCCAGAAGAGTCAGACGGGTTTCTTGAGCTTTTTCACCTTTAATTACCGGTTTTGGATATGCACTGCATAGCCTTGTGCTGCCACCGCATTTGGTTCATTCTGCGCTTATCAGAAAGAGGAATCAATGAGAAAAACACCTGGTAAGACGCCCGCCGCGCGTGAGCGCTACTGGACGAAAATCATTGTGGAGGCGCGGAAATATCCGAATGGAATCACGGAATACTGTCGGGTGATGAATGTCGAGAAAAATAATTACTATTTCTGGTTCAAGCGTCTAAGACCAAAACACCCGGAATGGCATGACCTGAGCAATCATCCAGAGACGCTTACTCCTCAGAAAAAGACCGAGAAAAATGGAAAAGGAGAAGGAGCTCTTCCAGAAACTGTTGGCGGCGGTCAAATAGCGCATAAAGACGGCGGCAAGAATTATTCCAGAAGAAAAAGGAAAGGCTGTCGATGACGACAGCCTTTCCTTTTCTTT
>JADYXR010000261.1 GCA_021772095.1 Candidatus Obscuribacter sp. | reverse complement strand
TCCTCTTGAATTGGGTTCTGGTGTTGCAACCGAAACCATACCAGGCTAGTCCTGGAGGGGATCACCAAACTTTTCAACTAAACTCGGGACAAGGCCTCGTAGCAAGTCCTTCTCGCATAATCAATTGTGTTGGATCAACTGATCTGATCTCAGGAAGTGGTGCTGTGATATCGAGCCGAGTCTGGCTATTGTCTATGCCTTCGCTCACGTTGCGATACCAACTCTGCAATTCATTCTTGAATTGCTCAACCGTCTGAAACCGAGTCTCCTTGCAAGTTTCCATTGAAGATTTGATGATGCGGTTTAGCTGCTCCGGATACGGCCAAAACTGAACACGAGACTCAATTGGCTCCGGGTATCGCAGCTGATCGCAGTGCGCAAACATCGTGTGTTGCGCGTCAGCACCCAGGTATGGGACAGTACCGGTAAGCAGTTCATACAACAGCGCGCCGAGTGAGTAGACATCACTGCGCTCGTCAATTTTTTCGCCCATGCACTGCTCGGGACTCATGTACATCGGCGTGCCTACCACGACTCCAGCGTGCGTGACTTGCTGCAGTTCGGCTTCAAACTTAGCGATTCCGAAATCGACGATCTTCACTCTCACGCTGCTTCCTTCGTCTACTAACATAACATTCTCCGGCTTGAGATCGCGATGGATGATACCAGCCTTGTGCGCATGCGACAGGCCATCGCACAGCTGACCAACAATCGACATCACGTCCTCAGCGCTGGTTAGATGCTTGCCATTTTTGAGCAGCTCGTGCAGCTCCATGCCGTGAAGATATTCCATGACGAAAAAAATCTTTCCAGCATCGTAAAAACAATCAAACGCATGCACGATATTTTGATGCTTGAGCTTCCCAAGCATACTGATTTCGTTGTTGAAACGAACCACCGTTTGGGGATCCGCTGTTCGCAAGGTTTTAATAGCGACAAAACGTTCGACTGAAATTTGCAGTGCCTTGTAAACCTTCGCCATGCCTCCGCTGCCCAGAAGATCGAGAATCACATACCGATCGAACAAAGTCGAGCCAACGAGCGGATCTACCGGGTGTCGACCAGCGCCGGCACGCACTTCTTCCAATTTTCCCCACAACGCACTAGACATAGCGCGAGCCATTTTTGGCAATTTCCATGCACACTCCTCCGCGAAGCCGAATGTTCGAGAGCGGTTCCGTGGGTTTCTTGAAGTTCCGGTTTTGTTATATTAAAATCCAGAGAGATTGAAATGATTGTGTAGCACCGATTGATTACATCAATGCCAAAGTCATTGCTGGCGTATTGATAACAATGTGCGGCTAAAGATCTGTAACGAGATCGGGGCCTTCTGGTCAACTATTGAATCAGTTGGATCTCAAAGCTGACAAAACGATCAAAATGTTGGAACGACATAAGTTCTATTTCGGTTCAGCATCTTCACGCGCTCCTCATTTTCTTTGAGCGTCGGAACATTGAATACTTTTCGCAAAGAATCAGTGACAAGAGACGAATCAAATGGCTGGTTAACTTCGAGCGGTTCGTCCTGGCTCCCGAAATATTGAGTGCCAAAAATTTGAGGCTGTTTTGCGCTCATCATCAGCCGATCAAAAGACGCGGCACTTAGCCATACGGCTTGCTTGTTGCCCTTTTGAGCAGCAGCCATCGCCAGTATGTGTGCGAGCATATAATCTTTTGGAGAATCTCCATGTTGCATAATCATCGCCGCGTAGTAAAAATCGTCAGCAGTCTTTACTTTATCTTGCTGTAAAAGCTCAAGAACTTTTGCATGGTGAGTTTTGTCGTTAGCGCTTACCTTGCGCCACTGTTCTGGCTTGGGATGCGGTCCGACGTCCACTCGATCTTTTTGATCCTGATCAAACATTATTTGGAGTTCTGAAGTTTCAACAACTTCGGTATTGGCACTCCAAACAACTGCCGGAACGCTGAGTATAATCAGCGCAACAAGTCCAACATATTTTCTTTTATACATAAAAGTCCTATCTGTTCGGCACCATATATGATGCATACAAAAAAATCCATCTTTGATCTAGCACGATTATAGCGTCCGCTGTTCCCGCTCAAAAATTAAACGCGCCATCTCTTCGAGGATTACCCTAGCAGCATCCAAGACTGTCATCGCTATGCGTGAAGCTATTTTGCGCCTTAGCATGAGCGTTCGCTTCGCCAGCTTCTAGAGCGGCTTACTTTTCAGTCAGCCGACCTTGACAGCATTGCATAGCCTAAATCGCAGCAACTGGCCACCATATGATCGAACCCGCGAATATCATGATTCGCCATGTCGGATTTAGGGGATTCTTATTGCTCCGATCCGCGATCCGAATGCAGACGTCCGTGAGAAACTCCATGCGACTGATCTCGGATCCAGATTGAGTCATTGTCGTTTCAAAAGACAACTCGCCTGATTCCTGCAGTTTGTTGGCATGTCCAACTCGATCGATCACAAACCAATCCCATGAAAATGTTTGCTCGTCATCCCGATCGCCTTTCAAACCGAACCCGCGGCCGTGCTTCTCGGTGTTTTCTGCAAGGCTAAAATTGAAGTGCGCGCCCAACTCGATCTTCTTCATGGAGATCGTCCCCACTTTTTTAATCTCTACATCGCTGGGATTGACGGTTGTTTCACCACGACATACGAGACTTTTTGTGGCTGTCTCGTAGATTAACCACTTCACCGTGCTGATCATTTCACCATCGGGTGCATTTTTTTCCATAGCATCTATTATTACCGGCTAGCTCTAAAAATGTAACGGCTACCGGACCTCCAAACAGTACATAAACTGTTTGATCTGGGCTTGACGAACGACGACACGTGCCTTAATTGAGGTACCAGCGTTTATAGCCATGAGAAAACCAAACTCAATCTTGATACACGGAATAATCTTGTCCGTAGCCTGTGCGGCGGTCGGACACCTCTATGGGTTCGTACTAAGGGACCACTTACTCCCTCGAATGACATGGAAGGATTTGTCTACATTGATGTCCGAAAAGAACGTTGCGAAGCGACGCATCGCACATATTACTTTTGCGTCCACACTTTTTCCGTGCCCAATGTATCCCTATATACTGGTGGAACTTAAAAATCCAGCTTGTAAGCGCTTTATGCAGCAACAGGAGTTTCCATTTGCACTACGAACAAAACCAGACGATCCAATAAAGAATGAAAGAACAATGTGGCTTCTGCAACGACTCGGCGATTTTGGAATTGACTGTACCAGCAAAGTATTGACTCCACAACCCCCTACTGGCAGGGAGATCAAACACGAACTTGTCGAGAATGGAGAGCGAAGCGGTTCCTTTTCTATAACGTTTCCCGGGTGTGTTCATGATGAGTTCTCTGAGTTCTAAACATGCCGTTTTCCGAGATGAGGCATAAATGGCCGTCGACCAAGTTTGTCACCGCAAATTGTAGGACGTTGTCGAATCGATGGTGGCGCGGTTCCAGCGCGTGACAAATGCGTTCTGCAATCCAACGAGTACACCGACCGGGCCAGACGCGGCGCCAAGAACTATAGCTCCTTTCGGTCCGAGAATGGAATCAAACACGGCACCGCCGGCGGCGTCTGGACAAAACTCGCCTCGCCCATTGTTCTTGGATAATGCCATGAGCTAGCGACACTATCGGCGGTGGCAGCTTTAAAAGCTTTGATATCCTGCATACTAGGAGTTCCAAACAGCTTGTAGGCTCCGCTTAAATCTTTAAACACATTGTAGTTCTTGTCGACCCGACGAAAGCATCTCGCGCATTTTGCGGAACATCCTAATTTTGCGCCAGAATCTGTCGCGAGTTCATTCGCCGATGGCCATGTCTCGTTGCGTGATTATTTGAATTTCAAAACATCCTGCCTTAGTTTTCTTCCTACCATAATGTCCTTGCCTGTTGCGATTAAGCCATAATACGCTCCACGACGAGCTTACCAGTATTACTCTAACATCCTCAGATCGGTCATTGCGAATGCCAAGCATTTACAATGAGTACAGGCTCCTATCGCCACGACACTCCCACGATCTCGCTGAAGGGGTTCGACTCCCCACTACGCAGGTTGCCATCCAGCTAAGCACGAGGAATCAATGGGAATAATTTGCTGCTTGCAGGCAATCAACCAGGACGCATATAAGGACATCGCCAATGGCGACGAACAAGTTCTCGAAGAGCTGGTTGAGGACGACGATGCGGATGACTCCTTCAATTTCGACAGAACCTGGGACGGCATTGATTATCTAATCGGCAAAACATCAGCAGGTCGAAATGCTCTTCTGACTTTTCTAAAAACTGGTGGCATCGAAATCGAATACAACAACATGGGAAGTGCTGTTGATACCGTTCGCGCATTCTCCCTCCAAGAAGTTTATGAAATTGAAAAAGCGCTCGTATCAATTTCAGAACATGAGTTCCGATCGAACTTCGATTCAGAGGAAATGAACGCAGACGTCTATCCGCAAACTTTTCACTACGATGGTGCCCTGGACGATCTTTGCGCGGATTTTTTTGAACTAAGAGATTTCTTGTCAGAAGCTCGTGGCGCTAACAAAGCGCTTCTTGTATGGTTTGCTTAATTGAAGTTGGGTCGCTCCAAGCAAAGCGTTTCTTTTTTGCCACTACTTTGTCGCGACTCGGTCCGGTATTCCTCGCGGAATCTCTTTATTTGGGCTCGGGTCATCCACGTCGGCATAAGTTTTTCGCGTCAAAATGAACGAACTGATTTGTGCTCTTCGCTAAAAAAAACCAGAGGGCATGCCGGAACGCGTGATCAATCGAGGTCTGCTCGCCGAGCGGCAACGCGTTGACAGGGAAAGAAAGAATTCCTTTGACGAATGAGTCGAGGGATTGATCTATCTGGCTTTTCGTATTCTCCCCACGGCTCCGGTACAAGTTAGCCACACTTTTCGCGTTCAATCGAATCGTTGCAAACCAGTGATGCGGTTGCTGATTAATACTCCGTTCCTTTGAGGTTCACTCCAATGTCAGATTGCTGTAAGGACGATACTTGCACCCCGGGCACCATCTCCACCCCCAGCGACTGCTTTGACGATTGCAGACTGAGCCTGAGCAGAGAAGATTTTCAAAAGATTGATACCAATAATAGTGGCTCTTTGACCACCAACGAACTTAAATCTGCGCAGGAATTTGGGAGCCTGGGAGAAGCTAAGGCCCCACATCTCAACTGCATTACAAAGACGGTCGACAATTCCGATGTCGATGTCCAATTGAACGGCAGCAAGGTAAAACTGGCGGCAACACTACCTTCGTGGCACACTACCGATTTCGCGCAACAACAGCTCTCCAACGAAGATTTCAAAATCATCGACACAAACTCCAACAGAATGCTGGATTCCGACGAACTTAAACAAGCCGCCGGCAAAGGTTCCACCCTGAATAAAATGGACAAGCATGCAGCATCGATTCTCGCCGCCCATCTTGATGCGTCGCTCAACGATCCTCTCCTCTCGCTCAAAGGCGAAGTGAAGAACTGGCACGAGCGCAGCATTCTTAAAAAATCCGATGACGCGGCAGCGGCGAAGGCCGACCAGGCGGATAAGGTTCCAGGCATTGAATTGAATTTAGAAGAGAACGTCAGCGTCTCTAAAGTTGACGATCAGGGCAGACCGACAGTAATAGAAACCGACGGAGGTGTTCATCGCCTGAAGTATGACGAAGGCGGTCGCGTCACCGAGATGGAAAGCGACTACGGAATGCCAGACTCTAAGCCCTGGAAGATCAGCTACAGCTATGACGATGCCGCTCGCACCCAGACCATTGACACGCACGAAGGCAATAGAAAGACAGTAAACCAGCTGGACAAAGAGGGCAACGTCGTCCGCGAAGATCACACGTTCCAGAATGGGAATACATCCACGACACTGTTTGATGGTCAGGGCAGAATCACGTCGCAAATTAACAGTGATAAGGCAAGCGGAAAAGTCGAATTCCGCGTTGAGTACGGAAAAGACGGTGAGCGCGTCACATCAGCATCCTATCGCTACGGCGAAAACGGCAAGAAGTCCTCCGACTCGATTCACGACTATCGCGACAACTCGACCATGACGGTCAAATACGGCAAGAATCTCAGCATTCAAAGCGTCACCTCCATCGCCACTGAAAACGGCAAGCGCGTTACTTTAGAAACGAGCTGGAACGGCGCAGAACCGACCCATACACAAGAGTTCCGCACGAAAGAAAACTCAAGGTTGGTGGATTCAATCATCGAACGAGACGCGGAAGACAAGGTGGTAGGCGAAGCAAGAGCTCAATGGAAGAAAATGATGGACGGCTCGACGGACATGCTCGAAGGCATCGAGTACAAAGATTCCAGCGGCGAAACCAAGATTCTGAACATACGTTCGACCGGTGAAGACGGCGTTCGGTTTCAAAATCTCCAGAACCAAATCATGCAACATACGCACTTTCCCACGGAGTTCAAACTTGTCCCGCAAGAGCCAGCGGGCAAACGGTATAGGCGCATCTTCTACGGTAATCCGGCATAAGAAGAGCAGGACACCGCCTTCGCCTGCGCCAGACCCGCCCCCACCAGTTAGGAGCACCGTGGTGGTGTCAGTGGCAGTGCCGGTGCGCAGGGAACGGTCACACCGTAACTGCGGACGACAGCCGAAAATCTAACCATTGCATGCTAAGATCTGTCGCTCTTCTCATTGGAGAGGGCTGACGAGAGTCGTTCGAACAGCGAAGACATCACCGCAGTCTAGCAAGCTTCGATTTGCCATTCGAATAGCTGAAAGCTTCCAGCCAGCAAGAGCGCTAGGACCCTGAGTGTTAGTTCCTCTATAATGAAGATACAACTATAGATTACGCGAATGACTTCACCTGTTACTTCGACCGACCCCAATTCTGCGATTCAACCTGTCTTGCTACGCGAGCGTCGCGATTCTATTGAGCTGCTCACACTGAATCGATCGCGATCTCGCAATAGTTTGTCAGAAGAAACGATGCTGAACATCAGGCAAGCACTCGAAGAGATTGCTGGTGATCGAAGTGTGCGTGCAGTTGTTCTGTCCGCATCGGGACCGGTGTTTTGTGCAGGTCATGATTTGAAAGAGCTCACTGCACATCGCCAGGATGTGGATGGAGGCGCCGAGTATTTCAAGAAGATTATGACTTTATGCAGCGGCATGATGCAGTCAATCGTAAATTTGCCTGTTCCAGTAATTGCTGCGGTACAAGGTATTGCCACCGCCGCTGGTTGCCAGCTCGTCGCGAGCTGTGATCTGGCGATTTCATCAACAACCGCTAAGTTCGCGACACCTGGAGTAGACATCGGACTATTTTGCTCAACACCAATGGTGGCACTTTCGCGAAATGTTTCATCGAAACATGCGATGGAAATGCTGCTTCTCGGCGAATTGATGACTGCAGAAGATGCCTGCCGCATCGGACTCGTAAATCGCATTGTAGAAGCAGGAACCGAGCTCGATGAAGCATTGAAACTGGCGGGCAAGATCGCAAAGAAGTCACCACATGCGGTGACGACCGGCAAGCAAGCGTTTTACAAGCAAAAAGAAATGGACCTCGCTTCAGCGTACGAATTCACAACCGGAATAATGGTTGAAAACTTGCTCGCAGCAGATGCGCAAGAAGGGATCTGCGCGTTTCTTGAAAAACGCGACCCGCAATGGGGTAAAAGCGATTCGTGATGTCGACGCTCACGACTGAATTTTTGCAGATTTTGTCATTTTCGTCAGCTACGCACATTACCTAAATGACCTCGGGATAGCACTACCTCCGGACTTTTTTCCAACGTCGCCTGATTGCAAAGGTGCGCCATGTACAGGGAACCGGGGTCTAGGACAACCCACCAGATCGCAAAACCGATCAAAGCGCAAGAGACTATTAAAATTGCGCACAACAATAATTTGATCATCAAACGGCCTCATCTTTTTCGCTTCCAGCCAGACGTTAGGTTTCTCGTTGAATAGCGCCTGGAATTATATTCTCAAGATTCTTGTCGATCGCAGGCATTATCGTTTCGAGATCTCCAAATGACTTCAAAGCGGCTGGACTAGCAGAAGATTTACGTTTCCTCGTTGAGCAAAAGCGGTCAAGGAAGGTGTCGTCATCTTTTTCTCGCTCGTAAAACAAAGCCCATATACCCCCTCCAAACCGATTTAAACTTGAACGGTCGACGACTGACACTAACGACATGAGATCCACGGAGTAGACGGGTCCCCTTCGGAATTGGGGCACCGCGGCCAGACTCCAGAAAAGGGACGCGCAGGCTTCGGTCGAGCGTCTCTTGTCGACGTTCTGCTATTGTGATTTAAGTGATGTCGTACTTCGTTCGCGCGATTGGAAGCACTGGTAAAAGTGTTCGTTGCAAACGAGTCAGGAGGTTCTGTGACCGACTTAAGTCCTACTCAAGAAAAAGCGTTTATTCATCTGACCGAGGCGCTCCCCATCGGCAAGATCTTTGTTGTCTGGTCGCATACGGGAATGGGCAGAACCACTATTCTTCAGAAACTGCACACGGACAGTGGTGGCAAGTTTCTGAGTATGAAGGATTTCATCGATGCAATTCGCAAAGAGAATCCTCTTGCGATGGATGAGGTTCTCGAACAAATGCTGATGGACGCGCTCTCGTCCAACGATCTTGTAATCATGGACGACCTGGACCTGATCTACGATGTGATTTGCGGCTGTGGATTTGGTTCACCTTATCCACGAGGAAAATTTATCGAAGCGATTCTGACAAGCGTCGCTTCGTTCGTTGCCGACAGCAAGAAAAAAATTGTTTTCGGAATGAATGGCAATACTCCAAGACCGATTTGGAACAGAAGCTATTGTGCAAATATCGAGAAGTTTGATTTCAGTGACTATCAATTTCTCGCTCAGACCTATCTCGGAGAGAAAGCCGATGCTCTAGATTTTCACAAGATTTATCGATTCGCACCCAAGCTCACCGCGCATCAAATCAAGGGGGCATGCATTTGGTTAGCCCAGAAAAATGAAGGGCTCGATACTGAGAAATTCATCGAATACATGCGAAGCCAACGCATGGGTAGCAATGTAGATCTCGATGAAGTCGAAGCCTTTGAGCTGAAGTCTTTACGAGGCGTCGATGATGTCCTCGAGGCCCTCGAAGCCAATATTATCGTTCCGCTTGAACGAGATGATCTGGCCATTGAATATGATATACAGCCAAAGCGTGGAGTACTGCTTGCAGGACCACCTGGCACCGGTAAGACGACCATCGGCAGAGCGCTGGCGCACAGATTACGCAGTAAGTTTTTCCTGATCGACGGAACCTTCATCTCTGGTTCGTCTGATTTCTACAGCAAGATTCAGCATGTCTTCGAGGCCGCGCAAAATAATGCGCCGTCGATTATATTCATAGACGATAGCGATGTAATTTTTGAAAACAAAGATGACTTCGGTCTCTACCGCTATTTGCTGACCATGCTGGACGGTTTGGAGAGCGCGAGCAGTAAACGTGTCTGCATAATCATGACGACAATGGACGTCAGCAGCGTGCCACCAGCATTGGTGCGCTCAGGAAGAATCGAACTATGGCTGGAAACTCGCTTGCCTGATGAAGAAGCCAGAATGCAAATTCTAAACGACCATGCTCATAAACTTCCGATTGAACTAAGACGTCTAGATATGCCGACTCTAGCCTCGACGACTGACGGCTTGACCGGTGCCGACCTCAAACGTTTGATTGAAGACGCTAAGATACTGGTGGCGTTTGACAGATCGCGCGACATGCCGATTGGAGAACCAACCAGTTATTTCGACAAAGCGACGGAAACAATTCGCTCGAACAAAGAGAAGTATGAGGAAGCGGAGATGCAAGCACGATTACGAGCGCCGTCAACACCTGAAACCCTCGCCAGTGTGTTAATGGGTCGTGCCTTGCGCGCTGGAGCCGGCTCCGGCTCCGACAGTGACGACTTTCCGTCTTAACTGGATTGACCCTGCCTTCATCAAGAAACAGTAGTCCAATATCGCGAAGCGCTCCTTTCTCCTTAACGCTCCTCTGGTGCAAACAAGTTTTCACGGACATCGATTGCCTACATGTAGCGGGCTTTGCGCAGTTCCTGATCGTGGGCATTAGCGGATTCGATCGTGGCAAAATTAGGTTCCCTTCCCATGACGATTTGGCAATAAGCTTCGTACATTTGAAACGCGGCGATCACGGGCGGAGTTTTGCCTTGTCCGGTTCCCATACCGACCAGAGCGACCGACGTAATGGAGGATTCGCGGCCCTCTTGCAGCTCCTTGCGCACGAAGGAGGCGATGGCACGCAGAGCTGCACGGGTGGCAAGATAGGTGTTGACGTTGGCGTTTGACACACGCTCGGGCGGGACACGCACCGTGGGCGATATCACGACATAGTCCGGTTTTTCAATTCCGGATTTGAGAACTTCAGACACGCCGACCGGCAACTCACCGGCATACTTATCTTCTATTAGTTTGCGAACACGACCTTCCAGCAAGCCTTTGCTATGCACGTTCAAATCACGCGCGAAGCCTGAACCCAAAATTCCAAAGCTATTGAGCGGCATTACGATTGTGGAGACGTCCAGCTCAAGCGCATCACCTTCGGCGATGTCGAGGTTGGCCTGCCGTCCGAAAAACTGGCCCCAGGCCGCTACAACCTCTGGATTCTTGTCTCGAAGATAGAAAGTAAGCGGCACGTTTTTCTCCTTCCGTTAGGACACTCTAGTTAGTCAGTCTTCACTCGGTCATCGGACAGGGCGGTCGCATGGCGTCGCCCGGCAATGGTCCGTTAATTCGATCAATCAACTCCTCTATCGACTTCACTTAGTCGCTATTGCACGGCGGCAATTGGGTCGGCCACTTTGCCTTTTTCCTCGACCGCAGTGTGCCTGTTAGGACAAACTTCGTACTCAGTCGATATCATTCTCACCGCAAGCCCAAGTTCTTTGCATGGTGCGCATTCTTCGATTTCTTTGAAACAGCGCGGACATTTACTGGTGTCCGGCGTTACCGGACATCGGCAAGAGTAGCAGAGAATAATCGGCGGGCTTTCAAAAATGCATCTGTCACTACCCTTGGTGCAGACAGTCGTCTTCTCGAGATCGGCGGAGCAGTAAGGGCACATATCAGCCCAGGCTGAGCCGCAGCTCGGACAAAAAGTTTGCACGCGTTTATCCGGATCATGTTTCAAAAGCATCTTCTCCGGATTTGGTCTTCCTAGTGTGACGCAACCAGGACAGGCAATCTCATCAATGCCGGAAAGTTTTAATTCCGCAGGTGCGGACTTGTGACCTTCAATTAAGCCGGCGCATTCCGGACACTTCCGGCTACCCTTGTCGACAATCTGCTGGCACATCGGACAGACGATTTTGCCTTTCACAATCAGGTTTTTAATTCCCTGCGTCGAACAATGCGGGCAGAACTGAAGATCTCGCCTGATTGCCTCGACTATGTCGTGACCCTTGGAACAGAGCACCACATGGTCTTTCTTTGGCATTTCATAAGAAAGCCATTGCATATAAGGATTTGGTTCGACTGAGAATTTTCGATCGGTGTGCATGGGATTAGACAGCCGATCGGTATTCTTGTAATAATTCTCGTAATCGATGATCCCATCATAAGATGCCAGCGAATACAACGGATCGTACTGTTTGATCAAAATACGCGGTTCGGCGTCTGACAGCACGACGTCGCTGGTTCTAAATCCCGGCAATTCCTTTTGCAATTCGTTGACGATATTCTCCGGAAGTTTTGTACCATTCAAACCAACGAAGGTGATCGGTTGACTGGCCGATCCGATTTGGTGCGTTTTCACAGACCATAGCGGTGAGCTGTGGGCGACCATCAGATTGAGAAGGTTGCCCTGGGCGAAGTCGAGCAAGAGGCTGCGGCCATCCGGTGTGGTGTAGTGAGGCTCATCAATCTTTCCTGTTTGTTGATTGACAGGAAATTTTTGATCGAAGATTTTCTTCTGTACGAATTCTTCGATCATTTTCTTGATGTTTACGCTTCTCTCTTCGACCGAAAGGCTCGTATTGATTGCTTGTTTAACCAGATTGGCACCAAGCTCTGCTTCGATTAACTGTTTAATTTCCTCAGCCAGCTTCGGAACTGGGTCCTTCCACTGCTGGTTTTCCCACATCGAAGCTAACAAACCGTCGAGAAATTTTTCCGTCTCTTTTCTTCCGATCAGCGATTTATCGATCAAAATGCGTTCAGATGAGGCATCGCCCATGGTGGCGATCTTGGCCGAGTAGCGCACATCGTATTCATCGTTGACTTCGGAAAGCACGTCACGCAGTTTTCTCAATTGCGTGTGCAGAACCTCGATTTCTTTTAAGAGTTTCTCGTAAACATTGACGACCAGACTGTGCCCGCGCACATCTCTGCCTCTGGAGTCATAGTACTCCGACAAACGCTCAAGAAGAATATACATCGTGTCGCGAAGTATCGGCAGTTGAACGTCGTCGCTCACGCGTTTCAACGATTCGATAGCCTCATTTACCCGCCGTTTCGGATCACCGACAACCTCCGGTACAGGAGGAAGCTGGGCGATCTTCTGATTGCACAGAGCCATCAGTTCTTCCAGCCATTCGCAAAGGAAGGCGTAGCCGTGCTTTGGATTGTGCGCGAAGGTCATCAAGCTTTTGTTCACTTGAGTGTTTACTGAATCGATGAAGTCCTTTGCGTAACTGGTGGCGTGGTTTTCGATTGACAGAGATTCACCTTCGATAATCGAATCGGACATCAATGCCTCTACCCAGTGCTTGAGTTTGTCGAGCGAAGCTGGTTTGTTGAGCTTAAACTCTTCATGAAAAGCACTTGAGAGAAAACGCCCATATGAGGCGTCACTGCTCAAACTCGTTCTGAGCACCAGCTTGTCTTCGACTTCAGCAACGTGCTCAGACCAGAATTGTTTTGCCAGAGCCTTTTCGGTGATGTCGGGGTCGGGCCGCAAAAGAAAGTCAATTACGGCGTCGGTAATTCTGATGCGCAGCAAGTCCGAGAATTGATCGATGGCAGGAATCTTGACGGAGGAAACGCCAACCGCCGAATAGGTTTTGTAGAACGTCCTGTCTCCAACTTGTTCCGGGTCACCCAGGGACGTGAAGATATTGCTTAGAATCGACTCACTTCGCTCAGTGACAGGCGACAGAACGTCAGTCATTATCGTCTCTGACATATATTGGGCTACGCGATCGTCTATTGCCATTGGTTTGTCGCCGGACACTTGTCTTTGCGAGATGACCGATCCGCGCTTGTTTTTATTGTTAAACAGAAAAACAAAATCGAATGGAGGAACATCGCCTTTGAAGTCGACAAAGGTGTGATCTTTTCCTTTGATTAAATAAGATCGTTTTGGGCTGTTCAACAAATAATCCATCTCACGCAGTGCGGCATAGGCATTGGCGTAAATGCGCTTGATGTGCTGGTTCTCGATAACCGGTTCATACACCTCAGGCATGACAAACATGCCGACGAATCTTTTCGTGGATGGATCAACGCCGACAATCTTTCTGAGCAAATATGCGATGTCCAGAAACATGCCACTACCGGTGCCACCACAAAGCGAACAGATTACATAGACGAATTGGACGTTGTGATCGACATCAAAATTCGGAAAACTCGACCAGGCGGCCGGATCTGCGACCTCATGAGCAGCCTGCTGCAACCACCTGTAATTTGAATGCAGATTGTCTCCTTTGTGAAGACCGATTTTTCCAAACATGCGAATCTGGCCGGAGCCTCTGGCTGCCTTTGGAAAATCAACTTTCATGTCCGGATCGGGATACCATTCCTTGATATGGCGATTCTCCGGGGCGTCGAGGTTGCTTATCACCTGAGGCGTGTCACTCTGGTCGATCACTCGGGATTCGCTGGTTCCGAGCTTGATGAATTCTCCGGTCCTCTGACTGATCACCGGCGGATTGTTGACGGTGGCACTGTCAGTATCGATGGACAACAATCTGATCCAAGGCAGTTCATCGACGCCGTAGGTATCGAATATGCGCCGCTTCAGATGTGTGAGTGCTCGTTTTCCCGTACCACCCAAACCGACCACAAGTGAAGGAATTGTCCTGATTGTCATTGTCCTGTCCTCAACTAGAAGCTAAAAAATTATCCTGCCAGGGCAAAGCCCGCCCAGAGCAAAGCAACGATGAACATGCCATCTTTGCTTTGAACTGCGCCCGTTAAATTATTTCCCTCCAAGCATCATATGAGCGCCTACCGCGATTAATCCGACAACGATAATCACGGCGGCTATTATGTTTGCTACTCCGGTAGCCTTTTCGGGAAGCCATCTTTTAAACTTGACCAGAACGGTATAGGCAGCAAACCTGGCTATGACGCCAAATAT
The DNA here is from genome assembly GCA_021772095.1 of Candidatus Obscuribacter sp. GTDB lineage: Bacteria > Cyanobacteriota > Vampirovibrionia > Obscuribacterales > Obscuribacteraceae > JADYXR01. The sequence continues at coordinate 27,055 of JADYXR010000261.1, read as the reverse complement.
GACCGAGATCAGTGCTAAAACTCCATACCAAACACCCAGATCCATGTTTTTCATCCTTTTGCTCGAATCTGTCTAATGATGTTGTCCCTCGTCATGCACCGAAATTAAACGTGTTAGCGCCTAACGTCCTTCCATGCTTTTCCGGGGATTGATCGGCAAACGCTGTATGCGACATTAGCGTTTGAATTTTTGATTGTTACTGTATTACCAAAATATAGGCACAGTTACGGGCCGCTATTAAATCGACTAGCTTTCCTAACAATTTGTGGATCGGCGCCACTCTTTCGATAATTGTGGCTAAACCGGGAGCGCAGCATCCCTCGGGCTTCTTGGCTTCGTTTTGCACATCGAGATGATACTGTATCCAACTTCGACGCCAATTTTCAGGTTTCAGCTTTCCAACATTCAAATGAGTGAATCATTCGATTTCTATTTACGTCTTTGTGATACGACATAGAGATAAATGTAAACGATAATTCCGACGATCAACAGCAAAATCATTGGTATTGCAATTGGTGCGATACGCTCCCAGTCAGTAGGTGACAGGGTGATCTCGAATGGCAGGTCGCCTGGTGCTGTGATTTCGCTGGGACCACTGATGTTGAGTTTAAATCGTCCCTTATAAGTGCCAACGCTTTGATCCTCAGGCAAGACAATTCGCACGATGGTACTGGCAGACTTTTGTTTACTGGTGTCGAAATTTAGTGTTGTTGACTTGCCATTGTTGAAACATTTTGATGCAAGTGTTTCGTGACTCTTTTTGTCCAATTGAGCCGAGGGCGCCGGTATTTCAATTTTGTAATTGGCTCCTGGCGGTGAGCCTTCGCTCTGCACAAATGTGATTGTCAGTTCCGTCTCGGTCTCTTCTCTGGTTAACGTACCTTTTCGCTTGACTGAAACCTTGACCGCTTCATCCTTAGTGGCAAGTCTTGCCGGTGCCGTGATCACGTATGGGATACTGTCGGGAATTCGAGCCGAAGATATCAGTTTTAAACGGCCAACGAATGTGCCGACAGGAAACGAGGAACCGGCTTGAATAATAAGTCTTATTTTTTTCCTGGCAATGGTCCTGCGCCCTTCACTGTCAACCACAGGAGAGACGATGCAAGGCGATTGCTCCGGTATAACAGTTAACGCATCTGCAGGCAGTTCCGAGATCGTTCTTATCATGGTTGATCCATGTCTTTTGGAAACCTTTTCGATCACAGTCGCCCAGTAGTCTTTGGGCGCTTGTATTGAGGCCTCTTTTATCGCCGAAATTTCTTCTCGATCGCAAGTCAGTAAATCGAGTTCGAATTCTCCTTTTGCGATCCCGTCACCATTGATGGTGCCAAAATCGATAACCGGAAAAAACGGATCTTTACTGTTTCCAACCAGGCTGAACGTGCCGCGTTGATTCTCGAGAATCTTGCTCAGAGCCAAATAGATCTGATCGGAAACGCTTTTCCCTTTTTCCTGAGTGATGTCTAGAAAAGTGCCATTAATCATTGTCGACAACTGAGAAGCAGTTGTTGTTCCTACTTTAGACGTGGGCAGTCGCTTCAAACCGATCACTGCGGTTTGCCATGTATCAATTCCAACCTTTCGCTTGATCGTTTCTTTTCTGCGGACTATCTGCTGGGCCACATCTGATGCCTTGTATTGAGCACCGTTGGGAGGCTCGTCCCAGCCGTCGGTAAGCATCAATATGAAAGTAGTCGTGCACGGATCGGACTTCATAAGGAAATTGTCGGCCCGTACAAGCGCTTGATTGAGCGCTCCGCCCATGTAGGTATCGCCTTTTCGATCGGCGCTGAGTGCAGTACGATCGCCTATCAACTGCACCAGTTTTGCCCTGTCCTGATCGGTATCTATCGACGTGGGCCAATCGCTTTTCTCGGACACTGTCGTTCCGAAAGTGATGAACGAGACGCGCGACCCCTGTTTGATCAATCGTGAGTCCGCGACAATGTTTTGCACCGCTTTGCGCATCGCTTCAAACAACGTGATAGTGCCGCCGCTGCCGTCGGTGACCATTGTCGACTTGGATACCATACTGCCGGAAACGTCAACGAGAAAGATAAAATTTACGGGTTTGTCTCCTGACGACCAACAAGGCGATCCCACTATCCACACACACGTAAAAATTAGACAGCTGAGCATAAAAACAGCTGAGGACGCAGCGGTACGGTAGTGCAACCAAAACGCTTTGCCGGTTTTAGAATTTTTTGCGCACACTCCAGGATGGAATAGTGCCACCATATGTGATTCCTCAAAAATCAACCAGTATGTCAGTCCCTTGAGAGCTGTCGTAGCACCTACCTACTTGTCGTGGAGCAGCTTTCGTGGGGAAAATACTTTCTCTGGAGGCAGAGATTCGCGCCCACTTGTTTCCATTTTAAAAATCATACGATCAACCAGAAAACCTTCCGGCGCAATCGAATATGGACCTGACAGTGGATACCCGAACAAATAAACGAGATAAACGTTCAATGATAGTGTAGTGGCTATGATCACAGTCATCAAAATCTGCGCAACCAAACTTGGTAGGCTCAGGAAATACGAGAACGCAATAGTGAGCATGGCACCGATGATTAACACGGACCAAATCTCAGGAGCAACACCATGCTGACTGGCTATTAATCTGGCGCGCCTGTTATCCCCAAGTTCAGCCATGTTGCTCAAGCACATTTGACGAATATCACTTTCAGCGTCATCGGTCGGCTTGAAGTCAATTACCGCATCCCACAAGTCCGACACGCAAACAATGGCGTCGCGACTGACCATGCCTTGCCGCATGGCTTGCCATTCCTCGTCTAGAACTGTATCCACGTATTGGACGCATAGTCCCCGTATACGGTACCGCTCCTTCTCAGGCAGACCTCGCGCAAGAATGAATGTGTCACCGACGGCATTGGCTTCCTGGTCGACTGTCACTCGCAAGTCCGTCATTGAACTCATTGCATCGACAACGATTAAGCCCAACAACACCGCATAAAAAGTGCCAACGACCTGGAAGGCATTACCACCGACATCATTGAATGACGACAGCATTTCAGTACCGACCTTTCGCCGAACTATCAGCATGCCGGCAATGGAAAGCAATGATGCGATGGAGACAACTACAAAGCCCATAACGTAAGCGTTCATAAAAAAAACTTTTGAAGATTCGGTTTAAACTGATCGACCTCTTATAAAGGCAGCCAGATTGGTAGCCAATATTAACATCTTCTTGATGTGGCATATAGCGTACAGCAGAGATGCACTCCTTCGGCAGCAGATATTAAAAAACGCCGCCGCCAGACCAGCTGCCGTGGGGTGTTTTCGCTGTGAAATTATTTTCTCTGGACGCAAACAGTCGCGCCCGTTTGTTTCCAAATTAAAAATCATACGATCAACCAGAACTACGAGATTTCTTGTCAGAAGCTCGTGGCGCTAACTAAGCGCTTCTTATCTGGTTTGAGTAAACTGGTACCGCGCGTGGTGCTCTGCATTAGCGTACAACTTGATTTTTCTTAGTAAAATTTGACCAGACGAATTTGTAGAAGGTCCGTATAAACTGTTGTTACAACATACCTCGTAAATCTCCCACTGATCTCCGAAATCCACATTGTCAAGAGGGGCGGACAGACATACGATTGCACTCTCAGTGATTAGTTTGGGCGGTCAAAAAATGAACTCAACTATGGTGCGTGTGCAAAAGCTACGTGCGGAAACCTCTCAGCAGGCTACAAAATGGCACGCCTTCATTGCTGCGTGGCTCGGAGCTTTTTTTGACGGACTCGACGCCACCATCTTCGTTATGGTCCTCGTTCCCGCTCTAGGTGAGCTTCTTGGCACAACAGACCACGCCATGATCGGACGATATGGCAGCTATGTGCTTGCCATTTTTATGATGGGCTGGGCTGTCGGCGCGGTTCTCTTCGGCATGCTAGCCGATCGGATCGGTCGGGCGAAAACTATGATGATAACCATCCTAACTTATGCATTGTTCACCGGTCTTTGCGCGATCGCTCATAGCTGGCAAGAACTGGCGTTCTATCGATTCCTGGTCGGAGTCGGAATCGGTGGCGAAATCGGAATAGGCGGTGTAATTCTCGCCGAAACCTGGCGCGGAAAATCAAGACTGCACGCGATGGGAGTAATGGTATCAGCGTTCGGCTTTGGTTATTTGGCAACTTCCTTACTTAATCTCGGTCTGGGCGATTTCGGATGGCGGGTGCTATTTATTGTTGGTGTCACGCCAGCGTTGCTTACGTTTTACGTAAGAGCAAAACTCAAAGACACCGAAGAATTTGAATTTATTTCTGAAGCGCGCAAACGGGCGCGACTGAAAAAACCGGAAGCTCGCAACGCGGAAGAAAAAATATTACTGTCTAACCCGTTGACCGAGCTGTTCTCAAAAGACAATCGACGCGCGACTTTTACGGTAATGGCGATGGCGAGTTCCTGCATCATGGGATACTGGGCCGTGCTCTCCTGGATACCAGCGTGGATAAATCAACTGGTAGGATCGCCTGCAACAGCCGAAAAGAGCATGACGACTATTTGTATGAACGTTGGTCTTATCATGTTCGGATTTCTTGGTGGCAAATTAGTCGACATGTTCGGACGAAGGCGATGTTTCTTCGTTGGATCGATGGCGAGCTTTCTTTGCTGCGTCGGCATGTTCACAACCGTGAAATCCTTTGGCCTGCCTCTTTTGCTCTGGGCATTCTGCATCGGCGGCGTAAGTATTTTGCCGTTCGTAGTTCTATTCGTATACGTTCCCGAACTCTATGCGACACGAATTCGCAGCACCGCATTTGGTTTCAGTTATAATTCTGGTCGTGTATTCGCCGCTTTGGCTGCACTTTTCGGAGGGCAAATCATCGCATCATTTGGCGGCTCTTACGCAACCGGCGCAGCAACCGTCGCTTCCGTATATTTAGTCGGAGCAGTTGCTTCGTTCTTCATGCCGAAAACCGATGGTAGCGTGGAGCGACATGACATGGCATCGACCGAAACACTAGAGGTGGTCCCGATCGATCAGTCTAAAATTTTAGAAGGCAAGGTGGATTTGCGCCCTTCCTTCACCGGATAGTATTTGAAAATTCCGCCGCCTTGCCAGGTGGTCAGGTGAGACACGCCGCTTTGCTCTCCGCCGAGTACTCGTTTTAAGCGGGAGAGCGGACCGTCAAAAAAGTGTTGTCCCGATTCAATTCCAATCCAACGCCTTGCCATTTTGTGAGCGACGGCGGCTGTGCTTCCGCTGCCGAGGAATGGATCTAAAACAAGATCGCCCTTATCTGTCGTCAATGCGATCAAACGATGCATCAAATGTTCAGGCTTCTTGCTGCGCGAGAATAGAACGCCACCTTCATTGGCGAGATCAGCTTTCGGAATTTCTGCGTGGCTCCAAAAATCAGTTAGTTTGTTTCTCTTCGTGATACCGTTCGCGGTGACAAAGGCAGAGTCTTTCAGCCAGGCACAAAGCTCACCGTTCCAGTAGTACAGCGTTTTATCGGAGCCCTTGTATTTTCCGCGACTCGGAATATATTCCATGCTATAGAACTCGTCCTTTTTAAGTCGTGTAATAATAGAATTTTGAAAAGAATTTTCTTTTTGAACGTTCTGCGTGCGAAAGATTTTCTCGAATGATTCAATGAACTGAGCATCAATTTCATCGCGGCGTGCTTCGAAGGTTCTCAAAGACAGGCTCGATATGCGGACTCCTTCATGTCGGTACAAACGAGCATGCTGACCGGCAGTCTCAATTTCATCGATTAAAGTTCTCGTTCCCTCATCGATTAAAACTTTGCTGTATCGCCGCATCGTTTCCTTATCGAGTGGACGTTCACGACCGAGATCGTTTAAAGCTCGTTTATCGAGCGAATAAACTAAAATATATTCCTTTGTGTTCAGTATCACGCCGCCCTGACCCAATCCAGCACTGCCGGAACGCTCGTAGGCAATGCACGCGACGAAGTTTTTCTCACCAACTATTTCGTCGAGCAGAATTCGCAGATAGGGCATTTCTGAATCGTCGATGCTGATGCAAATGCTACCATTCGAAGCCAGCATCGGGAGCAGCTGGACTAAAAGATTGCGCATCATCGCAAGCCAGTCGGACCGCTCGAAATCGTCTTTGTATGCGAAATTAGTGTTGCCCGTGTTGTACGGCGGGTCCATATAAATCAACCGCACTTGTTCTGACAATTCCGCCCCAGCCGATTTCAAAAACGCGGCGTTGTCACTGTGAACCAATAAACCGCTTAGTTCATTCTCGATAAAACTATTTCGAATTCGCTCAGATAGTTCATCGCTAAGTAGCCTGGTATCAACAGGAAGTGAACTCGCTTTTCGCCAGTTTTGAAACAAATGCGCGCTTGTTGCGCTCGAAGTGTCCGATGCATTCTGAACCGCTGGCACATGCTCAGCGACGATTGTTTCGAACTCCTGCGCCCTCACATACACGGATGATTCCGAGTCGCTCTGGAGCGCCTGCTGGCGCGCGAAGGTGGTTGCTTCCGTCTCCGTTGAGAACTCGGACGGAAACAACTCCTGCCATTCAGCAATTTGCCGTGGTTCTTTCAATACTAGCTCGCGCAAATCTGCCGGCACCATATGCAGTGGCATGCAAAAATGCGCGGACTGGTTTTCGAAGTTAGCGGACTCGCCGAACAGCAGCTTCTTAGAAATCGGCTGTTTTTGGAGCTCTCGGGAACGGGATGACATCGCGGATATTTCCCATACCGGTAATGAACTGAACTGTTCGTTCTAATCCCAGACCAAATCCGGCGTGGGGGACGGTTCCAAACCTTCTCAAATCCAGATACCACCAGTATTCTTCCGGATCGAGATCGCAGGATTTCATGCGTTCGATCAACACATCGAGGCGCTCTTCTCTTTGACTGCCGCCGATGATTTCTCCGACTTTAGGCATGAGAACGTCCATCGCTCGCACTGTCTTTCCATCATCGTTGAGGCGCATGTAGAACGCTTTAATGTCTTTCGGATAATCGTAAACGATCACTGGTTTCTTGAATTTCGTTTCAGTTAAATAGCGTTCGTGTTCAGATTGCAAATCGATTCCCCAGCTCACTGGAAACTCGAAGGTGTGTCCGGACTTGACCAGAATGTCGACAGCTTCGGTATACGAGATCCGCACAAAATCGCTGTCCACGATGTGTTTCAAAGTTTCGAGAACAGTTTTATCAATCCATTGATTGAAGAATTCCATGTCGGCGCCGCAGTTATTCATCACATCAGTGAAGATAGTTTTGAGAAAATCTTCGGCACATTGCATGTCGCCTTCGAGATCGCAGAACGCCATCTCAGGTTCGACCATCCAGAACTCGGCAAGGTGTCTGGATGTATTCGAGTTTTCTGCGCGGAAGGTTGGTCCGAACGTGTAGACGTTGCTCAAAGCGGTAGCGTAAATTTCAGCTTCCAGTTGTCCGCTGACTGTAAGGTGAGTCGGTCTTCCGAAGAAATCTTCTTCGAAATTGATCTCTCCGCGAGCGCCGCCTTCAGCTGGTTTGCGTGGGATGTCGTTTAAATCCAAACACGTGACGTTGAACATCTGACCTGCGCCTTCGCAGTCAGATGCCGTGATAATCGGAGTGTGAACGTAGAGGAATCCGCGCGATTGGAAGAAGCTGTGAATCGAACGGCTGACTTCGTTGCGCACGCGTGCGATGGCGCCGAACGTGTTGGTGCGCGGTCTCAAGTGGGCGATGGTTCTCAAATATTCCATCGAAGTCGCTTTCTTCTGCAACGGATAAGTGGCTCGATCGGCATAGCCGTGAATTTTGATCGTTTCAGCTTTGACTTCGGTGGTTTGCCCTTTGCCCGGAGACTCGACGATTTCGCCGACTACCTCAATGCTACTTCCAATGCCGGTTTTCAGAATTTCGCTTTCGTAGTTAGAAAGTCCAGCTTCGGCGAGAACTTGAACGCTTTTCATGCAAGAGCCATCGTTCAATTCAATAAAGGAGAAGCCTCCTTTCGAGTCGCGGCGAGTTCTCACCCATCCGCACAACTTCACTTTTTTACCGATGCTCTCTACTTTCAACGCATCCTGCACGCGAATTTTTTCGGTTGTTTCCACACTTGCGGTCATTTGTCGATTCCTTATTTAGTCCGGTCGTTATGCGGTTTTGATTAGTTGTTAGTTCTGATTAGTCTGTTAGTTCAGTTCGATCATCCATCGCGGCAATCGACTCGAGCGCCGGACCCTCGATGATTTCTATCTTTTTGCCGTGCTCGCTTTTCTCGATGTATTTTCTCGCCACAGCCAAACATCTTGGGTTTAAATCCAAAGTGGTGATTTTGCCATCAGCAGGCAAACCTTCAGCCATCGACAATGACGCGTAACCGGTGAATGTGCCGACCTCGACAACCCGCTTGGCGCCTGTGACTCGAATCATCATCTTGAGGAACTGCCCTTCGATAGGACCAGTCAACATCTGCGGAAAGTCCATAGTGTCGTAGGTTTCCTTCATGAGCTGGTCGAGAAGGTTGTTATGTTTTTCGGATTTAGACAGCGCGTAGTCTTCGATGCCGGGCGTCATTAGCGTAAGCATTGGAATCACCTCCAGTGGTTCAGTGTTTTATATCAGATCAGATGCCAAAAGAAGCGGTTTCTCCTCGTTTTTTTAAACCTTCGAAGCGACTTTTCAGCGTATTGAAAACCTCGGTTGTAAACCTGTGGCTTTGTGTGAAAACCCAGCACTGGCAAGAATCACAGGTGTGTGGTAGTTTATTGACTGACGGGTCAGTAAATTAATACTGCAGGTGAGTTTTGACCAATACCTTAAATAGAAGGGGACCGGGGCGACCGCGCAATCTCGAGTTGGCAAGCCAACGTTGCGAGGAGATTCTGCCAATTGCAACAGAGATTTTCGCCAGCAAAGGCTACGCCAGCACCGATGTGCAGGAAATCGCAGATCGCCTTGGCATTGCCAAAGGAACCGTTTATCACTACTTCCCTAGCAAGGAACAGCTTTTCCTTGCCGCGGTGGATCGAGGTATGGCGGGGTTGAGCGGCGCAATCAACGCATCGGTTGCCGGAGAGCCTGACACGATCAAGCAGATTGCGCGAGCGATTCGCGCGTTTCTCAAATATTTTGACAGCAATCCTGACGTCGTCGAGCTAATCGTTCAGGAGCGCGCTGAGTTTCGCGATCGCAAGAAGCCGACTTATCTCGAGCATCGAGAACGAAACATCAGACCCTGGCACGAACATTTTCGATCGCTATGCAAAAGCGGGCGCTTCCGCCCTCTGAATGAGGAACAGATGACTCAGACGATCAGCAATCTCTTATATGGAACGATTTTTACGACTTACTTCGCGCGCGAAGGACAGGCGTTCGAATCGTTATCTACGCAAGTCCTGTCTTTAGTTTTTGCGGGACTCTTGAGCGACGCAGAGCTAGCCAATCTAGACAAATACCTTGAGTTCGATTGAGCTCTCGTTTCAAACAAAATCCAACTCTTGTTTAAACCAAATCCAGCTCTTGTTTTAAACCAAAATTTTCAAAAGTTCTAAACCAAAAATCTCGTTCACCAGCACAATTCAAAAATTCAAGGACCAGGATCCCATGCCACAATTGATTCCACGAACAGAAGAAAAAGACGCAGTTGAAGAAAAAAACGTAGTTAAAGAAAACAACGCAGTTAAAGAAAACAACTCAGTTGAAGTCAGATCGACGAATAAAGGATTTATGGAGCAAATGGCTAGTTTCGGACGATCAAATTGGAAGCCGATCGCGATCGTCGTCACACTTTTGGTGTGCACCGCACTCGGTATCAGGATCTACCAAAATTTCTCGAAACCGATCAAGGATGACGGCGACAAAGCTGTTCTGACAGTGACGGTGGAACCGGTCAACAACAAGGCGGTTCACCGAACGCTCAAACTCGCTGGCACGGTCTGGGCGTGGGATCCGCTCACGATCGGCGCTGAAGTGGGAGGGTTGAGAATCGAATCAGTCCGTGTGGAAGAGGGAGATCTGGTAAAACGCGGGCAAGTTCTTGCCACACTAAACTCATCCATCATTCGCGCACAACTTGAAAAAGAACGGGCAAAACTTCGTCGCACTCATATCAGTTTGGAAAAAACAAAACAGCCTAATCGTCCGATGGACATAAACAGAATCAAGGCGATCGTGGCTCAAGCAAGCGCAATCGTTTCGCAAGAAGAATCAAATGTGTTGCGCGCCAAGGCTAATTTGCGAAACGCACAAATGTCCGCGGCTCGGTATCAGGCGTTGAGAAAAGACGGCGCTGTGTCAGCCGAGGATCTGGATAATCGCGAAACATCAGCCACGACTGCCAACGCCGATCATGGCACTGCCTTACAGCGATTGGAAGCGGCGCGCTTCGCGCAGACGCAGGAGCACGAAAACTTGAAACTGGCGATGGAAGGCGGCATGTCGCAAGACATCGACATGGCGAAAGCCGACATTGCCGAAATTCAAGCCAGCGTCAAACAGTTGGAAGCCCAAGTGGCTCAAACAATCATCAAAGCTCCTTCGGATGGTTTGATTACAAAGCGCATGGCACACATAGGCGACGTAACTATGGCTAACGAAGACCTTTTCCAGATGGTGCGAGACAATCGCTACGAAGTGCGCGCGCAAGTTCCGGAGCAAGATCTTTCATATCTTCGCGCCAAACAACTAGTCAAATTTCTCGGTGCCGCAGGTGACACGATGAACGGCGTGATTCGCGAAATCAGCCCGACCGTGGACACCAATACGCGTCTGGCGACCGCACGGATTGACATTCCATACGATCCTCGCAGCGGTTGGAGACCCGGCATGTTCGTCAGCGGACTGGTGGACCTGGGTGAAATAACCGCGCTTGTGGTGCAGGGTCCGAGCGTAGTGGACAAAGATGGACGAAAAATTGTTTACGTTCTGGAAGCCGAAAACCGCGTGTTCTCAAGGGAGATCAAAACCGGCGATCGCACTGGCGATTTCGTGGAAGTTCTGTCCGGCTTAAAAGCGGGCGAAAAAGTGGTCACCACTGGCAGTGGCTTCTTGAAAGATGGAGACACAGTTCGCTTAGGTGCAATTGAAACCAAATGAATCTCCGCTATATATCCGCCTGGTCAATTAAAAATCCTGTCCCTGTGCTGGTTCTATTCCTGGCGCTAACTGTTGCAGGTCTCTATTGTTTCTTCTCTCTGGGCATCGATGAATCACCAAACATCGACGTGCCTGTTGTGTCGGTCACCGTCGCACAAACCGGAGCGGCTCCGCCAGAACTTGAGTCGCAAGTGACGCGGAAAATCGAGGACGCCGTTGCCGGTATCGGCAACGTCAAACACATTGTTTCCAAAGTCAACGAGGGCGTTTCGTCAACAACTATTGAATTCGAATTGGAGACCAACGTAGATCGCGCCGTCAACGACGTGCGAAACGAGATCTCAAAAATTCGCACAAACCTTCCACCCGGCATTGATGAACCAGTGGTATCACGACTAGACTTCGTTGGTGGGCCATTTGTAACCTACACCGTAGGCTCCGATCGACGCACAGTCGAGGAACTCAGTTGGATAACCGACAATGACATTTCACGTTCCATTCTCGGAATCAAAGGGGTCGGACAAGTTGAACGCGCCGGCGGCGTCGACCGGGAAATCCGCGTCAACCTGATACCGGCACGTCTAGAAGCACTCGGCATCACGGCGGACATGGTCAGTGCGCAAGTACGCGCGGTCAATACAAACTTGCCCGGCGGTCGCGGCGAAGTTAGTTCGCAGGAAGAATCGGTAAGAACTCTCGGAAGCGCTGTGTCAGCAGAGAAGCTCGCCGCCACCCGGATTGCGCTTCCCGGCAATCGCTGGGCACGGCTCGACACATTGGGCTCAATCGACGACTCATCATCCGACCAGCGTCAACTGGCGATGATCGACAATAAACCTGTAATAGCGTTTTCGATCGTTCGAAGTTCAGGCGCCAACATGGTTGACGTCGAAGAGGCCGTCGACAAGAAAATCGAGGCGCTTGAAAAAACGTTGCCTCCCGATTTAAAAATTAAGAAGATTCGCAGTCAGTGCATTTTCGTTCACCAGTCCTATCACGCAGCCCTGGACTCGCTTCTAGTTGGTGGTGGATTGGCTGTATTCGTTGTTTGGCTTTTTCTTAAAGACTGGCGATCGGCAGTTATTTCATCTCTTGCCATGCCACTATCTTTGATACCGACATTTGCCGTAATGAAGATGGCCGGTTTTACGATGAACAACATGTCATTACTCGCGTTAGCACTGGTCATCGGCGTTCTCGTCGATGATGCCATCGTTGAAATTGAAAATATAGTACGGCACATGGCCATGGGCAAGAAACCTTTCCAAGCCGCCTTTGACGCTTCGGACGAAATCGGTTTGGCCGTTGTCGCGACGACTATGACCATTATCGTTGTGTTCGTTCCAGTGGCATTCATGGGCGGCATACCAGGCAAATTTCTCTGCCAGTTCGGTCTGACGGTGGCAGCCGCAGTATTCTTCTCCCTCGTGGTTGCACGCATGCTGACACCACTGATGGCAGCATATCTTTTGACGCCGATCAAAGAATCTCATGGCAACCAAGCCCTCTTGCACTTATACAACAAAATCCTGATGTGGTCTTTGCGCAACCGCTGGAAAACAGTGATCTGCGGCGTAGTATTTTTCGCGCTCAGCATTGTGCTTTTCAAAATGATGCCGACATCAGTAATTGGCAGTGTCGACCGCGGTGAAAGTATCATCAGTATGGAAATGCCACCCGGCACGAAGCTCGCCGATACGCGCAAAGCGATCATCAGCCTCAGTAACGTCTTGTTAGCGCAACCTGATGTGAGTAGTGTGTTCGCGCAGATCGGTTCCGGCGCCGCAGCTAACCGCCGAACCGCGGCTGTTGCAGGCGAAGTTCATAAAGGAACACTTTACGTCAAACTCAAAACAAGAGAGCAACGCAAATTATCGCAGCAAGAATTCGAGGAAACGATTCGCTCCAGGCTCGCCGTCGTTCCTGGACCTCGCATCAGCTTTGAAGCTCGCGGCGGCATCACCGGCAAATTGAAACTGATTCTTGTCGGCAACGATACCGTCGCGTTACGACGCTTCAGTGAAAAGCTCAGCGACGAAATGCGCACCATACCTGGTATCAACGATATCGTTTCGACCGCCGCGCTCGAGCGTCCTGAGATTCAAGTTTATCCGAACTTCGAACGTGCGTCCGAGCAAGGCATCTCGGTAGAAACAATCGCAAGAACCGCTTTAATTGCCACTCTCGGTGATATTGAACGCAACCTACCCAAGTTCAATTTGCCTGAACGGCAGATCAATATTCGCGTGCAAATCGATCCTAAATATAGAGAAGATGTTCACACCGTAAAAAATCTGCGCGTGATTTCCAGCTCCGGAGTTCTTGTTCCATTACAGAGCGTTGCTGAGATTCGACACGCCTCGGGCGAAGCACAAATCGACCGCTACGATCGTTATCGCCAGGTCACAATTGACGCCAGTCTTGCTACGGGTCTTCCGCTGGGCGAAGCACTTAAACAAGTGCAAGCGCTGCCGATTTATAAAGAGATGCCAAAGTCCGTGCGCAACATTCCTGCCGGCGACGTTGAAATTCAACGCGATATTTTCTCCGGATTCTCGTGGGCACTGACCGTCGGAGTACTTTTGATTTGGGGCGTGCTGGTGCTGCTATTCGGCGGCTTCCTGCATCCGCTCACAATCATGATGTCGCTCCCGCTAGCCCTCGGTGGCGCGTTGATCGCGCTCTGCATCGCGGGCGACTCTCTAGGTTTCTACGCTTTGATCGGTATCGTTATGCTCATGGGTCTGGTGACGAAGAACGCAATTCTGCTCGTCGAATATTGCCTCATGGCTCAACATCAGGGTAAAGATCGTTTGACTGCAATCATCGAGGCAGGCGAAGCTCGTATGAGGCCAATCTTGATGACTACTGTCGCGATGGTGGCAGGCATGCTGCCAATCGCAGTCCGCATCGGCGCTGGCTCTGAGGCACGTGCACCGATGGCAATCGCAGTAATCGGCGGCTTGATCACTTCAACTCTGTTGACACTAATCGTGATACCAGTAGTGTTTACGATTATCGACGACTGTCAAGTTTGGATGCGCAAAATTTTCGTCAAATTGAACTTGAACAGCGCCGAAGGACTCGACGAATCTGCGGTCCCTTCCAATCAATCGGGGCAACCGAAACCCGCAGCGCCAGCCGCCGCGCCAGCTGTAGCACCAGTTGAACCACGTGAGCCATCCGCGACGACCTCCAGCTTCACTAATCGGTAAAACAGAGCGTCACCATCGCTATCGAACGAAAAACGCGGCGCTACTCCGATGGCTTGTCTTTGCCGGTATCCGATCTGAAAAGAATATCCTGGAAGCCCGTCATTGGGTCCGAAGCATCACCGAAAGCGACAAAGACATCGAACTCGTTCTCTGTTTTTTTATACTGTGGTGGAACTGAAAAGAAGTTTGCTGGAACGGTTTTTTTCTCACAACTGAGCGTATTTAAATGGTCATGAAACTCGCGTCGCCCACTGTTCCAAACGCGCACTCTGAGCGGCACCCTGTTCATCGGCGTGATTTTGCAAACTTTGGCAAGCAGCTCGGAAGAGCTGTGCGAAATCGGAATGGAATCGGTTAGATAGTATCTTCGTTTTTGCGGATCTTTAGGCAACGCCTGGTTTGCAGGATCATTATCGCCTTTGAGTCGCCCCAGTATGAACTCACCGCATGTGATACCACTGATGTCCTTCGTCCCGACCGAGCGCCAATTGACATTCTCAGCCTTGCATTTTTTTTCGAATTTATCCGGTGCGCTAAAATCGCTATGCCATTTTTCAATATCTTTCTCCTAAAACAACTTCTTCGCGGGGCTGTACATCTGCAATTTCTGCCCGGGCGCGCGCGTGATGATCGAGCATTTCAATCGTTGCATATCAAGACGCATCGCCGTCGGAGAGATATATACCGTTTGATCACCAAAGACTTTACTAGTTTGTTTGAGCACATAAACACTGTGGCTCGACTGTTGCGGCTTTGATCGAGACGGCTGTGGCTTTGAACTAACCGCGCTCCCAGAGAAGAACAGAGCAAATGCGACGGCGATTGAAATTTGCGAAGACCGCCATGGCGCACGAAGCAAACTAAATAAGCGAAATCGTTTTAAAATCAACAATGTGTGACCTTGCTGTGTAACGCTCTGGGCTTTCCAATTCTCTCATAAAAGCCGGTCGCCAGTTACATACTCATCTTGCCCATCGCATCGAAACCTGATTGGCGAATCGTCAGGCTGCGCAAATCGAGAGATTCAATCGGCAGTGACTTAATCTGATCGAAGCCTTCTCCGGTAACCTCTTGCGCAGTAATGAGATTGACGTTTCTGACTAATAGAAAATCTTTGATTCGTGACAGGTCCGCGTCTGTGAGCGAGGGCAGTGCCCATAGACCTTCTCGTGCGACGTGAAACTTACCCTCTATTGTCGTTTCAGCTGTCATTTTGACCAGTTCGGACGGATTTTTGCTGAGCATTGCTTTAGCTTCGTGCTCACTTTGAGACAGCGTTTGCAGTTTTGATACAGCCGCGACGCTCGCCGACTGCGGTGAAGAATCAGGCGAAAGCGAAATAACAATACCAGCGACTCCAGTGACAGCGAGTGCCATTGCCAGTAGTGTCATAGCCCAGCAGATGAGTGGTTTAGAAGAACTCATTAGCGAAAAAGATTTTACTGATTGCAAAGACAACTCGTTGGGCTGCACTGCCAGCGGTGCAGATAAAAACGACATGGAACGTGCCAGCGTGTTTACTTTCGAAGACTTCGAAGAAGATGATGACGATGACGAGGTTTTTGATGGGTCAATTAATGACGTTTCCGGACGAATAGCCATGATACTCGTCCAGCTTATAAAACTGTTTGCGTCGGTTTCAGCGCGTTCGACATTAGCTGCAGATTCCGGAGCGATGTGTTTCTTGTGACCACGTTCAATTAACTCGATCAATACTGTGCGCAGTTCTGCCGCCGATTGAAATCTGTTAGAAGGATGCTTCTCCAACAACTTCGCGACAATGCGTTCGAGCGAACCGCGCAGACGACCTTCGATGCGGGCAACTGACGACAGCGACGGAGCGACGGTTCCAATGTGCGCACTGAGTGTTTCAGCCGAGCTGTTTTTCTCGAATGGTGTATGACCTGTGAGCATTTCGAACATCACGCAACCAAGCGAATACAAGTCGCTGCGAGCATCCGCAGAAAATCCTTGTGCCTGTTCAGGACTCATGTAATAAGGAGTTCCGAGGGCGGCACCACATGTGGTGATATTCCTTTGCTGATCGATTTCTACAGCCAGACCAAAATCAACCAGCTTAACCAACGGATTCCCATCCTCAAGCCAGGTAATCATCACGTTTTGCGCTTTCAAATCACGATGAACAACTCCGCGTTTATGTGAGTGTTGCAGCGCGGATAAAATTTGATTAGTAATTTCGATTGAGAGCTCGACGCTCAACTTCTTGTGGTCAACGATGGTTTGCTTCAATGAAACGCCATCAACCAGTTCCATCACCATAAACGGACGACCCAACGGGCTCAAACCAAAGTCGAGCACGACGGGCAAATGCTTCGAGTTGAAGCTTGACATCATTTTTGCTTCTTGCTGGAAACGGCGAACAGCCCTGTAATCAGTGAGTTCGGACCGCATCAATTTAACAGCGATTTGTCTATCGAGAAATGTATCGTGTGCTTTGAGAACGACACAGGTGGCGCCTTGACCGATGTGTTCGACGTTCGAATAGCGCGCCGGCAAATCGACTTCGCCAACGAAAGAAGCAGACCTGGAGCCGGAAACAGAAGGAGAGGATGACGACGAAGAAGCCGAATTAATGCCAACGGAAGTCAAAGGCATGAAAAATATTGCCTCACGCAGTTCCTCACATCAGTGTGTATTCGCACAGTGGAGGTTTCTGGACAGGAATTATCGACTTTATTGATTAATTCCAAAAACGCCAGGCTGACAGTGTTTATCGCGATATACTTGCGGACATGAATATGCTTCGCGCAGACTTAATCAGCCCACTTGATATGTTCAAGATTGGCATCGGACCGTCCAGCTCTCACACGGTTGGACCAATGGTGGCAGCCTACGAATTTCGCAATTCGATCAAAAGCGATCTGGAAAACAGAACGGAAGATTCGGCGGATTCGGCGAGCGCGCCCTGGCACATCGTCGTTGAGCTCTACGGCAGCCTTTCGGCAACCGGCAAAGGTCACGCGACTGATGGTGCAATCTGCGCAGGACTTTTGGGAATGAAACCGAAGGATGCGCCGCCCGATGAAGTCTGGCAGGCCAAGCCGGATTTGGAGAAGTCATCCGAGTTTCAGTTTGAAAACAAAACCATAAAATTTCAACCAAACGATGACATAAAGTTTTTAGGCTGGCTGATGGACAACGGTCCGATGCCGCATCCAAACACCATGCGGTTCTTCCTGTATAAGGGAGACGAAGTCATCCGCCAAGAAATTTGGTTGTCCGTTGGTGGCGGCTTTGTCGAACAATTCGATCCGGTGCTAGGCCAGCGCATCTCCACAGGAAAGTGGGGAACGGACATCGATGTTCCATATCCATACAACACTGCGC
This sequence comes from Candidatus Obscuribacter sp., assembly GCA_021772095.1. Classification (GTDB taxonomy): domain Bacteria; phylum Cyanobacteriota; class Vampirovibrionia; order Obscuribacterales; family Obscuribacteraceae; genus JADYXR01. Next base: position 9,438 of record JADYXR010000261.1, on the reverse strand, counting down.
ACGAATTCATCGAGCAATGCGAACGCAGTCAGCTCAAGGCTTGGGACGTAGTGATCGCCAATCAAGTTGCATGTGGTTTGACTGAAAGCGAATTGCGAGACAGACTGCGCGAAATTCTTGACGTGATGGAGAACTGCATAAACAGTGGGATTCAAGCAGAAGGAATTTTGCCTGGTGGTTTGAACGTGCGTCGCCGCGCAAAGGCTTTGCATGAAAAAATGACGACGAAGGGAACGCCGGCATGGGCTGGAAACGACTTGCGGCCTTCAGTGTACGCAATGGCCGTCAACGAAGAAAATGCCGCCGGCGGAAAAGTGGTGACTGCTCCGACCAACGGATCTTCAGGACTGATACCAGCAGTCTGGCGAACACTGCAGGAATCGCACAACCTCACGCGTGAGACACTCGAAAACGGTTTGATCGTTGCCTCGGTGATCGGAGCGTTGGTGAAAGTTCACGCCTCAATCAGTGGCGCTGAAGTTGGCTGCCAGGGCGAAGTTGGAACGTCATGCGCAATGGCGGCTGCCGGTGCAGTGGCCATGCTGGGCGGCACCGTTCTTCAGTTGGAACAAGCGGCGGAAATCGGTATCGAGCATCATCTCGGCATGACTTGCGATCCGATCATGGGTTTAGTTCAAGTCCCATGCATCGAACGCAACGCCATGGGTGCGGTCAAAGCGCTCAACGCAGCGGCGTTGTCGCTGGCGGGCGACGGCAATCACTTAATCAGCCTCGACAAAGCTTTATCGGTCATGAAACAGACGGGTCTGGATATGAACGAAAAGTACAAGGAAACCTCCACCGGCGGACTGGCATTGGGCTAAGAGCCCTGCGTTTCGGCGGATTCGAGGGAGCAATAACCCACATTCTTCTTTCAAGAATTCACTTGACATCTATAGATAATACATAATATCCTTGGAACGCCCCGGAGAATCTTTTTCTCTTTTCTTTGTTACTAACTCAACTCACCTGCTGCGCTGCGGATGCTACATCCGCGCATATTTTGTGCCTTCTTTTTGAAGGACGATTCTATAGGTAACCCGCCATGGAAAATACGTCAAACGACGACCGGCTAGCTGGTCTCGGTCCCGATGAGTGGAGCGAGGTGGATGTTGGCACCCGGATCGATCTAAACGGCAAGACCACTTACCACGTCCTCACAAGCGACAGAAAAGTCGGATTTTTTGTCGAGAAAGTTTATAACGACAAACAAAACCTCGTGCGCATCGTCAAGAAAGCACGCAACAGCCGCTCGGAGACCGACTTTGCGCCGGACACCGGAGACGTAGTTCGAATTTTTGAAGCGAGCACTTTGCCTGACGGCAACTCGATGACGAAGGAAATTGTTTACGCGCATGAGCGTTCGACAGAGACGATCGTCATCGTCACTCCCGATGGAGACTTGAAGCGCACCGTGCAACGCGAGAGCGTCGGCATCAGAACTCTTCATCAAGGTCAAACAGATTACAAACCAAACGGAAATCCATCGGTGACGATCAATCACACCATGGATCCCAAAAACGGAAAACTGGCTCACCGTGAGCAGATCCGCTGGCTAAAAGATGGACAACGCGCGCTCACTGAACACTTCTTTTTCAATGCCAGCGGCGCGGTCAGCAAGTACACGAAGATCTTGTATCACGCCTGCGGCGGTCCCTTCCTCGAAGAGACGCATCGCTACGGTCCGACCGGTCACATGCTTCGTCGCGAGATCATTCAGTACAATCCCACCGGCGTGCAAACGGCAGCTGACCTCACCATGTACGACGAGAAAGCAGAGATTACTCAACGCTCCACCACTTACTACGACCACCGAGGCGCCGCTGTCGCAACGCATACCGCAGACTGTCCACCTGCCGAATCATGGCTCGAGGAAGGCGAACACGTTTTGCGCATGTTGGAAGAAGCCTCCACTGAAGAAGTAGATCTAATCCACTAATAAAGGAACGCGTTCAGGTTCGACCGGACGCGTTCTTTTGTGCGACAAGTTTCGTTCGCGCTCCGATTGGACGCGCTCGTATCGTGCGCCGCGCTTTGACTGGACGCGCTCTCTGTGCGCCAAATCTAATGTCACTCGATCCCGTTCGATCCGATGCGCTAGTTCGAAACGTCCCGGTTGCGCGCACATTCACGTGCGTAGAACGACACGACCTGCTTCCGAAACACCAAGATGCATTGCGATCTACATTAATCGTTTAGTCCGACAATATTTGTAGTTTCGCTTTCCTTGCACTGGTCGCATTTTGAAACCACATCACCAGTGGTTCGACAGCCGTGCGCGCTAAAACTTTTAGACAGGAAGCCATTCTCCCCAGCTTGCAAAGTAGAGAAACACTGTTTAGCCTTTGCCTGCCTACTAATACGTATTATCACCATTCCCCGAACCCAATATCACAACATAGAATGACTTATCCGCTCATCATTCTGCCTATCATTTATTAAGGAGAACCTCCATGGTTCATCAACCCAGCCCCGAGGCTGGTGCGCTCCGCAGCGCGTCAGCTCCTTCAAATGCATCTGAAGCCCAGTCCATTCTCCACGGTCACGCGACCGAATTGATGAGACACAGTGGCACCCGCAGCTATTCGTCCCACACCAGTGGTGAAGCGACCGTTGGAAACACACTTTCCATCCCGCCGATTTCGGACGTCAGCACCAAAACATCCTTGAGCGATGCCGCTCCCTCTTCAACCAGGAATGCGGATACTTCGCCGATCAAAAAACTGGACAGCACTAAGTCCGTAGGCGATCTTGCTAAAGACGGCACCATTGCCGACAACACCAAAGCGTTCGGCGCAATGGAACGCGAGAAAGCCGCTGACGGCAAAGCGCCGACAGTCAAAGTTCAGTTCTCAGATGTGACGGCCCAACCTAATAAAATGCCACCAGATTTCGTGGTCAAAAAAGATGGCAGCGTCACAATGAACAACAACCCTGAAAAAACAGGGCAAAAAGATATCGTCATCGAAGTTGAGCGCGCTGATGGACAGCTGATTCCAAGCGAGTCGCAACAAAAAGCTGTTGACGAACTATATAAGTATCTTGACGCCAGAATCAAAACAGAAAATCCTGACGCACAGAAGAATGGCGTGAAGATTGACGATCCGCAGAATCTAGTATCACCTGAAACAGAAAAAGCGACGCAAGCGAAATCGGAAAGACAAGCTCCTGCAGAATTGCCGCCGGAAGCGGAAGCACAAACGCAGCGCATGAACCGTTTCAAAGGCGCCGGCTCAGGACAAATGTCGCGTAGCGAAGCTAACGATTATTTCCCGGAAAGAAGTGTTCCGAGACAGAAAAACGAAAACGATAACATCGCGGCGATGAAGGATGTCGTTGCCGGTTTCACCAGCAAAGGCGATAAAGCTCCTTACGAACACGTCAGCCATCGCGGTTCTCGCGGCTGGGGCGCTGGTCGCTATGGCATGGGCTACGATCAAGTTGCTGATTGGCTCAGCAATCTGAACATCGAAAATCTGGAAGAACTCGAACGTCAAGGCAAAGTGCCGAAGGGCACCGCCGCTAAGATGAAAGCCATGAAGGCTTCCGTCGGCAAAGCTAAAGAGTCCGGCAAAGATAGCGATCTCGATCCATTCCTTCAAAAAATGAAGGCTGGAGACAAAAATGATCCACTCACCGCCGATGATATCAAACAAAACTTCGGCAAAGAAGTACAAGAACTGGCTGCCAGCCACCAGATTGGCAGATACAGCGAAGAGTTAGGAGCCCAAAATCAAAGCGTACAACCAGGCGACCTCGCATTCGCGATGATGACTGGACGCGTTCCGACCGCAGAAGATTCAGCAAATCCGGAAAGCAAACGCTTCATGGATGCTGCGACTCAGTCGTATCAAATTGCATTGAATCGTTTCGACCAACCGAACGGTCCTGTTGATTTCGCAGATACCGGAAATCTATCAGAAGCCATGAAAGATGCTGTCGGCAAGCAACTTTGGCGCGGTTACGACGGCGCTACACAACAAGGAAACTTGGGATGCGCGATCACCGTATCGCGAATCTTAAGAGCCGGCGGAATCGACGTGGGCAACGAGCTGTCAGTTAACGGTTTAGCCGACAAAATGAGACAGATCGGCGCCGAGAAAACGTCCCTTGCAGAAGCACGCGAAAGCGGCAAGCCATACGTCATCATCAAGAAGCAAGGCGGCAGCCACACTGGTATCGCCATCGGTGACACGGTAGTTGAGAACAGCTCTTCGCAACGCAGAACTGTTGCTCGCGACCTGTCGCAGTCCAGCTTGAAATCAGGAAGTTACGCTTACATTCTGCCGACCAAGGGTTAAGACGTCGCTTGCTTGAAACCAAACTAAACACTCGATAAAGAACATAGCACAAACGAAAAAGGGACGGGGTTTAACCCGTCCCTTTTTCTGGTTTAAAACAACACGGAAGAAGACGCGAAAAAGGCATCAGATGTGATTGCCGATCTCGTCTCCGCGCGAACCATCAATCTTGGTTCAGTCTTCCATCACCCAATCTATCAGCAGATCGCGACAGCGCCTTCATTCATGTAAAAAGTTTTCTCGACCCGCCGAGATGCGCAAGGCACCGAGGGCTTCGGCGTCATCGAGGCCGATGCTTTTCAAAACATGCGATGGCGAACGCCACCACTCGAGCAGGCCGACACGCTGGAGATGAAGACTAAGTTGAAATTTTTATCGGCTTCAGACGCAAGGCGGCAAAGCCGGGTTATTTCAGGGAATAGTCCGCGCAGAGGGCAGTTTTAAATGCCTTCTTTCCCACAGACCAAGCACTTCTTGACATCTTTGTACACGTTTCCGATAGCGTGTTTTAGTGAATTCACAGATTCGCTTTCGTTCTCTAATATATAGATAGGACTTCCCCTGCACCCCCTTTTCCGGAATCGATCGCTTTAGCGACCATCGAACCGGCTTCTCCAAGAAGAAGCGTTACTATGAATAAACCAAATCAAAATGAAGCTGCTGATCAAGCAGCTGCGCTGCGCAGCGCTCAAACCGCCACCTTACGAGGTGCTCAGGTCGAGCGTTCGCCCCTGGTGATCGCCTGCGAGCAGACCAACGAGCAAAAGCTGCAAGCGAAGATGGACGAGCTCTTTAGTACATCGCCGCGAATCGCAGCGATCGAACCGATCACATATCAAATGACCGAAGCGCCACTGAAGCCCGTTCGCAAGATCCGTAAAGCGTCGCGACGCATTAAAACGAACTCCGCGGCTGGGCGAAGTAAACGGATGGAAGAATTCGAGAGCACTCAACTCGGGGAATCCATGGAGAGCAATCGCGGTCCGCGGTTCTCTTCTAAAACTCTGAGAATGGCCAGCATGGTGGCGGTATTAGCCTCGTTCTTTCGTTTGAGTTAAACCAGGTCGATGACCCTTCACCGTTCGAATTATGCACGTTCGAACTTGTGCAAGTTCGAACTTATGCAAGTCAGAATTCATCTCGCATTGTGAATCTCAAACTATGAATCACATCCCGAAAAATGAGCGTCCTGCTACGCACCACATACGGTGACAAACAAATCACGGATTCTTCAAATAAATCTCAGAAATTTTGTATCCAAAACCTTTTACAGTCTCAATCAATGATGGCTTGCCGGGCTCATCTACCTTACTCCGCAATCGGCTCAAGCAGGTTCTCAGCGCTTGCTCACCGACATTGGCCTCGGACTTCCATACATGGTCCAACAAACTCTCTGCTGTGAAAAAAGTATGCGGATGTCGCATCAGAAATTCGATCAACTCAAACTCGCGCGGCAGCAGTTGCACTCGCCGTCCTGCAAAGGTCAATGTCTTCTCCGCCCGATCCAGGGATACCTGTCCGACCTCGCGCTTCTCCTCAAAATAACCACTCGAGCGGCGAAGCAAAGCCTTTACGCGTGCGCGAAACTCACGCAAGTCAAACGGCTTCGTCAAATAGTCATCGGCACCACATTCCAAGCCCGTCGCCTTGTCCACAACGTTGGATTTCTGAGTGAGCATAAGAACCGGAATCTTTCCGTTCTTAATTCGATATCGCGCACAAATCTCCGGTCCTTCCAGTCCCGGCAATTGCCAGTCGATAATGGCAAGGTCGAAGCCTTCGTTTTTGAGACTGTTAAAGCCCGCGGAGCCATCATAAACGACAGTGACGACGTGTCCATCAGCTTCCAGGATTTCCGAGATCGCTGATGCCATCATCGCATCATCTTCAATTACAAGAATTTTCGCCAAGATTCCGCTCCACCGACGATGCTGATTATACCCGGCTAAGGGGCTCCAAAATTCAGGAGGACGAATTGTCGGATCAAGGATTTTGTATGAGCAGAAACCAGAAACAACTACCCCCGGTTTCTGTTCTTCTATATCCAATCTCCCCGCCATGCACCTCGACAAGCATTCTTGTGATGTAGAGTCCTAAACCACTACCTGTTTTTTTGATAGCCTGAACTTGATCGAGTTGCTGGAATTTCAAGAACAACTTCTTCTGATCCACCTCGTCAATTCCTGGTCCCTGATCGATCACTTCGAATCGAGTCTCAATCCCAGCTTTTTGTGTGACCTTGATGGCAAGTGTTGAGTCGGATGGAGAAAACTTGATTGCATTCGACAATAAATTGACGAGGACCTGGATGATGCGATCCGGATCGCAATTCACATCAAATTCTGCTTCATCAATAAAATCTACCGTGATTTTTTTGGAGTCTGCTATTCCGATTACCGAATGCGTAGCAGTCTCCACAAGCGCAGGAACGTCGATCCATTTTCTATCCAACTCAATGCTGCCGTCCTCGATCTTTTCGATTTCAAGCAAACCATCGGCCAGTCGGAGCAGTCTAGTTATCTCGGCTTCGGTCTTGCGAATCTTCTCACGAACTTTCGGAACAAGAGTCTCCGAATACATTTCCATAATCATAGAGAGGTTCAAACCGACTGACGTCAGCGGCGTTCTAATGTCGTGGCTGACCATCGCGACGAGCGAACGCCTGAGCTCTTCGGCCTTCTGACGCTCTTCATCAGCTTTAAAACGTGCATCAGCCATACTTCGAAAACTGGTATCTAGTTCGGTTAATTCATCATTGCCACCAACCGCTTGTAATTCACTTTTGCCCGAGGAAAATCGCTCAATGTTTTTCATCAACAGATCGCCTCGGTGCAAAGCGCTTCTTACCGTGAGACCGAACAACAGAGCGACGATCAACAAATCTGCAATCGCTGCAAATGTAGTGAGATTGTGGAGGTTCTCACGTGCTTTCACGGACTCCGGTGTTAAATTTATGTCGACTGGACGAAATCTCGAGACCAATCGGTTCTCGATCCTGCCGATGTTATTCATAGTACTCAATAACTCTTCTATGAATTCGCTTTCCAGGATGTAGGTCGTCAAAAAGACCTCACCATCAGTAGTGACACCGGGCTCCGAGATAATATTTTCAAAGCGTTTGATCTCGTTGGAATACTCGATCATGATCGGTTTTGATGCGACATCATTTTTGAGTAGCTCGAACAGAATATTTATTTTCTCTTTGACTGATGCTTGGATGCGCTTTCTAAGCTTGAGTGCGCCGGTTGGATTTAAAAACTGACGACCAATAACGATCGAGACGTATTGAACAATTTCCGTTCGCACTTCTTGCGCGGCTGACATTACTTGTTTTGAAAAAGCCTCAGCTTTAGCAGCAGACTCGACCTTCGCCTCAGAGTCTAAAAGCAAAACCGTAAACGCCAACTGCATGATTGCTGGAATCCCTAGTATGACAGCGATCTTGTGCCTCAGCTTCATTTGTTCTTCGCCTTTGTTTTTTGTGCCGAAGCAGCTAACTGCTTTATTTCCAGTTGAATCTTTTCTTTGAGTTTTGGCTCGAACGGCATCGGAGCAGAACCCAGGTAGCTCAACTCTTGCAAATATCGAGTTGAATTTAGACATCCTTTGATCAGGTGAAGCATGTCGAGCGATTCTTTGAACTTGCCCTGGTCCCTGAGATCCTGCGCCGTTTTGATCACTCTACTATTGAGCACCTCGATAGCACTAGTGAATCGTTCTCTGGAATCGGCGGAGTAATGCGCCGCATATTGGTTGAGCTGTGTGGCGAGAGCAGCGGCTTCCGGAAGTTGCATCGCTTCGCCGAGCAGATCGATCATCCTGCGTGTCTCGTCCGTATATATTGGACTGCCCAATTCGAAATGTTGGTTGGCGATAGCAAGTATTTTCCGCTGAGCTTCGATAGCGTGTCCAACGTCACGGAGGTCGTGCTGAACATCGCGAAGTCTGCGCCAATAACGCATCGCTTGCAGACTCGATTTATCATTTGCGAAGCGCGGAGTCAGGGTCTGGAGCAGCACAAGAGACCGTCTAGGTTGCCCTGAGAGCCGCAGCATTACCGCCATATTGAGTTGAATTTCGCGAGTGTTTTCGTTGTCGACACTGCCAAGTTTGTTCAACGCATCATTGTATTTGGAATACGCTTCCGAGAAGCGCAAATCATTTTGCAGAACGAAAGCCTCACGGCAACGGACTTTCCACTCAGGCAGCGCGAGCGCAAAAACCGAAGGTGGCGTCGAGAGTGAGATCAGACTGGCGAGCGTGATTGAAACAATCGAGACGCGAGTGACGGCTGAATGGCAGCAACGGATACGCGCTGCTCGCATAATAATCCGCCACAATTTTTTGATTACCACCGAAACCACGCAGCAACTCTTATCGCGCGTGGATTCTATCGGCTTTGCGCTTCTTTGTAAAGCCCTGTCAGTCGTTTCCTGTTTGTCCTTGTCCCGTAACATTTGTGTAACCTTGCCGTTTTACAACTGTTGAGTCGAGAGAAACCGCAAGACGAATCAACGTACTCGATTTCGTTACTATCATCAGGAGATTTCAAATCATGGTAAACGCTCAGACAGATGGATTTGACAGTTTGGTAGCAGCACAAGTTGTGGACGACCAACTTAGCAAAAATTTGTTCAATGAAGCCTATTCCTCACCGAGAAGCTCTCTGGCTGATAGCCGTAGCCAAAACCAAGTAAACAAACTAGATGAACTCTCACTTCCCAAAGTGTCCTTCGGTGATTCTTCCGATAGCCCCAGATCGCTATCTCAAACTGATCGAGAGATAATGGTATCAGATTTGGTGCACGACGCAGCCAATCCAAGAAGTAACGCAGGCGAAAAACCGATGGAGAAAAAGCCTCTGACAAAAGAAGAGAAGGCAGCCCTCGCGTGGGAGCTCATGCTGAATATGGCGGAGGACGGCTTAAAAGAACAAGAAGTCAAAGAGAACGTAGACAAAGCAACTAAAGCCATCAAGGAAGGTAACTTCGAGGAGCTGACAAAAATCATCAAGCAGCTTAGCAAAGCCGACGATGACGATGGGGATGTCTCTAGCGTAGTTGAAATTTGATGATCATGGCTCTGGGTGCTCATCTTCTTATTATGATATCAGGCTGCTTTAGTATTGCAAGTGGTG
>JADYXR010000260.1 GCA_021772095.1 Candidatus Obscuribacter sp. | reverse complement strand
TGATTGGTTTCTTCTTAGTCATTTTGTTCTCCATTTACATTGTGCCTGGAAGAACAACTTTTCTCTAGCCCACTGTCTACTGAACCTGGTACACCTCAGTATTGAATCTGGTGCCTTGATACTATGTCGTGTAGCAAATGCTCGAAAAATGAAAAATGAAAAATGATACGAGGAAAAAATGATATGAAGACCTACGGGCTTGCCGAAGAGGCGAGTGGTCGGATGACCAGCTCGCCCCTTCGGGGTGTCGCACTTAGAACGCAGTGGCGAACTGCTTTATGAAGCGGCAGAAGCTCCTTACACGCACCAGCTCCGACTGCGACTCTTCTTGTCGTATGGGACGCTGCCTAGTGAAAAAACTTGGTCGCTTGGAATTTCTTTCAGGACTGAACTGGAGCAGCGAGAGCATATGTGCGCAGGTGCGATGCCAATTGTTACACTGATTTAGCCGACGGTCCACCTCCTGAACTTGATGGAGTCCAGTGATATGAGCGTTAGTCAACTTTGGCGTAAAAACACGTATTTCGATATTTTGTTGCGCCTGCCTACACCACCAAAAGACCGTCCAGCTGGGCGATGAGCGGCCAGCTGCGCTGCCGGAGGCAGCCAAAGAATCAGTAGCCAGGGGAAGCACCACAGACTTAGGGTAAATGTATCCCATTTTCATTGCAGTCATTCAAGACTTTTCACACCGAAACAGACAGCACGACTCGACGACACCTAATCATTTATTGCGCATTTGCGTCCGGCAAAGACTCTCAATCAAAGAGTTGGCGCAATGGTCTGTTTTGAGCATCTCTTTGACGATTGAATGACAAATAGTGTGTCGCGGATGACGTTTGTCGTCTGGTCAAATTTTGAGTTTAGACATTACATAAAGGGTTAGAAAGATGACTAGCGTAATCGCTAATGTGGCTTCCGGTTCGAGTGAAAACTCCGTCGACAAGCTCAGATTTTCAATCACGAATTGGCAGCGTGATTGTGCCAAGTTGCAACGAGAGAGCGGTGGCGGCCTGCATGGTCTGACAGGCACTATCGCTTTCGCTGACCAGCAAGAGCTGGAGCTGTTTCTATCGCCTCCCCGATCGTATGATCTAGTGCTTGAAGGTGATCTTGTACAGACTGGTTACGATGATGTTGGAAAGCTAAGGAAGCCGCTCGGATTGCAATGGATGCAGCCGGCGCTTGTTCGGAAGAGGAATTTGCGCAGGCGTTTGAAGTGGCGACCATTGCTCGAGCTAAGTGCAATGAGTTGGAAAAACAGGTTCAATCAATGCAAGCGGAAGCTTCCGCAAAGTATAAGAATCTGCACGAGGTCGGTCGCCAGTATGAGGCGCTCCAATTGGAAACAAAACGGGCAAAGATGGACAAAGAATCCGTTGCTTGCGGAGGGACTCGACGTTTTGTTGTCTTGGACGTTTCCAAAGTAATTCGCCTGGATCGGGAGTATATCGAAGGCACTCGAGCCACCGCTCCTAATCGCAATGAAGAATACCTGTTGGCCTGCCTGGCGAAGTACGGCTCAGCTTATAACCGAATGAACAAGATTCTGTTCCGTTGTCAACAACAAAAGGCGGTGTCCAATGCCGTATCTGACGAACTCTATCTCTCGAAACAAGCTTATGATGACGCGGTCGAGAAAGCCTTCGATACTGGTTCATCAGAGAACCAGGCCCGCGTGCGATACGCTTATCAGCGCTGGCAAAAGGCTCTAGAAGCCGATAAGTTGGACTCAGCGCTTAATGCAGAATATTCACAAGAATATCAAGCTGCCTCAACGTCCTATGAGAATGCACTGCATGCGGTCATTCTCGCTGCCAATTAGGAAACTTCAGGTAGCGAATTTCGAAGACTAATGATTTTGTCTGAAATTGCTCGGCACCGCCCGTGGTGCTGGGCTGTTATTAATTCCTCCATACCTGTCTGTTCAAGTCCATGAGATGCTATTCGAGAAATCGAAGATTCACGGGCGCTGCCGACATCGTTTGTTGGCAGTGTATTTTTCATGAAGCTGCCTCCGTTGGCAGTGATGCAACCTTGCTGCTGGCTGATGCTGGTGGCAGACCGACCGCGACGAAAGAAACCGAAAATGAGCTCCAGTCCAACACCACGACCAGCACCTACACCAACAACACACAGGGACTACCTGCCAATCGTTCAGGAGTTGCTGCGAAAGGCAACCATAGCAGCGCGTGAAGAGACCGAGCGAGAACGAGCCGCGCTTGAACAATGGGCGTGGGAAAATAGAGATCTGTGTACCTGCCCAGACGGCTACTGTTGTGACATATGTCGGCACAACGGACTTCGGGCACTTTCCTGACTTCCTTGTGAATCAGGCGCCATGAGCCTCTCCAGTCACTCGTTCCGAACCCAACTAATGTGAAAGTAAAAAAATGAGCAGTTCTATCGAAAATTATGACCCACACATCTTTACTGAAGAGGAAGCGGCACTTGCGCAGTATGAATACGATCGAGAATTTGGCGTTCCCAAACACGCCTATCCTCCTGGACCGGTTGGTAGCCGCGTCAATATGATGCACTTCAACTTTGAACGCGCTATGCGCGATGAGCTTGGTTGGCATGGAACGACTAGAGCTGATCTGGCAAAACAATGGGCTGGATCTGTTTCTAATTGAGGCCGAATCGTACGCAGATCGAAGCGAAACTTAAGGGTTCTGACAAGGGGTGATCGGCGTCAAGGCCTTTTGCCGGTTGACGACAGTCAAATCTGCCGCTTGACATAACTGTTACCTCCTTTAGTTTCTTAGTCTTCTGGTTCTTT
>JADYXR010000029.1 GCA_021772095.1 Candidatus Obscuribacter sp. | reverse complement strand
GGGGTGAACAGAATGGCGCCCAAGGTGGAGCTACGCCGAGCACACCGAGCACTCCGCAGCAGATGACGGTGAGCACCGCAAATAGTGGCATGGGTGTCATCGCATCAACGTCAAGATCGCTAAGCTCAACTTCCAGTGCCTCTTACTCGCCCACTTCAAGCAACCCTTCGTCTGGAACGGGTGGCTCGAACCTCGAGAACAGTAAGCCTGAGCAAAGCAAACAAATGGTTCTTCCGGCAGTAGCTAGCCGGCCGATTAAAAATGTTTCGCCAAAGAAAGAACTGCCACCAGCCGAAGCCGCGGATCGAGCGCAGCATAAGAATCGACCGGTTGTTGGAGCTGAGCAGCGTGGGAAGGTAAAACAGGCGATCAATGTCGAGCGACTTAAACCCACACCGGATTCCCGTGGTCAAGTTGATATGACAAATGACACGACTAACTCAGTCGCCATGCTCGACCGGATGTATAGCCAGCCGGAGTTGAATACTGGAGACGGCACGAAGGCGGCAGATGCAATGAAGCGATTGTTTGAAGATGGTCGTCCGGTTGTCATAGCAGCATCGGGTGCAGACACACCGAGCGCAGCATCACCGAGCAATAACAGTCAAGGTTCGCACCACAATTGGTCCAGTCAAAACAAAACCACTACAGCGAATCAGCGCGCCAATTCTGTCCAACGCATTGCACACGAAGCAGCGACTCCGACGACTTCGCCAAATCAGGGAGTGAGAAATACTGTCCTGGGAAGAGCGAGCACCGGCCGAGCAAGAGTCGGAGCACTCGGTAGTAATTTATCGGAATTACCACCGAGCGCGTACTAAAGGCTGGGTGAAATTCAATGGAATTGAATGCAATGAAAATCGTTAGTTTAAACTCAAATCTCGGATTATTGATCGCAGCAGTTTCACTCTCGTTATTTACGGCGGGATGCAGCTCCACATCAGCTCCAGATGGAAAAACCACATCATCAAATAATAGCGATGTGATTGACGATCCGTTGAAGAACTCTGATCTGTTTTGTTCTCGTGTGAAGGAATCGCAGGCGAAGGGTGAGGAGGCTAAGCGGGCGACACTGCCAGGCGGTCTGATATGCCAGGACATAGAGAAAGGATTCGGTATGAGTCCGTCTGTGGCGCGGCAGGTCTATGTGCACTACACGGGTTATCTCGCTGACGGCACGAAGTTCGAAAGCTCACTCGATAAAGGTATGCCGTTCATCTTCACGATTGGAAGCGGGCAGGTGGTCGCCGGCTTTGAGCAGGGTCTTATGGACATGAAGGTCGGCGGAAAAAGAAAGCTTACTATTCCTCCTGACCTGGCGTACGGTTCGAAAGGACGCGCAGGAAAGGTGCCGCCCAATGAAACCTTGACGTATGAGGTACAGCTGCTCTGCAGCGACCGGTAGTTCTTAGCCAATTTTACACCCGCCCCAAAATCTGAAATGTTCCGGATATCACCACGTTCCCCAATTGCGTGGTCTGTGCGGAACGTTTCTATTTGGCGAATTTGTTCAAATTCTCACCGGTCATACCCAGGTCATACCGTGGTCATAGCCGGGTCATAGCTGCCCTGTAATATCTAAAGCACAGGGAACGAAAACGACCGCAAACCCCGCGACTGCAAGAAGGAAGACGAACAATGATTTCGCAATTACTCAATTTCCTCAACCAAAATTCCGTAGCTACTGCTGACTCTTCTTCCGACGCGACCAACTCGTTAGACGAATCGACGGGTAGCGAAACTATCGATACCAGCTTCGATCACCTGGAATTCCCTTTCGCTTCTGTCGCTCAAGGATTCACCGGCTTCGAAAAATTCAAGAACTCGGTTGCAGACCTGGTCTCACCTCCACCGTTCCACGATCCAGCCGGCGCTGTCGGCTTCGCTTTCGCCGGCGCCAGCTGGGCGGGCGACCAATCACCTGCTACGCTGATCTGCGCAAGTGCAGACTAAGGCTTGTGTTCTGCATTGATTAGCTCCTTACTTCTTTTGCTGAGGCTGGCAACGGACCAATCAGCTCTATTCGGATTGTTGTCAGGTCTTTGAATGATGTTGCATTGTTTCAGTTGCGATTTTAAGCGATTGATACCATTGGCGGTGACTTCAGGACAACCGGTTAAATCCAGCACCTTCAATGTTTTTATTGAACCGAGCTTGTCTAGAGTTTTGTCGGTAATTTTGTTGCAACTCAGATCTAAGATTTGCAGCGGCGCGGCGATCACTAGGGTCGCATCGAAGTCTTTAAGACCAAGGTGAGACAAGCGCAATTCGTTGAGTTGGGTTAAGGAGTGAATATACTTCAAATCTGTTTCTGTAAAATCGTATTTTAGAATCTCGAACATTCTGAGTCCGCTCAGGCTTGTCAATGGAGCCCAGTTGGTCTTACTTGATCCAGGTGGTTTATCCATCAGGTATAGGCCAGTAAAGGTCTGCTTGTTAGGTAGCAATTCGAGCAATGTTGACGGATGCGCGACGTCTTGTAATTTGAGAGTACGTAGCGCTGGTAGAGAGCTCAAAACTTGAAATTTGTCGGGTGACAATTTTCGCGCTTTGCCGAGTGTTAGCCATTCCAGGGTCTTCATATTGCCGATGTGGGTCAGCGCTACGTCCGAAAGCTCTACCGAAGTTAGATGAAGGATCCGAATCGGTTTGTTTTCGATGTATTCCAGACCTTTTCCTGTAATCTCCGGAGAGAGCGGTGACTCGACCCAGTTGAGGTACTTCTCATCTTTCATCTCGGAAAAATCTTCGTCTTTAACCCACATGCTCGCGACCCAATTGCCTTGTTGCAGGTTATTCCAGTGTTTCGTGTTAGTGAATAGTGGTATCTCATCAAGAGCGTCAGAATTTCTTTTCGCTAGTGGTGATTTAGCGGTAGCACCAGATTTTTTATTCATTGGTTCACTGGTGTTTGTCGAAGTTGCCTGTTTTGATATCGAGGTCGGGCTGCTATTGGACTCAATCAAAAATGTTGAGACGCCCCAAGCTCCGGCTGCTAGAGCGAACACTGTGGAAACGGCGACAATGGCGAATTTATTACCGGAATTTTCTTGCAGTTTGAGTTCGTCTATATTCGAATAAGCTTGTGATTCAGATTCAGAAAAGCTCGTGCTTGCAGGCTTTGAACAATCGTTCAAGTGTTCGTACAATTCTTGCACTGTTTGAAAACGATCGTTCGGATTTTTTTCCAGGCAGCGCAGGATGATTGACTCCAGTTGTTCTGAGCAGTCAACATCAGGGTTGATGTCGGTTAATTCCGGGACAGGTTCGCGAGCGTGCATCGCCAGAGTTGCAAGAGCGGACTCGCCTTGAAATGGAACTTGGCCGGTAACGGCTTCGAACATCATGCAACCAATCGAGTAAATTTCTGATCGCGCATCGAATGTTTTGCCGTCGCCTTGTTCTGGGCTCATGTAATACGGCGTGCCGACAATTGTCGCGGTTTGAACAATCGTGAAAGTTTGGAAGAGAGCCTCTTTAAGCCGAGCTACTCCAAAGTCGATGATTTTGACGTTGGTACCATCACCGGTGTCATCGGTAATCATCACATTGCTGGATTTCAGATCTCGATGCAGAACACTTTGTTCGTGCGCATGTAGAATTCCGGCGCAAAGCTGAGTAAACATTTGCACTGTTTCAGCCGACGAGAGTGGACCCTCATCGTCTAAGCGACTCTTGAGGGTTGTTCCCTCGATGAAATCTGATACCAGATATGGTTGGCCATTTGGAGCTGCGCCGAAGTCTAATATGCGGATGATCGCCGGGTGTTTTAAACGGCTAGAAGTTCTTGCTTCGTTCTGAAGTCTGATCACTTCATCGGTCGAAATCACGGTAGCATGCATGGTTTTGATCGCCACTCGGCGTTTGAGAAGACAATCCCATGCTTGATAGACAACGCCGCCGCCACCTCGACCGACTTCTTCGATGATACGAAAACGCTCAAAGGGAAAACTTTCGACGGGAAGTCCGTGGTAATCAATCTCGCTATTCTCGAGCTCATAGATAAAAGCGGCTCGAGGTGATAATGGTACGGTATTGTCAGTAGTGGCAGCTCTGGACTGATGTGAGCCTGTTGCTTTTTGCACAGCAGCCAAAAATTCTTGATTCTCAGTGCCGCAAGAACAAACGTCAGGATGAAAAATCCATTGCGTCATTGTCTCGAAGGTGCCTTTGGTGAGAGCTTTTCCACAGAACCGGCACATGTTCGGGTTGGTCTCAAACTGGATATCGCAACGACAAGTGTCCGAACTAAAAATCCACTGAGTCAGAGACTGACCCGCAGCTACTGTTTTCGACTTACCGCAGATCGTGCAGTTGTCGTCGGATTGATTGAGTTGATCCATCGGTTGTTTACGAGCAAAAGGCAAAGCACCTGAATTGCTAGTATAGCGCAGTGGTTTCAGTATACTTCCTATATAATTGTTTGCCCGGGGACGAGTCATGATATTCCAGCTAAACAAACGCGGCAAAATACTTTCAGTCACGAAGGAGAACAGCAGCTCCAACGAAGACTTTGCCGTGCTCAAAAGCTACAATTTCGTTAGCCTGGTTGCGCCTGGCGATTCGGCAAAGGCTTCGCAGTTCATCAAAGATATCAACGAAAAATCTGAAGTCATGACCTGCTTGATAGGACTGTCGCTCGAACATCATTCTGCTCCGCAATACGAATGTATCGGTGTGCCGGCTGGTGAAGATTTAGTCTGCATCATCGCGAAGAGATTGGAGACCGAAGGGAAAACCAACGGTGATGAGAAAACAAGCGGTGATGATCGACGAAGCGGCGATGACAGAAGAGGTAGTGGTGAGAGAAGGCTTGGTAATCAACAAAACGAAGATGCTTTAAACGCACAGCTGCGCTTTGCAAAAGAGCAGGTGCGAATTCTATTCGGTAAGATGCCGGTGGCACTGGTGGTTGTGAATTCGAAGTCTGCTATTGAAACTGTGAACCCGGTTGCCGAAGCGATGTTCGGACATCCACGCGAAGTTTGGCGGGATCTGCATCTCGATAAACTGCTTGATTCACGTGATGATGCCTCGAAGAATAATTTGTTCGCTCGCTTGTCCGAAACGCCTGGGAAGTTGATCCGATACGATGGTTTCCGAAGCAGTGGAGAACGTTTTCCACTGGAAATCTCCGTTGAATTCATGGATCCGTCGCAAACAAAGTTGTTGCTTTGCGTCTTCGACATAACCGAGCGGATCAGGCTTGAACAGCTCAAGAAAGAGTTTGTCGAGATGGTCAGCCACGATTTGCGAACTCCGCTCAGCAATCTTGTTCTTTTTCTGGAAGCAATCTCTATGGGCTTTTACAAGAAATGGACCGAAGAAAAGTTAAGAGGAAATGCCGAGCGCAATTTTGAAGAAGTTTCGCGGCTAATCCGACTGATTAATAAACTGTTGGAAATCGACAAGCTTGAAAGTGGTTTTGATAAACCGGAGTTTGTGCGGCTTATGTTGAGCGACGCAATTGAATCGGCAGTCGGCGCGGTCAATGCGACGGCAACTAAGAAGGGCGTTACTTTTGTCCGTGACGTTCCGGACCTGATGATTCTTGCCGATTCCGATCAGCTCGCCCAAATTTTAATTAACTTGATGGGCAACGCGGTCAAATTCTCACCAGACGACGGCAAGATCACAATCGTTGTGAATGAGGAGCCCGGCGTTGTTGAAATCAGAATCTGCGACCAGGGACCCGGAATTCCAGAGGAATTAAAGGGCCATATCTTCGAGCGGTTTGGGCAAGTTAAGAGTGCAAAATCTAAGGAGGGCACCGGGCTGGGGCTGGCGATTTGCAAATCTTTAGTCGAGGCTCATGGTGGCACGCTTGGTGTCACTTCCGAAGTTGGAAAGGGCAGTGAATTTTGGTTTCGCCTGCCGGTTCAGTCGGCAAGCTGATAAATGTCCAGCACTATGGATCTAAAAATATTTTGACGGGTATAAAGCGACTACACTCGTTTTTCAGATAAGATCATGGCATGGCAAAAATACTTGTAGTCGAAGATGATGACAATATACGGTCCTCGATAACCGACATTCTCGAGGATATGGACCATCGTGTGGAGACCTCCGCCGACGGTCGCAATGCGCTGGAGTTGTTCGGCGTGGCTGAATTCGATCTCGCCGTTCTTGACTGGAATATGCCGGGTATGACCGGACCGGAACTTTGCAGCGCATTACGTAAGACCGGCTCGCAATGCCGGATTCTCATGCTGACTGGAATGAATCGAGAGGAAGACAAGGTTCACGGTCTCGACAGCGGAGCCGATGATTATCTTACGAAACCTTTTCTGACCTCCGAGTTTCAAGCCCGCATTCGAGCACTTCTACGCCGTGGTGCAAACACAATTGAAGAAACGATTACGCTTGGAGGCGTGACGATCAATTCCCGGCAGCGTCGGGTTTTGAAAAACGGCGTGCCTGTCGATCTTAAGGTTAAGGAGTTCGATCTGCTGGACTTTCTGGCTCGCAATCGGGGGACCGTCTACAGCTTGGACGCGCTCATTCGCTATGTCTGGTCATCAGACGAAGATGTTTCCTATGATGCTGTTCGACAGTGCGTGACACGCGTCCGCAGGAAGCTGGATGATGACAATAGTGAATCGCTGATTAGTACAGTAGTAGGAATCGGCTATAAGATTAATTGATGCACGCACCGCTCATGGTGGCAATGGAATTGTCAGCACCTGTCGCCATTCTTCGTGCCTGGCAAACCGACGTGGACAGCACCAGATTGTATCTTCCTGGGTACACTTTGCTCACGAATCGAGGATAAACTCAAACTCCTGTGCCAAACCTTACTAAACCGCAGCTTTAGCGGCGAAAGCCATGGTTGTTATTATGTCTACATTAGATTCTTCGACTGAGACCTTCAGCCCTGCTTCGAGCAATCCAGCATCCCGGGCTTTATTCGACGAAGCTTATCAGATCACGTCTGACACTGACGTTGGAAGCGACACGGGCGATTCTCCTAAAGGCTCCGCATCCGATACCAGCAATGAATCAAGTATCTTTTCTGTCGCCCATTCAGCTTCCAGTTCGAGCGGACTGGAAGCAACGCGCCTTCAGACATCGGAGGATACATCTTTAGCCGCGTTTGATATGAACGCATTTCAACTGGTCGATGCTGAAGCTGAAGATGACTCTAAAGAAGCCTTTGATGGTACTGCACCTGAGAACTCTAAGGCAGAATTCTCTGCACCAGAGGCTAACTTGAAGAAGTCTGGTGATGCTGAAGAGAATCTGACCAATACAGAGAAAAAGAATCTCACAGGTGCAGAGATCGATGATCGCATTAACAAACTCGATAGTGATAGCTCCGAAGAACGTGAGCAAGCCAGAAGAGATCTGGTGGAAGCACAAAATCGCGATCGCGTTTTAGAACGTCTTAGAGAAACTTACAAGAATCCTGCATCTCTGGAGCAACAGACACAAGCTCAAAGAGCTATTGGAGAGATGGGAGAAGATCTGAAAGGGAAAGACTCCGACAAGAAGCGTGAATCACTTTCCGATGAAAAGATCAAAAAGCTAATTGACGGTCTTGATGCCGATACCTTCCAAGAGCGAGAAGATGCTACCAGAGCTCTTTCGCAAGCGGGAAATCCGGAAGACGTAATGCGGCATCTTGCTGAGACGGCAAAGACTTCTCATTCACCGGAGCAGCAAGCTCGTGCTCGTCAAGTCGCTGAGGCACTGGGTGCCAATGCTTCTCCGGAGCAACTAAACGCTATGCATAGCGCCATGAATAGTGGTGATAACACCAAGAACCAGCGTCGACTCTACGAATCGGCCTTGAATGGAGGACTGGCAGCATCTGATGGTCCAATGTCTTTTAAAGACAGCCAAGGGCGTGTCACTGGCATTTACGATGGAAGTTTGGATAACGCCATCATGACGGCGCGTTATAATGCCGCCGGTCAAGTTGAGCAAGCGACCATACGAGGCACCACATTCGATCGTAAAGAAGATGGTACTTACAGTAGGTCGGATGGTTTTTCGGAACAGAACGTGACCGTATCGGAAAACGGTGTTCGCTTTAGTTCTGCCGACGGCAGTTCTATAGAATGGCAACCAAGTGGCTCCACTGCGTTCTTTGATAAAGGCGGCAGATGGACTTCTACGCATACAAAAGACGGTCGTACAATAACACCGGAAGGGACTGATTTTCAAAGGTTACGCGACCTGAAATAGTCGCATGTAATGTTTTTGAAAGATCGGGCAGCGTCAAATTCTCCGTTGGTTGGATCACCGGTTTGAGCATTCCGATATCGATACGCAGGAATCGGTTGGTTATATAATTTCTCGATGGATTCAGGCAACGAACGGAAGTCGCGATGCGCTCGATGCGGGAACGGTTCCGAGCATTGCCCTCCGCTTTTTGCAAGGCAGAGCCACCATATTTGGTACCAGTTTGTCGCCAGTGCATTGGGCATATCAAGCAGGCACGTACGTCAATCTGATCACGGTTTCGTCGATCAGGTTGCTGTTCAGCAGGCGCAGGGGCGGTCGTCGGTCTGCGAAGAACGGCTTACCGTGTCCAAGTACGATGGGATGGAGGTAGAGACGATACTCATCAATGAGACCCAGATCTGTCACGCTTCGCGCCAATTCCGGCCCGGCGATGTCGATCTCACCGGCGAGTTCATTCTTCAGCTCCCGTAACACCTGCTCGATGTCATTTGAAACTAAGGTCGCGTTTGGGCCGACCGAACTAAGTGATCGTGATACGACCCATTTGGGTTGACTCCGCCATGCCTCAGCGAAATCACGTTGATCTGAATTCCATTCAGAAGAATCTTCATCCCAGTAGCGCATCATTCCATACATTCGGCGACCGTAGACACTGCCCTTCAGATCGCGCATCTTCTCTACGAAGTGCCGGAACAGCGCTGGACTGATCGAAAAATCCGGGTGTTGATCGACATAACCGTCCAAAGACTGGTTCATTCCGAAGACAAACTTAGCCATAAATACAAAATCTCCGTCCAAGATTTTCAGAATAGTTCGAACTGCCCAAGAATCAACAGTCCGCGCACGCGATCTTCAATGCGGGCTCATTGTACCAATACTGATTGATACCACGAATAAGATTCGCAACGGCGCCTACACGTTTTTCGAGGATGTATGATTTTGAACTGCGCGTCGCTCATTCGCGGATCGAGAGAAACAGGCAAGGCCCCATCAACAGAAACTGAAACGTTCCCCTTATAATATCGTCAGCCGTTCATGGAGGTCATTGAAGTGACCAATCAGCAAAAGCTTTCTAAAATTACGCCTGAAGAGTACCTGACTTTCGAGGAAAGTGCGAAGCAGCGGCATGAATATGTCGATGGGCAGCTTTTCGCAATGACTGGAGGTTCTGCTGCTCACAATGTTATCTCCTTGAATATCGCGATGTCACTCAGGACCAAACTCAAGGGAACTGGTTGCACCGTCTTTATGGCAGACATGAAGATTCGGATCGAAGATGCAAATTGTTTCTATTATCCAGATGTACTAGTTGATTGCGGAACGTTCGATAACAAGAGCGTTTATACAAGCACTCCAATCGCAATCTTCGAGGTGCTTTCTCGATCCACAGCCTCGACAGACCGGCGTGAAAAGCTTGTCGCATATCGACAAGTAGCTTCAATCAAGCAGTACGTGATCGTTCACCAAACGCGAAAGCGGCTGGAGGTATATCGCAAGATCGCTGATGAATGGTCGATTCAGGAGATTGGC
>JADYXR010000259.1 GCA_021772095.1 Candidatus Obscuribacter sp. | reverse complement strand
CCTCCATCTGCACCGCTGCCGCCGCTTCCGGACTTAGCCGATCCATTGGCGCTGAATGTTTGCAGTGAGAGCGTTGTTCCTGCAGTCATCGTAATGGTGCCGCCCTTAGCTGCTGCGCCGCCATTGCCGCCGCTTCCGCCGCTGCCGCCATTGCCGGTCTTCGAGCCGCCGTTACCTGCCAGACCGCCTTGTCCACCGTTTCCACCACTGGAACCATCCGCGGTGACTTTGTTGCTAGTGGTGACCGAACCAGTCGTGCTGGTGATCGTCAATGAACCACCGGCGCCGCCGCTACCGCCATTGCCTCCGAGTCCGCCGTCGCCGCCGTCTCCGTTATCTGCTAGAGCTTTGCCGCCTTTACCGGCATTGCCACCTTTGCCTGCGTCCAAACTCGTCGCGGTCAGAGCTATTACGCCGCCCAGGTTAATGTCTCCAGTGTTGGACAAAACTTGGATGCCGCCTGCTGTGCCGACGGAACCGCCGCTGCCGCCATTACCTCCAGAACCACCGGAGGCGCCATCTGCGCCATTGCCGCCAATACCGCCCACGCCTGTTATTGCAACAGGATTACTGCCGGATCCTGTAATCAAACCGCTTTGTTTGCCGGAGCCGTTATCAGTGATTAAGCCTGAATTGCTGACCACTTTTACAAAGTTGGCGTTGCCTGATTTGCCGGCATTGCCACCGTTGCCGCCATTGCCACCGGCTTCAGTGCCTCCTGTTCCTGCCGCACCACCTGCGCCACCATCGCCCCCGGCGCCGCCTACGCTGGCTGCTCCAGATGCGTCTTGAATAGTGATCGATCCTGCATCCGTAGATATGCTGACGACTGAAGCGTTGCCTCCAATACCGCCGGTTCCACCGATACCGCCGTGACCGCCTGCTGCTTTGCCCGCTGCGCCGATACCACCTTTACCGCCATCGGCGCCATTTCCGCCGAAGCTTTGGATACCGTTATTGGTTTTAATCGTGCCGGCACCCTTAGTCGAGATCGTGACAAGCCCGGCTGCTCCGCCGCTTCCGCCCGTGGCTCCGGCACCGCCGCTGCCACCGTCGCCGGTCGTTCCGCCGGTCCCGCCGTTACCACCGAAACCTGCTACTCCGCCATTGCCTCCGTTGTTTTGAACGACTCCCAGAGCGATTTTTCCGCTATTCGATTGAATGGTGAGCTTGCCTGCTGCACCTCCACTTCCTGATGCCGCCCCTTTACCGCCGATACCGCCATTCCCGGTCGCACCGACTCCGCCATTGCCACCATTGCCGCCCGCGCCACCTGTACCACCGCCGGTGGTGACCTGACTGGAGTTGAGGTTACCTGGTGCCACTTGAAGAATGATATCGCCGCTGTCAGTAGAGAACAGGAGAGTGCCTCCCTTTCCGGCTGCCCCGCCCGCGCCGCCTGCGCCTCCGGCAAAACCCGTACTGGCGTTGGTGCCACCAATGGCGCCACTAGAACCCTTGCCGCCAGTACCGCCTAATGCGCCGATGCCTGCGCCTGCTTCGGCGATAATGTCACCGCTGGTGGTGCTGAGGTTAACGACACCGCCAGCTCCGCCCGCTCCGCCTGCCGCGCCCTTCGGTCCGGCTTTACCTGTTAGTGCCACACCGGCTTGACTGGCGTTGCCGCCATTGCCGCCGCTTGAGACTACCACTTTACCGGCTGAAACTTTGATATCACCACCAGTGGCGGTTAGATTGATCACGCCGCCTGCGCCGCCCGTCGTACCCGCGATACCCGCAGCTCCAGGCGGAGGTCCGCCGACTGGAGTGAAGCCCGGAACGCCTGGACCACCGCTCGCGACCACGTTGCCGACAACATTAATAGTGTTTGCATTTACGGTCAATGTTCCGCCAGTGCCCTGAAAGAAGGCTGATTGAGTAGAGACCGTTCCTCCGGCTCCTGCTCCCAAAACCGCTTCGCCCGCAGTCTCCACTGTGAGAGTGCCGCCGCCGGTAAAGATTTGACCGAGTGTGATGGTTCCGCCAAGCAGCGCTCCAGCAGTCAGTTTGCCATTCAAGGTTCCATTACTGGTTGCTGTTGCGGTTCCCAGTACGTTTGAATTTGAAATCAGAACATTGCCAACACCACCGCCACCGCCGATGGTGTTCATTGAACCGATGTTGACCGCGTTAGCACCGGTGCCACCCGCTATGATGGTTACATGACCATCGAGCCCGATGCCGGTTGCACCGGTGTTGATGCTGGTTTTGCCGGATGCAGAGCCGGTAATGTTAATGTTGCCACCGCTTCCGGCGTTGGAATAGGCAATTAAGGTGACGTTGCCTCCGTTATGGCTTTCACCTGCTTTTGATAAACCTGTCGAATCGATTATGCTGATGCCGAGGTCGATGTTGCCCCCGGTAGCCGACGGACCGAGAACCTTCACAGTTTGACCCGGCGCAATTCCAGTTAAAGGTGGGATCGTGGGTGACTTTGTTCCAGTCGACATAAGATTTGCGCCGGCAATGATGTTGATTTGCTGACCGTCACCCTTGGTCGTCTGAGCTACAATCATGTGAGCAATACCGGTTGTATCGGTGATGTTTCCGGTAGCCAGAATCGAAAGATTTTCTCCAACGATGATATCGCCGGTGATGGCGATGTCTCCCGTGTTCCAGAACGTCGGGTCGCCCGTGAGACAAGTATCACCGAGCACCAGGGTTTCGGTATTCGCGCCTATGTGCGCCACGCGAGCTGAGGTGTTGACCTTGCCTGAGACGATCCCTAATACACCATCAACAGAACCTTCGCCGCCGTTCAGGTTGAGATTATTCGAGAAGTAGTCGCCGCCATTGACTAATATTTGGCTGTTATATCCAAGATTCGTGCTTCCAATGTTGATATCACCGGCGATGGCAGACAAAGAGCCACCGGCATTGTTGATAGTGAGATTTGTATGGTTACTGAGCGACGAAATATTGAGAGAGCCGGTCGTTGCCGAGATCGAACCCGTGTTGGTCAGTTCGTTGGTTTGAATACTGACGTTGGCACCGCCACCACCGCCGGTGATCTGCCCGGCGTTGATGAAACCATTCTGCGCAACGAGAGTCAAATCAACACCGTTAGTCAGATTGCCAAAGTCAATACCGAAGCCGGTTGGCGCCGAGGCGCTTATCAAACCACCACGGTTATTGTTTATGTTTTTTGCAGTAACGCTGGTTGAAGTTCCGGCAGCGTCAGACAACGCATAGAAAGAACCGTGATTGATGAAATTTCCCTTGACCAGAATGTCACCGGAAGATCCATTATCGATCAGCGTAACGCCGGTCGGAATGACAATCTTCGAATATTGCTGACCATCTTGCTGATTTAAAACAACAGAGCCTCCGATCGCGTTGCCTTTGGCGGACAATTGAATAGTTTGCGTTCCAGTCTGCAGAATCTGTTGAACCGCGACAGCCTCAGCCGCTGTCAGTTTCGTCGTATCGGTGATGGTGACTTGCTGACCACCCGCCGTTATCGTAACTGGCTGCTGGAGCGCAAAAAGGTTGGATTTGATGTTGTTTTTGATCGACTGCAGATTGAGATTGTTTGGCAGCAAACCTAAACTGTATGAGGGCTGCATCGATCGGTCGACTCGAAACTGTTCGATCTTCGCTGAGTGACGAGCGTCACGCGCACTGCGCGGCTGACCGGGATTGCCGCCATTGCCGGCATTGAAAGGCACAATGCGGTCTGGTTTTCCGTGGGCACCCCACTCGAAAGCGCTGTTGTTCGCCATTACGGCAGGTTGGGTCAGGCAAAGAATGGCTGCGCTCAATGCAAGACTATTGTTCCAGTTCGACATCGGAAGCTCCTGGGGGCGTATGAATACCGCGCCTTTGGCGGCAGACCGAAAATAGTAACATCGTTGCTTGACTTCCTGTCTTTGGTTAGCATTATTAAAGTTGAATCTGAACCTTTCAATGCTTTCGTCTCCTGAAGTGCAGTTGGAGTCAGCATCGCGAAGCGGTATGATATAGCGTGACGTTACGCGCGAGTTAACAATGAAAATTTGGGTCGATGCAGACGCTTGCCCCGGTGCGGTCAAAGACATCGTTACCACCGCGGCTTACCGAAAATCTATCGAGGCGATCTTCGTCGCCAACAAGGCAATCGCTTTGCCGACAACACCCCTGCTTTCGAGCGTTGTTGTCGACATGTCCGCGGATGCCGCCGATCGTTACATCGCGGAAGGCGCTGTGCCAGGCGATTTAGTCATCACGCAAGACATCCCGCTTGCGCATATTTTGGTCCACAATGAAGTTATGGTGATCAACCCGCGTGGCGAAAGATTCACAGCGGAGAATATCGGAGAACGGTTGTCCATCCGCAATCTATTGCAAGATGTCAGGGATACCGGAGAGATAACTGGAGGACCAAAACCTTTTGGAGATCGCGAGAAGCGAGCTTTCGCCGCTACATTCGATCGCGAACTGACTCGGTTGATCAGGGAATCGCAGCGCAAAAGTTAGTCGCGTTGTGATACCGCAGATGGTATCGCCTGAAGACTTGGGAAGATCTCATATTTACAAAAACCGAAATATTCGTTCGAATGATCTAAAATATAAGATTGGTCAGGAGTTCTAAAGTGCCCAGGAAGAGAGCGGACAGCCCAAAATCATCAGCGGCGAAGCCAACCCCAATGGCAGCAATGGGCGAACGTTTCGAGCGCGCGTTAGCTGTCGTCGACGCCTCGATAACCGGCGCGTTGTTCGCTGGCATCAATCCCTTTAGCTTCGAGGCCGTGCTCTCGTTTCAATTTCTGACAGTAGCAGCCGGGCTCCGTGAAAAGTCCGAAACCGATCTGCAAAGATGGTTTAAAACCGATATATTCGGACAGGTCGTCGAAGCCATAATCAACGTGTTCGAAGACGCTCGCGAAAATGTGGTTGACGCAAAAGAAGCTGACGCGTTCTTCGCACTGCGTGCCGTATGCCAGGATCATGAGCTGTCAGTGTTCGAGCTGAATAAAGAAAACGAAATCGCTTTGGCGATAGTCGATTGGGCGATTTTGAAGATAGCAGAAGACGATGAGTTGGAGATGATTCTTGTCGAACTAGCGCTTCTGGTTTGCTGGTTAAAAGTGGCTGCCCTCGGCGGTTCCATTGAAGCAGAAACCTACATCAAAGTGCGTCACGATCCTCCGCGTTTGCTCATGGCATATCACGATGTCTTGGAATAGCGCGATTGACTTTTAACGCTTTGAGCTTAGTCTTGAAAAATGGAACTGCTGGATAATCCAATCTATAACGCGCTGTCGACTTCTCAGTCTGATTTAGCGATTGGTGATGCTCTCGCTATGCGCTACCCGACGGAGTTCACGTGCCTTGCTGGTATCCGCAGTGAGAGTACCGAATCTTTTGACGCGCTTAAAAATGTCACCGCCGGCGCCACCGTTCGAATTATTTCAACCAATGCCAAAATCGTATTTCCTGAAAACTGGAAATGTAAAACTAGTTTTACGGTGACACAAATGACGTGTCCAAGTTTAATTGCATGCAAAGCGCATCCGTTCGAAACACTGACCCCAACTGACGTACCCGCAATGATGGAATTGGCGGAGCTTGCCAAACCTGGTCCGTTTTATAGCCGAACGAATGAGTTCGGAACTTTCGTTGGTATCAGAGACGGTGCCCGGTTAGTGGCGATGGCGGGACAACGAATGAAGTTGCCCGGTCTTGAGGAAGTTAGTGCCGTTTGCACTCACCCCGATTACCAGGGGCGCGGATACGCTCGGGCTCTGGTTTTTGAGCTTGCGAAGATGATAAGTGAGCGTGGCAATGTTCCGTTTTTAACAGTAAAAACAGACAATACTCCCGGCATAAGAAGTTATGAATCGATTGGATTTGAACACCGCCGCGACTTGCAATTCTATTTTATAACCGCTGATTGATGCGGCTGAACCGGAAGAGCGCTTGTGCCGCTTAAACTCGAAGTGTGCTCGTGCTGGCGCACATGGGCGCTCACGGTTTGCCCATTTCCATGACGCGCTCTTGCGCGATGAAACCTGAGTGATCGACTGCGTCTAGTCGCGGTCTGACGCAGACATCAAACTTCCTCAATCCAGTTATGCCAGTTTAGCATCTCCAATCCTCGGTTTTGAGCGACCATACTTTGCTCATCGAAAACCGCGTAAGACCGAGACTGGCGGCTGATCGTCAAACTGTGGGAAATTCTACCTGGTAGCAAGCCCGCACGGCTGGCGCGTTGTACCGGACGATTGCATAATTTTCCATTGCGCAATCACCGATAAGCGAACCGATTTTGAACCACTCGGTCAACAACGCCAGTTCAACGTGCTCGGCTCTGCTGAGCTGGCGCGCCAATGCGTCCATCGTCCATTCGAGAATTCTGTATGCTGTGTTGTTGTGTCGACGTTGTTCGAGTTCCGACAAAGAAAATGGCACCACATTGCATTCGTTCAGCAGCACCTGCATCTCGGATTCGATTTCCTCAATAATGATGTCGTCCTTAAACGCTTCAATGTACGCAAGAACCGCGCTGAGCACGGGCTCCCACATGAGTTCCGGCTCGGATAACCATTGCTCGTGTAATTCGTCATCCAAATCGTGTCTGGTCGAGGCAACATTCAAGAAGCCGTAGGAGAGAGTGTCTCGCAAGCATTGCGGTGAGATCCCGCTGATCAGCGCTGACGTGAATGCCGCATCGACGACCGCGAATGCTTGCTCAAAAGGCTCGTCCGTCCCTTCAGGAGTCGTTCGAAGTGTATGCAGTTCTTCCGCCCGCATGTTTTTTCCTGGGTCTCGAGGCTTGGTCACGATGGGTCTCCGCTGCCGCTCAAATGCGGAGCTTAGCAGCTGCAATGCCGAAACGCCACCTTATTGCACGATCCGGTGCCAAAAAGTTAAGTGGCCAACACAGGTTCGTTTCTGCACGGAGGTCTAAGGTTGCAACAATTTCGATGCTCAGCGCGACCGCGTCGCCACTTTATTTGGCAAGATCCGTTTCGTCTTCGCTAAATTCTTTTTCTGTGCTTTTGCAGTCGCAGTGACAACTTTGCTGTACAGCGGAGACAATGCATCGAACAAAGGGCTCAGCTGTTCCATTCGTGAATTTCGATGATCGATAACATCCAATTGAGATTATCGACGAGCATCGCGGAAAACTATCGATGGTCCAGACGGTTTCGACGAACTTGTCTATAATCTTTTATATGGATGCAGATAATCAGACTGCGGAATATGATCAGTGTGGTTCGAAGCGCAAACAGGCGCACTAATTTCCTGAAGGCGATTTCTCCGGAGAAGCGTCGAAGTTTTGAAGAGTTTGTTCGAACTGGTTCAAAATAGGTGGAAAGTTTCGAACACCGAACAGAAAAATTGAATCAAACAGAAATTGAACTGTTGGATTTGCCACTCAAAGTTACAGAAACAACAAAGTTTTAGAGACAACAAAACGTGATCGATCGATCCATACGCCAGGAAATTCTTATGCCACTAATACTGGTGGCACTGCTATTATCCGGAACTTACTCGGTCAGCGCTGCCTCTGAAAGAGAAACCAGGCATGCCGCCGGAATGGCTGACTACAAGCGCAAGGATTACGCTGTGGCGCTCGCCAATTTCGAGGCGGCGATGAAGCTCGGAGATGGGTCAGCCGAAAATTATTTATACATCGCACATTGCCATGCTTCGCTCGGCAAGCGGCAACAGGCAGTAAAAGTCTACAATGACATCAAAAGGATTTTTGCAGGAAGCGCTGCTGCAACCATGGCCGATCGCTGCATCAAATCAGTCGATCCAAACGGTTTGTATTCGCCTCCGACTTCAGCCGCCTCATCATCACCGATTTCAACGAGAGTGGCGACTTCTGTCGCGAGTTCAGCGGTAGCGAATATGGCTACTGGAACTGGTTCTCCACAGACCGGAATTAGCATGCCGGGAAGTTCCGGCAGCACCTCCGGAGTGACATCTCACACAGCAGTGATCAGTGGTGGGCAAACCCCGTTGCAACTTCGACAGGGAAGCGTTGCGGGTTCAAGACCGGCTACCGGCGCAAGAACCGCTTCCCAGGCAGGACGCACTCCTGCGTTTATCAACAGAATCAACATCGTGCCACCAGCAGCCGGACACCCATCGGTGAACTCCAGCACCGTAGGCGCGTTGCGATCCGTGATCTCGCGCTTGCCGAGTAATGTATACGCACTGCTCGAAGAGTCAGGCGCGACAGTCACAGTAGCACCCAACATCTCAGACAAATGGCCTGAGAGAAGAAACCAATCCAAGCCGGGCATGGAGCGAATTACGCTCGACCAGGACTGCGGTCTCACCGAAGGTCGCGACATCTATATATTCGAGCGACCGTCTAAAGACATCGGTGGAAAAGACCTCGACGAGCCGTTCGAAACGGCAAAATTGCATGAGGAATTGATCTCGCAATTTGCCCAAGCTATCAATAATTACCTGGGCGTGTCCAACGAGAAAGCATTCGTCACCAGTTATGATACTGAGTCTGGTGCCATCCTGCACGATGACAAACACCGAATGGATTACTATTTACAGCCGGGTGGCGAAGGCGCGAAGGTCGTTTGTTCAGCCGCTATTACCGGCATCCTTGGCGGCGATCACGATGCCTTAGTTGACAAACATTTTCCTAAAACAAAACTTTGGGTCAAAACGCGGATGGATGATGAATTCAAACGGCGTTCTGCGATGGCGGTGCGAGGTGGACGAGGTCCGAAAACAGCCGTGAAGCCATACACTTCGGTGATGAAGGCAGAATCGGCGTTCGCTTCGAAGGTCGACAGCAAAATAGCGACCCTCTCGATGCCGCCTGAGGAGCGCATTCCATACGATCGGCGGCCGGGCGATCACCTTTACGTTCGCGGCAGCATTAACGGCCGTCCCACGCATATCCTTATAGACACAGGAGCTTTTAAAGTTGTCGTCGGCAAAAATGATTTGCTGGCTTTGGGAATTAAACCACCCGATGGCAAATCTCAATTCGTTGGATCAGGTGCGGCTGGAGCGCTTCGTGGATGGGAGATGCCGCTTGAAGTTTCGATCGGAAGAATCAAACGAAAATTGCCGGTTCAAGTTATCGAAGGCAGTCAGGCAATGTTGCTTGGACAGCCGTTTCTCAGCGGCATGCACTATCAGATCGATCGTCACTCCAACTATATTCATTTCATGCGCGACAGCAAGGACTTCGCCAAAGAAATGTCGTATGACTCTGTTGAAATCCCGTTTCGCATGTTGGATGGAAACATGATGGTCAGTGCCAAAGTGAATGGAAAAAACACTGAAATGAACTTCGATACCGGCGCGCCGTACACTTTGTTTTCGATGAGGTCTATGATGATGTGCGATCTCGAACCGTTAGGTCAAACCCAAATCCATGGTGCGGGCGGATCCTCCACTGGCGCATACGTCTGTCAGGCTGGGACCATCGAGTTGGGCTCAATCCGCAAACAAAGCGTTCAGGTTGTAGTTAGCCCCTCGTGCGGGCAAGATGTACTCGGTCAAGACTTCTTTGGGCACATGAAATTCATCGTCGACAACGAGAAGAAAGTTATCCGAATCGCACGCTAATTTCTTACTATTAGCAGGCTCCAAGATTTGGTAGACTTTGATTGAATAATGCACATTGCCTGACAAGTGATATTTCTGCTCTCACGTCAAACGTTTAGTAAGAATGAGTACACCATGCGTTATCTTTTCGTCATCGCTTTATTACTTACTTGCCTGGCACCGCCCGTAGTGGCATTGCCTCTGCAGGGAGGAATTACCGAAGATGTGATTCAGGCTGTTCCGGAACAATATCGTCCGGGACAATATTTTGATCCTCGTTCACTCGAAAAATCCAAGTCCAACTTTTGGGTTCCAGTTCCGACCTGGGCCGCCGGTCTATGGACTCGAACGACGGAATTAATCGAGTTTCCTGATGGACATCGAGAATCTAAACCAGTCAAATCCAGCACCAGTTGGGGCGCTCAGACCGATGGGATGAACACCGTCTGGCATTGCTATCCGCTACCCGCAGTCGGGGTGGGCGTCGGCGGTGGTGAAAAATGTTATTCGATTTGGATGTCGCAGAATTATGATCCGCCGCGTGCAGACATGCTGAGATACAGCGGCGATGGCATGTCAATTACGGTTGACGAGAGAACCGGCATAATCAAACAAGTCGTGCAAAGTAAAGCGATCAAAACCCTGACGCCGAACGCTGATGGCACAATCACTTCGAGCAGTGTGGAAGGAGTCTACGACGAGTTCGGCAAACGTCAACTAGCCTTTCGCGGTATGACCCGCTACTATAGAACTGGCAACTATGCCCCGCGAAATGATTTGTTTCCGTCATTTGTCAATTATTTAAAGGCAAACGGATACTCGGATCGCATACCTAACGGTGCGGCGAATGCCATGATCGACAGAAGCGATCGATAAAATCTGGTGGCTGAAAAGAACGAAGGCGACGACAAAAAACCTGCTCATACCGAGCAGGTTGATTCGACTGCTGACCAGTCCGCAGGCGCGTCTGCAGACCAGCCTGCAGGCGAGCACTCAAGCCAGCCCCCTGCAAGCCGGTCCGCGGGCACGTCTGAAGACCCACCCGC
This sequence comes from Candidatus Obscuribacter sp., assembly GCA_021772095.1. Classification (GTDB taxonomy): domain Bacteria; phylum Cyanobacteriota; class Vampirovibrionia; order Obscuribacterales; family Obscuribacteraceae; genus JADYXR01. The sequence goes on along the minus strand of JADYXR010000259.1, from coordinate 37,521 downwards.
AGACCCGCTCATCTTCATCTCCGACCGATACAAAATTAAACGAATAATTGGTGGCGGAGGAGTTGGTTCTGTCTACGAAGCTTTTGATACCACTTTGAAAAAGTCCGTAGCAATCAAAAAATTGAACAACGCTTCAACCTCGACTGATCTGATTCGATTCCAACGAGAGGCAAAACTCACAAGCGCGTTGACTCATCCCAATGTTCGGTCGGTGGTTGACTTCGGTCTCACCGATAAAAATGAACCGTATCTGGTGCTGGAGTTGGCGAAAGGTGAGAGCGTCGGCGAGTTTTTGAAGAAGCACGGCAGCATGGACGTCGAAACCGCGCTTACTATTCTGATTCAGGTTGCGGCCGGTTTGGGGCACGCCCACAGCCGCTCCATAGTTCATCGAGACATAAAGCCGAGCAATGTGATGTTGATCGAGAGGGGTAATGAACTGATCGCGCAGATCGTAGATTTTGGTATAGCTAAATCACAGAATACCCTGCAAGAGATAACCGGCGACGGAGTCGGGCTTGGCACGCCACTCTTCATGTCGCCTGAGCAAATCATGTGCGCCGAAATCGATCACCGTTCAGGCATCTATTCGTTCGGTTGCCTGATGTATAAAATTCTGACTGGTCAACCGCCATTTATCGGTGACACCGCATTAGATACCACGAAAATGCATACTGAAGAACCGATTCCGTCTCTCAGTGACAAGTCTAATGAGCCGTTCTCCGATGACCTGGAGGCGATTGTACGAAAAGCACTGGCGAAGAATCCTGATGACAGATATGCATCGATAAAAGATCTGTCCGTTGATCTGGCACAAGAACTCAACAGAATTCAAGCAAGCACAGGCGATTTTGGCATCGAAGAGACAAGCCTTTCTGACACCGCAGCAGCCAAGTACGGCACGCTCGACTTCGACGGAGTAGCGCCAGGTGCAGCGGCAGTAAATCGTCAGAATAAAATGAAATCGAAGGCCCTGATCGGTATTGTGGTTGCTTCAGTTGCAATCGGGATTCTGGCGCTCTGCTTTACACCCAATTTTTTCACTAGTGCGCCAGCGTCTACCCGCACGTCCAATCCGTTTCGGGAGTTTTCTAGCAAAGCACCTTTCGTTTGGATTGCGAGTGACGTTACCTGGAATTCCGATCGATATGCAACACCAGAGGATCTCCGTACTCTCGTCAAAAGCGAGAAACGATTGGAGAGACTAAACCTGAGCTATTGTCCCAAAATAGATGGAGCGGCGCTTTCTGTTTTGAAAGATCAACAGGTCCACTTCTTGACCTTTACCGAAAAGCCGGTAAATAAAGAAACAATGGTCGCAATTTCGAATATACGCTCACTACAGCGCGTTGTCCTGGGCGGAAAGGGTGTCACAATTGACCCCGAGGCACTCGGCATGCTTGCGAATCTTCCCAAATTAGTGGAGGTATCATTGACGTACGCCACCATGGATGATGCTACTTTTTCAGCTCTTTCTAAATGCAAAGGTTTGGCATCGCTGAACCTGGAAAGCAGTAAAGGCCTCGCACAACTCAAATGGGACCGGCTCAAACCGCTCACCAGGCTCTTAATATTAATGCTGAACAACACGGACATTGACGATGAATCGCTAAAGCAGATCGCCATGATTCCGAATATCTCGAGCGTTTACTTGCGAGGTACTAACGTTACAGATGCAGGAATTAGGAACCTCGCTAAAGCAAAAACACTGAAGATAATCGGCTTGTCTTCCAAACATAATATTTCTGAAACGTGCATTCAGGAAGTCGAGGACAAGGGTATTGATGTTTTGGTCAGTGTTTCTTATGTCCAAGATCGTTTTGGAATACCTTATGAGTCGATCAAGTCGACACCGAAAGGTGCATCGTCAGACGCTGAGCTCAACAATAGTGATAATCAAAATTAAGTGAGGTAAGTGTGAAAGGTATTGGTGTGAAAACAGTATTGATTATGTTCTTTGTAACGTTCATCGCAGTTGCTCCGACATTAAGCAAGTCAAAAGACTCTGGCGGCCCGAAAGCGGCTATTAATCAGCTTCTCGTTATGCAAGCCGAGGCTTGGAACCGCGGAGATCTCACTGCTTTTATGACCGGATATTTGGACTCGCCAGATACGTCATACACCTCCGGCGGTGCTGAAGTTTGGGGGTATGAAGCAATTCACGCCAGATATGCCAAAGCTTATGGTACTAACAGTAGTGCCATGGGCAAGTTGAAATTTTCGAACCTGCGTATCGTCGAAGTTGGCAAGGACAGCGCGTTTTGCGTCGGCCAATTCTTTCTCGAGAAACCCGACGCGTCAAAGACCGATGGAGTGTTCAGTCTGGTACTCAAAAAAACACCGAGTGGTTGGAAAATTATTCACGATCATACGACTGCAGGTATTAAAAAGGCGGAGTAAATCTGTTACGAATAAACTCGGAAAAGCGGAACTGGCACGATCGTTCAGGAGATGTTCAGTTTCTACTTGGAATGATACTGTTTGAGCACACGCGGGGGTCCAACCACATGGTTCAAAACTACGATACGCAGATTGAGCAGTTTGAAGCATCCAGGCTTTCCGCCTTCTCATTGCTAGGAGACATAGATTTAGTTATCAATCCATTGATCTATCATTATTGTCACGATGCACGAGAACGTCTGTTTTGAAATCACTCAGCGCACATGCTCAGTAAACGTTGTTACGCGATATTATTTGCCGAGTCTTTCAACCTGTCATCACCAGCGCGTGTAGATGCTACGTGGCGTTATGTACTGAATGGGAGACTTTTGTGATGTTGAGGCAGGATTCATTTAATGCGGCTCTGGCACTTATGGCGTGCCTGGTCATGACTAGCGGCGCCAATGCTGAAGCTGCGGACCAAACAGGTACACTGAAACCGCTTTTAATTGCTCAAGCGACGACTGCGGAAACTGTGTCTGACAAAGATGCCAAAGAAGCCGCCAAGGCTGAACAGAAGGCTGAAGACAAAGCCGAGAAGGTCGCCGAGAAGGCTGCTAAGAAGGCCGCTAAAGAGGCTGGCGACAAAGTCGAAGCAAAGACTGACGACAAAGAAGTCCAGGCTGCAGCCGAGAACTCCGCTGCTGCTGCTGCCAGTGCAGCAGCATCGAAAGCCGCCGACAAAGCCGCCAATGATACTGTAAAACATGCACAGCCAGTCAAGGCTCCCGCCCCGACGGTAAAAGCAGTGAGCGGAACCATCAATAAAACAGGCAAAGCGCCTAAGGCTGTTGTCACTCCGGCAGCGAAAAAACAACAACAGACCGATCAAAAGATGGTAAGTGCTGCTAATCAAATCGACGGAGTCAACGTCGACCCCGAAATTTTCAAAGCTGAGAAGAAAGGCTTCAAGCTTGGTAATTTGAATCCTATCAAATGGATCTTTAAACCAATTATCGACATGCAGAAGCAAGTCGTTCACCTTCAAAAACAAATCATGCGTTTAGAAGCACCAATCGCCGCACTTCAAAAACCGATGGTTGGCCTGCGTCAAGACATGGTCGGTGTTCAGGAACAGATGGGTGGATTGCGCACCGACATTGGTGGCATTCATGAGCAGATGTCCGGAGTCGACACTCGTCTGGGACGTGTTGAAATTCAGCTCAACAAGATTTACAAACCAGTGTCTGAATTGAAGGCACCTGTGATCGGCTTGCAGAAGCCAGTTCAGGGCGTCAATGCCGAACTGCAAACTCTGAAAACAGATCTTAAAGATCTGAAGGACGTCGTCAGTTTGACCAGTACATTGATTCTTGTCGCTGTAATTGGTGTTGGTCTGTTGATCGTCGTCGGTACTCCAGTGGCCGCTCTGTTCGCATGGCGCCACAGAAGAACCATCATGCAAAAACTTGGTGAAGACACCTCCGGCAAAGCTGAGCCACTGGATGAATCACCGAAAGAGAAACGAGAGGCGGTGGCAGGACGCAGATAGTATCTGCCCGGGCGATTTATTGCGGCTACAACATCAAGCGAGAAATCTCCGCAAAATAAATTTCCCCCACATCGCTCCAGTTTAAAAGACCTGCTGATAGATACAAGATGGCTCCGCCACTTCGTGTCAATCTGCGGGTCTTTTATTTTGTTCAGTTTTTTATCGCACTCAAGAGATCGCTCACCGCATCCTTGGAGTGATAAACATCTCCATGACCCGGAAGAATCATATTCGCAGGATACGCCGAATAACTTTGAATGCTCTGTTTCAACTCAGCAGTGTTGAGAGTAAACCAACTCAGATTTGTCTTCAACATCTTCCAGCGATTACTGGCGTTATCTCCGACGAACAGCGCTTTCTGCCTGTCACTCCATAAGCTGATGCTTCCTGGCGTGTGACCCGGAGTGTGCAAAACTTTCAAGGCGCCGATCTGATCGCCGTCGACTAACGTGTTCAGATCATCGATTGAAGGCGGATGCAGTATTCCGATTATTCGCGCCGTCTTGTGAAGGTTTTGCGATTCCACCGAGCCCGGCAAATCGGCGATACTTTTCCGGCCCTGGAGAAACGGCACATCCGCTTCGTGAGCGTATACCGCGGCTCCGGTTAGTTTCGACAACAGCGCGGCGGAACCGGCATGATCCGGATGCGCGTGAGTGATCACGATTCGGCGCAATGGTTTTCCGATAGCGAGCGTGGTATCGTTTATGGTGCCGGCATTCCAATAGTTACCGGCATCGACAAGTGTCAAACCATCACTGTCTTCGTACAGCCAGCAATTAGTGGACGTCGGCAAATGAAAGACGATTCTCCACAAGCCGGGTCTTACATTTTCAACGTAATGTCCGAATGATTTTTTAAAAATGGTCATAAACAATAGTCGCGTTTCGTCCAGAAGCCTCAGCCTTTATCAGCATATCGCACGATCGACCGGGTCCGTCAGGCGAGCAACACTTGGTCAGCTGATGGGTCGCATAGTAACCGGCGTCAGATCGGCAGCATCACCGTTTCGCTATACCCCATAATTGGGCACATTAATTTGAGAGAGGTGCCTATGTACCAAAAAAACGGACTTATTGTCGCCGGTATAATGGTTATCTTTAACGTTTCAGCCGCTCACGCAGATGCTAATGCCGATCTGCAGCGCGGCATCCGCCAACTCCAACATAATCATTTTCGCGAAGCGATCGAATGTTTCAATCGCGCGGTCGCTCAAAATCCTCGACTCGATTATGCCTATGGTCTGCGCGGTCAAGCTTATCTCGAATTGGAAAAACGCCAACCGGCGATGAGAGATATCAATCACGCGATTACGTTGAACAGTCATAACTGGACGTATTGGGAAAATCGTTCGCGGCTTAAGTTTGAATTAAACGATCTAGACGGTGCCATCGCCGATGCCACCAGAGCATTACAAATTGATCCGAAACAAGATGGAATTTATCGTCTCAGATCGAAGTATTACATCCTCAAAAAAGATAACGTAAAAGCGCTTGCAGACTTGACTAAAGCGATTGAGTTTCAGGATTCACATGAAATTTCTAGTTATAGAAACAGGGCCGATCTTTATTTCAACACTAAGAAATATGAGCTCGCGGTGAAAGATTACACCACTTCCATAAGCCTTACCGGCACCAAGCAGAAAGACGATCGATCTCTGGAACATGACTACTCCGCCCGCGCTAATGCTTATGAGAAGCTTGGCAAAAAACAACTCGCCGCGGCTGACCGAAAAAAGGTACAGGCGATCGTCAAGGATGGTTGGGGAGCATTTTTGTATGATGCGGACAAATAATTGATCTATATAATGAACAGGAACTGTCTCCAATAGAGTACGCTATAAACGCTATAAGCGAGAGATTTTTACATCTACTCGCGGCGCCGAAAACCATTGCCCACCAAGCAAATCCGGTTTTTGCAAGAATCAAGAATCTTTGATGGAAACATTCTGCAATGTTTCCGGGATCAAAGTTCAGGAGACAGCGTCTTTGGCATTTGGACAGCGAGGGAGTAATTAGAATGAAACGTACACTATTGTCATTAGCGGCCTTGGTCGCCCTTGGATTACCAGGGCAAGCTCATGCACAGAATTACCTTGATTTGCCAAGTTGGCAACACTGGAATTTGAACACCATGTCGACCGACGAGCAAGCTCGAATTCGAGAAGGAGTCAGAAATGGTTCCTTGAATTCACAAGAAGCAGCCAGACTGCAAGCTCGTTTGAACAGCATCAATACTTATAAATCTAGACTCAGTTCCGGTGGATTGAGCAGATCTGAGCGATTGAGAATCGATAGAGAACTCGATAATCTAGCCCAGGCAATCTACAAAGAGAGCACCGACAACCAGCGACGTGGCGGTTGGCTCGGCAAGCGGCCTTTCGACTGGACAAGGGGATGGAAAGCCAATGTTCCAACCAATCAAAATTGGAACGCATGGCAACATTGGAATTTCAATACAATGTCCACCGATGAAGAAAGACGTATTAGCCAAGGGGTGAGGAATGGCTCTCTCACCGCTTCGGAAGCCGCAACGCTGCGTGCACGTCTGAATCAAATCAACACCATGAAAGCACAGCTTGCTAACAATGGATTGAGCATGTCAGAACGTCGCCGTATTGATGCTGAGCTGGATGCACTTGGTCAGTCAATCTACCGCGAATCGCACGATCACAATACCGCGAATCGTTGGAGGGGCGCCAAGCCAATGCCATGGACTAAAACCTGGAAACACACACCGTACGCCGCCAATACGAACAGACGTGACGGCGTTCCTGGCAGAGGTGTTACTGCTCAAGAACAACTCGAACTCGATCGACAAGCAAATCGGATCGAAAATAAAAGAGACAGAATGGAAGCGACTGGTGGTGGTTTGAATCGCAGAGAACAACGCACGTTGAGCGAGGCTGAGAACCGCCTGGACAACCAGCAAAGACGCGACAGACGCGACTAGTTCGGATTCGAACGAGCGTTCGCCTGGTGACGAGTGAGCGTTCTTAGACGCGTATAAAATGACGAGGGCGGTGCATCAGCATCGCCCTTGTTGCTTGTTCGCTGTCCTACGTTGTCACCTTCTGTGCTGACTCGCTGTAATGAGCCGCTGTAAAACCCGGTGAATGACTCGCGGTAATGACTTACCGTAAAGAGTCGCTGTAAACACCGGCTGTAGACACCGGCTGTAAACACCGGCTGTGAACACCCGGTGAAATTACTCTCTGTAATCACTCTCTGTCGTGACTTGTTCGCGGCTATTGTCGTCGTTATTTTGCGTCGTCGCCCAACAAGCGTTCAATACCATGAATGGCTGCCGGAGCCACTACCAGACCCACAGTCAGAGCGACACCAACTTTTCCTTTGGTGCCGAATTTCATCGCCGCTAGTTTGTACGCGCCGAAGCCAGAACCGCCCATGATACCAACGTCTTTTGCGAGGTTGAGACCAGAGCCTACGGATGGATTTGCAAATGCCCTTTGCCCGTGAGTGCCGATGTCGAGGTATCCGCGAATAACTGGATTGACACCGAGTGTGGCGTCTTTAATTTCGCGATGGTTGAGGATTGATGGATTGCCGTTGTCGCCGATGCGCATCTCGATCGGAATACTTTGATCGGCAAACATTACTGCGCGGCTCCACGATCCGATTGGGTTTTGCGCTTTTACTCTGTAATATGGCGCACCGTTACTGTCTACCTTTTGGTTCACTTCGGTTACAGGAACGTTCATCGGGCGACCGAGTGCCTCGACTTCAAAGCTGATGCCTCTGATATCTGTCAGTGATGATCTGTTTTTATCGGCATAAAGATTGAATGATGTACTCTCGACGTTGAGGGCTTTCACATTCACCGGACCACCGCTGTTGATGTCGATCTTCTGCGGTGATGCCATGTCGATTTGAATGCGTTCTCCGTTTTTTGATACCGACTGAGTCGACTTGAGGAACATGCTCACGGTGTCACTGAGGTGCACGCCGGATTGTTTCTCGAATTGTCCCAGAGTGCCGGCTGGTGACACGCTGCCGTCACGCAAATATTTTACTTCGGCAAGCATTTGCGCGGCATCCAGTTGCAATCCATTCACTCCGCGCGCAGCCATGTGACCCTGGAGTTTCTTTGTGATGTTGAATGCTTCGCCATCAGAAAGCTGCACTGTGCCTGATGTTTGACCAGTTGCTTTGGGATGCGAAACGAAAAATTTCCAAATCTGATTGGTTACCGCATCGATGTCTGCTGGAACGTGTCTGTCACCACGGATGGTGGTTTCGTTTACCTCGGCACCACTCTCTTGATTGATGAACTTTCGTTCGGTCACTCGATTGTTGTTTATCACGATCGGTGGATTGGTTATCTTGTTTTGTTCGACCCAGAAATTGGTCGCGTAATCCATCGATTTAAATTTCGGCAAACCGATCGCTGCCAGAGACGCCGGCACGTTTTTCAAACCGTCGTAAGGCACGATTCCATCATCGGTCCCGTGAATGTTTAAAACGGAAATTGGCGACTTCGGTGGCGGTTCATTTCCACTCATCGCGCCACTGATAACTGCAATCGCGGCGATTTTGTCCGACAGATCGCCTGCTGCCCTGAAGCTCATCATGCCGCCGTTTGAAAGTCCGGCCAGGTAGATTCTTTTCGGGTCAATCGCGTAGGTTGATTCGGCTTTGTCGATCATTTTTCTTAGAAACGAAACATCATCGGCGTTTGAACCAGGTGGTATCAGCCCGTTGTCGGTGTCCCAGGCGCGCCATTCGTCCCGTCCGGCCCAACTGCGCGCGTCAGGATAAATCGCGATAAATCCTTCTCGGTCAGCCATCTGGTCGAACTTCGTATGTTCTGCAATTATCTTTCCGTCTTGACCGTGACCGTGAAGCAGCATCACCATTGGCATTGGAGTCTTGCCGTTGTAGCTTGGCGGAACGTGAATGTGGTACTTTCTCTCTGCTCCTTCGACTATCATGGTTTGGTCATAATCGCCAGGTTTTGAAATGTCAGGCACCATCAGTGGTGCAGTTATGTCTTTAGGCTTTTGCAGTAAACCCAGTGAGGCTTCGACGAAACCAACCGACGGATTTTTGTTTGCATTGAAAGGAGTGGGCGCTTCGACTGGGAGCCACTTCTGTGTTGGATCCGGCGAGCGTAGCACGAGCGCCTTGAAGATATCTTGAAGCGCGGGCTCAACAACGTGGTTGACCCACTTCGGATTCGATTCGATAAACAGCGCAACTTTGGACGCTTCGGTGAGCCCGTCCGATGTCAACAAACCGGCTATTGATGGACCTGTCGATGACGCCGCATCGGCGAATACTTTGCTCAGAACAGGAGCTTTGAAACCATCGGCGGTGACAGGAATCTCGACGGAAAACGATGGTGGCATACCGGCCACTCTGCGCGCTGGTTCCGGCATCGGATTTTTGAGTTCGGTAAATAGAGTCTTTTGCCCCTTAGCGTCAGTGCCGAGTCGAACCTTCGTAACGTCCATGGTATAAGGCGATCCGAAGATCGTCAGGTTGAGCGCAACACCGGTAATGTTGGACGCCGTTTTGGTGTTACGGTCGATTTCGAGACCGACATCTTTTGAAAAATCGAGCGTGTCGACCGTCAGGTTTCCATTCAAAAATTCAGAACCGACTTTAATCGAATCAGTTTTGTCGCGGTTGATGACGATGCGAGATCCGTCTCTCGTGACCGTTTTGAAGTCTCCAAAATCTTTGGAGATCTCGCTTAGCGCCTGATCTGAGAACGACGCATTTATTCCGTCTATAACAGGAATCAGCGCGGTAGGTTGCCGCGTCGCGTCCGTCGGTGCTGGATTGTCCATTTAGAGTGCAGCTCGTCAGCGAAATAAGCCCAATAGATGCCACGTGCGGGTTATTGTCCCTCACACGGCGGGTTGGGGCTATGGGGAAAGCACGTATTTCGTTGTGATATTGAAACGGTGAATGTGTGGGCGTTTGCGGGCTTGTTGGACAGGCGTATCATTGGCAGGCAAAAAGAATGTTGTCGGTGACACTAACGTATAGCGACCGCTACCAATGTAATGTACCGAATCTGTTTTATTGTTGAAACTTCAACAGTCCGATGATTTCGTCCTTGGTGAGATTGCCGATGCGCTCTGCCATCGCTCCGCTTTGTGCGCCGTTACGCATTGAATTGAGAGATTTTAGAGTTTGCGGCAAACGTTTGTTGACCTCGGCGATTTCTTCCGATGTCTTACCGAGTTCAATCGGCATATGCATGGTCTTCGACCATGTGCTATCGGGGACGCCAATCGGCTTATCGAAGGGGTTGTCGATCAGGGCAGTCGCGGTTGCAACGCCTGTGCTGGTGTCTATGTTTACTTCATAGACATTCAATTTCTTGCCGAGCAGCGAAACTTCAGCTTGCAAACCAGTGATGTTTTTTAGAGTCGCTGATTGTTCGGTGGTTTGAATGTCGAATGTTGTTTCACCATTATTGGTGCCTAGCCAGAGATCTGCTTTTTTCAAACCTTCGCCTTCCATCGGCAGTTTGCTTGGTCCGTTCAGTTTGAGACGAATTTGCTCTGGTGTGATGGTGACTGATTCCAGATTGGACAGAAACTGTCTGGTTTCAGGTTTGTATTTCTCGCGATCGGTTTGAACCGTGTCGTAGGCTTTTGCAAAATCCAGCCCGACCGTAATCGATTTTCTCTGTTTGTCTACATCAAATCGGTTCAGCGTGCTGCCGATTGTCGATGCGTCCTCGCGGAATCTTGTGGTCGTAAGCGCTTTATTGAAGCCGGTTACCATCGGTCCAGATTGATCTGCGTCTGCGAATACGAGTGAGAACAATTTGTCCGGTCCGGATTTTCCGACTTGAGGGATTTTAATTCCTCGGGCTCGAAGTAGATCTGCAGAACGGCCGACCGCGGTACTTTCAGTGGTGCTACCTGGTAACGGTTTTTCCGCTGCTGGTGTAACTGTATTCGGTATCACTGCCTCTGGTGGTGCTACTGTATTTGGTGCCACAGCTTCGGGCGGTGGGGCAACCGGAAGTTCCACCGAAGGCGCGGCTGGTTGTTCTGCAACGGGCTCAGCCGCTGGAGATATGGGGTGATCTTGCGGTTTCGCTGCCGGTGCAGGTGCGAAGTCCAGATAGTCTACATTGCCGAGAGGGCGATGGTTGAAGTTCGTCGGAACCATGTTTTTTGGAACTACATTTGATTGATCGGAAACAGGGGTTGGAAATGCAGTTCTGTCGCGATTTATCGAAGGAGCATAAAGTGCGGCCGTACTGCCTCTAAGCATAGAGGGTCCGTTTAAACGGACAGCTCCCGGTTCCAGTGCTGGTGGTTGGCTCGGTAGAGCGGACTGTTCTATTGCCGGGGGGGGTGGCACGGTCTCTCCATCCGGAGCGATAGTTGGTTGTGGCAGAGTCGGAACTTCGGCAGGAATTCCAGGCTCTGGAGGCAACTGTACTCCAGGTCTGATACCAGGTTCCGGAGGTGTTGGAACTTCACGAATGCCTGGTTCTGGTGCTGGTGGCACTTGAGGGTTCCATTCCGGTTGTGGGACCGGCGGCACTTCGGGATTATATTGATCGGGATTAGCTGGTTGTGGTTTTGGTGCTCTCAGCATTCCGATTATGTTAGCCAGATCACCAGGATTTAAATTGCCGGTGAGCTGAGATAGATCGCCTGTTTTGGCGGCGTTGCGCGTTGAATTGATTGTTCGAATCATTCCCGGCAGAGCATCAGCAATTTGTTTTTGTTCGGGACCATTGAGCACTATGGGCAGTGCCACTTGCTCGGGCCATTGAGCGTCCGGCGGCAATTGTGCTGGTCTTGGAACCGGATTATCGATCGTGATCGATCCTTTAGGACCGGCCGGATCGCTGGTGTCCAGATCGACCATGTGTACACGCAGTCTGCGTCCCTGTGGATCGACTGCTTCCAGTCCTTCGATGCCTGAGAGATTTAAACGAGTTTCGTTGCTCTGGATTTGAAATGTTGTTCTATTCGTGCCGGCACCAAGAAGAATGCGGAAGTCTTTGCCTGGTCCTTGCGCGTTATCTCCAAGAGAAACTAATTGCTCACCCTTCCAATTGAGATTCATCGTGTCCGCGCTTAGATTGATGGAGTCTAAGCCGCCAAGAACGCGGCGGATTTCGGGATTCGGTGGCAGACCTTGTTTTTGCGCGATTGAATCATATGCTCTGGTGAAGTCCATCGCCAGATTTAGTTCGCCTCGTTCTCTGTCGATGTTGAATTGCGTGTCGCCACCTAACAAACCGCCCAGACCGTTGAGCAGTCCATCGAACCCTTGCGGATTATTGCGCAGGTTGCCGACTCCTTGTCTGATGAAGTCGCGGATTTGACCGTTTTGCGGCGAGAAGCGTCCACCCGGATCTCGCTGTGGATAACGGTCTTGCGGGTAGCTTCCCGGATTGTAAGTACCGGGGTACTGATCGTCTTGTGGATAATATCGTTGATCGGAACCGCCAGGGTTGCAACCAGGACCGGTGCGCGGGCTGAGCAAATCTCCAATCACATCGCCAATAATTCTTCGGGCTGCGTTGTTTGGATTTGGCTGGTGGCGCGGGTCGTAGCCAGGATTGAAGCGCGGATCATAGCGCGGATCGTTTCTAGGATCGTGGCGCGGATCATAACGCGGATCGTGGCGCGGATCGAAACGCGGGTCGTTGCGCGGATCATAACGTGGGTCGTTGCGAGGATCGAAGCGCGGATCATAGTTAGGATTGCGCGGATCCAATCGAGGATCATAATTTTGATCTCCTCCAGGCGGGCAATTTGTTCCTGGATTAATCAGGTCGCGAACAACATCGTTCAAAATTCCGTTGACACCAGTGGGACGTTGCGGACGAAAGCCTGGATTGCATCCGCCAGGATTGTACCCGCCCGGATAGCCCGGTGAATACTGCCCCGGTCTGGGATACTGCGGTCCGAGCAAAGCGTCCTGCAAAATACCTCCGATGATGTTTTTGCCGATGTTCGGTCGCTGTTGATTATTCCGCGGAAAATTGTCGAATCTGGATGAATTGTCGTTTTGCTGCTGAACTGCTGGATTGTCCTGCCTCACGCCTGGATTATCAGTTTGCGGTCGAACTCCAGGATTGCCGTCGCGCGGAAATGCAGGTTGCACGGCGGGACTGTTATCGCGTGGAACTCCAGGTCTTAAGGTGTTTTCGCCGAGATTCGGAATGCCCGTTCGCCTTCCTTGATTGCCATCGTGCTGAGCGCCAGGATTGATTTTGATAGGCGGCACAGCTGGAATATCTGTTCTCGGTTGTACTGAGGGATTGTCGACTCGCGGTCGTACAAATAGATTATCGAGGCGCGGAACATGAGAACCGTTGTTGCCGGGCTTCACACCAGGATTGTCAGTGCCTGGTCGAACAAAGGGAGAGTCAGGGCGCGGACCAGCGTTCGGATTGTCGGGACGAACTCTTCGATCATCGACGCGTGGATTTACCGCCGGGTTTGGTCTGTCTGAACCGCCTGGTTGATTAGGTTTCAGATCAGGAAACTCAATTCGTTGTCTCTGCGGATGGGCATTATCACCTGGTTTCGGTCCGACAGGGTGAGGTTGGTCAGGTCGCTGACGCTGATCAGTGCGCTGATCAGACCGCGGCTCCGGCCGCCTGTTATCGCCAGGATTGACCTTTGGAAAATTTGGAAATTGATCGCGTGGATTTACTTTTGGTGTTTGATCGCGCTGCGGATTTCTTTGCGGATTCCCGTCAGCAGGCTGAATACGCGGATTCGGATTATCTTTCGGTCTTGGCGCGGGCGGCGTGAAGTCAGGAATATGTCGTCTACCGCCAGGCTGATTATCGTTTTGCGGCTGAACATGCGGCTGCGGTTTGTCTTTGTCGTTGCGTTGATCGCGCTGTCTATCGCGTTTGGCATCGCCGAAGACCTGACCACTGAGCGCGCCATCATTCGTAGAACTATTCGTCCTGGAGCTGTGCTTACCGTCCCCAAATTCAACCATTCCCTACTTCCTTAGAAATGAATGCGATACGCTCCGCTTTCGAGCACGAAAAATACGTCCAATGCCGAGGCATTGGTTTTGATATTACGAACCTCCACCAATATCGCAACTATCGGTGAGACCAGGCTCGCAACAGCTGCATTTCGCGCGTCCTCAAAAGGTGCATTGTGTGCGGATAATCGATGCCGGGGACCGAACGCATGCGGAATGCAAAACCATAATATGTGTTCAACTGTGGCTAATTTGTACCCCCTGTGGGGATCCTACGAATTATGCCCTGTGGCGAAACTGGATAAAGACATCACAGTTCGACCTTGAAAACTAAGAGTTCATCATCAGATAAATAACGAGGACCAAAACTGATACCGCCGATAGTATCTGAAATACAAGCTTCAATCGCCCGGTCTCCACAATCGGCGCAAAGCCAACTGCCAGGCACAGACCGGTCATCGACGCAAGCATCAAAAGCAGCGCATCTTTCGCTGACGGATCGCTCACGATGATCGCGTCAGGTTTTCCGAGCGAATTTAGCAGTCGTTTCTTCTGATCCGTATCGGACAAATAACGTTCTGCACCAACACCAAGCGGCACTAGCAAACCGTCTTCGCGTCCGACCGCAATGCCGTAGTATCGATTCAAACCAGGTCGAACTTTTTCTTTGGCACAAATAATCGTTCCTGGTGTCAACTCAAAACTGTCTTTTAGTTTCAGCACGTAGTCGTCGATCGATCCATCTTTGACGTTGCCGAATTGAACTGATTGCACCGTCTGCGTGTACGGATTGGTGTAATCGCCTTCCGGCTTCTCGCCTGTCTCCGCTGCTGATCCGACGTATTCGTTGATGTAATTCGCCAGTTTGTATTCCGGCTTACTGACGTCGAACAAAACTTTTCCTGTCGAAGTTTCAAGACCATAAGGACTGCGCTTAAGCCACGTCGACTTTTTCGTCATGGCAAACAACATGAATCCGGGAAGATCCAAAATCGATTGGCACTGGCTGTAATAAGGAACCGAGAACGCGTCTAAATCAGCATTTATAACAGCTTCATTTTTCTCGAAACTGAGTTTGTCTTCCGGTGGTCCTTGCACAGTGAAAGTGCGATTGTCAATGTAAGCAGAAGTCGAAGGCATCTCTGCCAGCATCGCAGCTTCGGTTTCATTCGATGGCACCGGTTCAATTTGCGTGGAATTGACGACATTGAAGGATGTGATAACAAAAATACCAATCAGAAGAATCGTCGAAACGCCTACTTCGAGCCACATTCGGTTGATACCAAATAGCTCGGTTGGAAATTCTCGAGACGCCATTTCACGACTTGATTTGGCGGCTTCTTTGCGCTTCTGTGAATCCTTAATCGTCTCTTTCCAAACCATATTCAAATGCGTTTGTTTCATCACGCGTTTTTCATCGATGGTTGTTTGCGTTGTTGCCATTCGTTCTTTGGCAGTTAAGAGAAGGTTGGCTCTCCATCGGCGTTGATGCTCTTCTACTTCATGAACACCACTGCGTTCATCCAAAGGTTTCAAAGTTCCGGCCGAGCCCAATCGTTCGCCCATTTTTTCCAGAGCTTTTTCAATTTTAAATAAAAGAAGCATGTTCGGATCATCGGTCGGACTAAACAACTTCGCGCCCATGCCAAGCGACTGCTCATACTCTCGCAGAGCCGCTTCCGGATTGTTGAGACCGAGATAGCAGTCGCCGACGTATTCAACACAACGTGAGTACGAATGAACCCAGTCTGCGTTGTTGACCTCACCGCCGGCGCTTGTCAGTGTGTCTCTGTATTTGGTGGCAACGGAGAGCGCGCCTTTGTAATCGTGCTCGCCCAGCTTGGATTGGATCACTTTGGAAACAGAGTCGAACATACGCTCAAAAGACTCCCGGTAGTTTCAAACTTTTGAATCGTTCGACGGCTTGATGCACCGTCATCATTTCGCTGTGCACTTTTGCTTGAGTGCCGACCAGCACTTCAACTTCCTTAGGCGTAAAGCGCTTTTCAGAGAGAAGTACTTCGGCAACTTCGGTTTTTTGCACTAGAGATTGTTCGATCATTGGTATCAAATCTTCTGTCGTCATCAGTTCTGCCGCAATCAATAATTGCCCCCAACGTGCGCGTGCCTTTTTTGCCAGGTCTGGCAAATTGCTAGCGGACAGGGCGTCTGAGAGGTCGATGCCTTTCTCCATACACATGTGTAAAACTTTGTTCGCGGTTTCATACGTAATCTGTTCCGTTTGAAGAAAAGATTCCATGCTCAGAATTTGTTCTATCGAAACAGATGAAATGGAACCACGATCGGTCAAAACTTTTGACAGTCTGACACCCTGCTTAAATGCCGTGTCTACCGCTTCATCGACAACTTGTTTCGTCAGGGCTCCAGAGTCTACAAGCAGATAACCGAGCAACTTGGTGTGCTCGTAGTAAGTCCGACTCCATCCCAGTTCGTCGAGCGAAGTTTCGAGCGATTGATTTTTTTCCGCCACCAGTTGCAAAGCCTTGAACGCGGTGTCGCTCGTCAGGAGCCCGTCTCTGAGCAGAAGCTGCGTCAGAATACCGGCCCGAATTAGCTCTACCGGCAGCGCTCGCGCTTCGTAGAGAAACTCGCCAACGGTCATGTTCTCGCGCTGGCAAGCGGCCCGAATGGATTCGCTCTGCTCACTAGTGAGCAAATTCGCTTGTTCAAGTAAGGCGCCCAGAGAGCCGCAGGGAATATCGACCATTTAATTTCTACTGCCAGTCTCCATTAGTATGACGTCTATTTAGCAACATCGCATTGGATTGTCGCTGTCATTTAACGAAGATAGTGACGAATCATCGTCTCGTTTTGGTGGCTTAGTAATCCAAACTCTGACTGATTCGAACACGATGATCGCGACAAGTACGATGAATAGCCCGCCTAAGCAAGCGTCGAGATAATCGTTGAAGATCAAAACTGGGAGCTTGGCCTTGTCGGCGCCGGTTGCAGATATTAAGTCTGTTTGCAATTTCGCTGCATGGGCTAAGAAACCAAGTTTTGGTGAAGGACTGAAGATCTTTATGCAACCGCCCGTGACAGTCACGCAAAGGAGCCAGACGAGCGGCAAAAGTGTTACCCAGACGTACTTGGCTTTGTCCATTCGAATGATTACAGTCGTGCCGATGCAAAGCGCGATCACGGCAAGTAATTGATTTGAGATGCCGAAAAGAGGCCACAAGCTGTTGATACCACCTAGTGGATCGATCACACCTTGATAGAGGAAATAGCCCCAGCCGCCTACCACGAGTGCAGAGCTCAAAAAGATTCCCGGGTACCAGCTGGTCTCGCCCAGTTTTTTGTTGAATAAACCGAGAAAATCTTGAACAATAAATCGCCCGACGCGAGTGCCGGCATCCAGGCAAGTGAGGATGAATAGCGCCTCGAACATGATCGCGAAGTGATACCAGAATGCGATTGCTGTTTCTTGTCCCGGTATTGCTTTTAAACAATTGGCAAAGATGTGAGCCATACCTACAGCCAGTGTTGGTGCGCCTCCAGTGCGAGACCACAGAGATGTTTCACCGACGTCAGATGCTAGTTTTGCCATGTCCTCAGGAGTGACCGCGTATCCCCAGCCGGCAATCGCCTGGCAGGCGGCGACCGGGTCTGCGCCCACCACACCGGCTGGTGAATTGATTGCAAAATAGATTCCCGGTTGTAGAACGCAAGCTGCCACCATTGCCATCACCGCCACTGCAGCTTCGCAGAGCATGCCGCCGTAGCCGATTGGACGAGCTTGTGATTCCAATCCAATCATCTTAGGAGTGGTACCAGATGAGATCAAGGCGTGGAAGCCGGAAATTGCTCCACAAGCGATTGTAATGAAGCAAAACGGGAATATGCCGCCCTGGAAAATCGGACCTTCACCATTGGTAAAAATCGTCAGTGGTGGCATCTGCATTTCTGGTCTGAGAAACAAAATTCCGAGCGCAAGCAAGCCGATCGTTCCAATTTTTAGAAACGCGGAAAGATAATCACGAGGGGCGAGCAGCAACCAGACCGGCAACACCGAAGCGACGAAACCATAGAGCATAACCGAGATGGCCAACTGTTCTCCGGTGAGTGTGAAAAACTTAGCCCAACTCGGATCGTCTGCTACCCACCGACCTGCCACGACCGCGAAAATTGTCAGCGCCACACCGATGACCGAGCCTTCCAAAACTTTATGCGGCCGAATCATTCGCATATAGACGCCGACGATCATAGCAATCGGAATCGTCATCAAAAGCGTAAACGAGCCCCACGGACTAGCCTTGAGAGCGTTGACGATGACCACCGCCAGGACGGCGATCAAAATCATCATTATTAGTAGAATGGCAATCAAGGAAATAATGCCGGCAAGCGGACTAACTTCTTCTTTGGCCATCTGCCCCAGCGATTTTCCACCACGTCGCATCGAGGCGCATAGGATGACGAAATCCTGGACTGCGCCTGCCAGTACGACGCCTATGATAATCCAGAGCGTGCCTGGAAGATATCCGAATTGAGCCGCTAGAATCGGACCGACCAATGGACCGGCGCCAGCGATGGCGGCAAAGTGGTGCCCGAACAAAACAAATTTATGAGTGGGTACAAAATCTTTCCCGTCGTTTTTAACTACCGCCGGAGTTGGAATGTTGTCGTCCAATTGGAAAACTTTTTCAGCAATGAACTTGCTGTAGAAGCGGTAGGCGACGGAGAAGGTGCAGGCTGCCGCCACAATCATCCAGACGCCGTTGACGGACTCACCGCGGGTGAGGGCAAGAATGCTGAGCGCGTATGCGCCGACGATTCCCACCGCGATCCAAATTAAAATTCGTGGATTGAATCCCGCACCACCTTTGGTGCTGTTTCCTTGTTGTTCCGAAGTCATACCAGAAGGCCTGCCAGGGTTGCCGATAAGTAACTTGCCATTGTGCCGCAAACAAGAGCCTTCATGCCGAGGCGTGCCAGGTCTTCTCTGCGTGACGGAGCGATTTCTCCGATGCCGCCGATTTGCATGGCGACAGAACTAAAGTTTGCGAATCCGCATAATGCAAACGTCACAATCGTTTCTGCTTGCTTTGAAATATGAATTGGTGACTCGGGTTTGAGCATCGCAGACAAATCGGTGAAGGCGACGAATTCGTTGACCACCAGTTTCTTACCCATCAAAGCTCCGCAGATATGCGCATCTTGCCACGGTATACCGAGGATAAATGCGATTGGTGCAAACAGCGCTCCGAATACATCTTTGAGCGTGAAGTGAGCAAGATCGATACCGATAGCGTCTGCGCGCAGACCGGCATTGAACAATTGCAATCCGGCAAAACCGAGGATGATATCAATCAGTTGAATCAGAGCGATGAAACCAATCAGCATTGCGCAGACGTTCAGTCCAATTCTGAGACCATCAGCAGACCCGTGAGCAGCCGCGTCGATGACGTTGGCGTTGGTTTTCTTGACCTCGATTTTTACGGTGCCCTTGGTTTGCGATTCTTCCGTTTCCGGATAAACAATCTTGGCTATCACCAGACCGCCGGGTGCGGCCATGATGCTTGCCGTCAAAAGATACGAAGCCTCGATGCCGATGCCGATGTAAACAGCAAGTACGCCACCGGCTACGCAAGCCATCGAACCGGTCATCGACGCGAGCAATTCCGACTTTGTCATGCTGGCGACGTAAGGCTTGATGAGAAGCTGCGCTTCGACTTGTCCCACAAAGACGCTGGCCGCGTTCGACATCGCTTCGGCTCCCGACGCGCCCATGACTTTTGCAACCACTTTTGCGACGATCGAGACGACGCGTTGCATGATGCCAAGGTAGTAAGAGATGCTGACTAGTGCAGATACGAAGATGATCGTCGGCACAACTCGAAATGCGAAAATGAAATTTGCTCCCGGTCCAAACAGTTCAACCATTTTGTCGGGAGCTGTGACAAGTGGACCGAAAACAAAGCCTGCACCGGCATCGGAGCAATGCAGCAATTCCGTAATCAGGTCGCCGATAGTTTTAAACAGCTCTTGTCCGAATGGAACTTTGAGAACGAAAATCGCCATGATCAATTGCATCGCCAGACCTGAAAAGACGAGCCGATAGTTGATCGCTTTGCGATTGTTGGACATCAAGAACGCCACACCCAGGATGGAGGCGAACCCGACCAGACCCATCAATTTTTCCATAACGTTCCTTTCGCTAAACGTTTTGAACTTATATATGGTATCGGTTTTCGGGTCTCAAGTTCGTCTCAATTCGACTCTGAGGTGCTTCCTGAATCAAATCTCAGGTACGCTTTGCCTTTGACTTCAAAATCTCTGGATTGAATCGGCTGCCCGTCTTTTTTGATATCGACATGATGTTTGCCGTCATCAATTTTCAGCCAGGCGGTATGAAGATCGTCGTCGTTTTTATCGTTGACTTTAAACTTACCGCGCGGCTCTCCATCGACTACTATTTCATAGTTTTTGACATCGCCGTTCATGCTGATCACGACGTTGTAAGCGGTGCGTTTTTCGCCGTGCATT
This sequence comes from Candidatus Obscuribacter sp., assembly GCA_021772095.1. Lineage (GTDB taxonomy): Bacteria > Cyanobacteriota > Vampirovibrionia > Obscuribacterales > Obscuribacteraceae > JADYXR01. The sequence goes on along the minus strand of JADYXR010000259.1, from coordinate 17,127 downwards.
TCATAACCAAGTACAGCAAGTACGACTGCGATCAGCAGCATCCAGACTATCACTGCCCGCGATGGCTTAGGTTGCAAATCTAGATTGATTGGTTCGGAAGAATTTTTTGCCGGCGGCCGATTTCCTGACGAAAGATCCTCGGTCACAACCGCCGCCGGAATAGCAGAGTTGGCATCGTTGGAGGCATTCGAAGAACTCGATGCTCCAAGCTGCGGCGTTGTTGATAAGTTATCGTCCATTTAATTACCCGAGTAATATTGTGGGGATTAGAACTCAGGTGTCGAATCTTCGTCACCGCTCGACTGCTTTTCTATTGGTGGAGCAATTGGCGGTGAGCTGGAAGATCTTATTGTTGAGCTGCCTACAGGTGGTGCCAGCAGCGGATCTACAGGTGCCGCCTCCTGCTGAGATGTAGTGTCATTGCCTGTATCGGCGACGTTTATATCCGGAGCTGCTTCCGGTTGTTTCAGTTTGGCTGCACCATCTGTGGTGCTGGTGCCGTTTGCGTCTGAGTCGGACTTCGATCCGATTCCTGCTAATCGCGCGTCTCCACCGTTCTGTTTCACGGGCTCATCGAGTCCTGGTGTCGGTTCTACGAATGATCCGGCTGGATGAGGGCGCGCGGTGTAATAAGCTTCCATATATTGTTTAAACGTTGGAGCCATCAATCCACCGCCTGTGACGTGGCTTCCTGGGATGGGCTTGTGTTCGTCGTTGCCTGCCCAAATCGCAGTCACCATGTCTGGTGTGAAGCCGATAAACCAGACATCACGTGCTTCGTTTGAGGTTCCTGTCTTTCCTGCTACCGGGCGGTCTTTCAATCTAGCAGCGGTTCCAGTACCACGTTTAACAACGTCTTGAAGAATGCTGACCAGCCGTGCAACTGGTTCTACCGGAAATACTTTATCGACTTTGGGTTCAAAAACTTCAATTATTTGACCGCGATTGTTTTCGATTTTGCGAAGAACTTGAGGGGTTATATAAACGCCCGCTCTTGCGAACGTGGCATAGGCACCGGCCATTTCGAGAGGTGAAACGGATGAACTTCCCAATGCCAGTGAGAGGTTTTTATCCAGCTGAGAAGTGATACCAGCTTGTCTGGCCGTTTCGATGATGCTCTCCATACCGAGAGACTGAGCGGTTTTAACTGCCGGTACGTTGCGCGATAACATCAGCGCCGTGCGCACTGGAATGCGACCCATATATTTGTGATCGAAGTTTTTCGGACAATAATCAGGCAGTCCCCATCGCTGTTTAACTACCAGCGGCGTATCTTCAACTATGGACTCAGGACTGAGCGAACCACGCAAAAATGCAGTCAGGTAAACGAACGGTTTGAACGAAGAACCGGCAGTGTGAGCGTGTGTCGCGCGGTTAAATTGGTGCGTCCAGAAATTACCGACGCCGCCTACCAGTGAAACCACAGAACCGTCTTGCACCAGCACCGATACCATCGCGCCTTGCGTGATTCCCTTCGGTGATTTCTTAATGCGCTCGGCGAGCACATTCTCAGCCAGTGTCTGTGCCGTTTCATCCAGATTGGTATAAACGCGCAAGCCCTGGCGTCGCAATTCCGCCTGGCTGAAACGATCGCGCAAAAGTTCCATTACATAACTAATATAGTAAGGATGTTTTTGCATCGGATTGCCACCCTTCTTAAAGGTGAGCTTGTATTTCTTCGCATCCTCACCTTGTTTCGCGGTGATGTATCCATACTCGACCATCTTGTCGATGATCTCGCGTTGCCGCCCGACTGCCTTCGGTCTGCCTTTCTCATCACCTAATTCGGAAGGTGCTTTGACTAGACCAGCGAGAAAAGACGACTCAGCGAGATTGAGTTCTGCTGCGCGTTTGTTGAAATATCGTTTAGCGGCTCTCTCAATTCCATACGCGTTGTTTCCGAAATAAATCTGATTGAGATACATCTCGAGGATGCGTTCTTTTCCGTATTTCGTTTCCAGATTCCACGCCATGTAACCTTCTTTGATTTTACGATCGAAGGTTCGTCCGGCTTCGCTGAAGAAGAGGTTTTTGACCAGCTGCTGCGTGATCGTACTTCCGCCCTGCACCGTCCGCCCGGCTTCCAGGTTGGTTTTCATGGCGCGACCGATACTGACAAAGTTGACGCCATTGTGTTCGTAAAAGTGATGGTCTTCGGCCGCGAGGATCGCTTGCTGCATTTGCGTGGAAACTTGGTTGAGCGGAATGCACCGCCTGTCCTCGTCTCCTTCTACTGTGCAGATCATCTGATCGTTTCGATCGAAGATTTGAATTGCTTCGATTGGCTCGTAGCGCTCAACCAGAGTGATGTCCGGTAGATCTTGCAGCTGTCCGTACAACGAAGCACCAAGGTAGCCCAAACCAACGGCGACCACCGTGCAAACCGCTAAGCAAGCCAGTTTGACCGCCTTCATGAAGAGCACGGCAGGACCGTTCTCTCTTTTTTTCTTGGCGACTGATCTTCGTTTTGGCAAAACAACCTGCGATAGACAAATGTCATTATATCCGAGTACGCGCCTTGAGACGCACAGAGGTGTGACCGCGCGACAAACTCTTACGAATTTCTGACTATGTGTGATCCGTCTAACAATTTCGAATTGCCCAAAGAGTGGGCTCTGACTTCAGCTTCAGTCCAGGTTCCGAATCTGATCTGGTTCAGTACTGATCCGTCAGGATTTGATATGTCGAACCTTGATCTGGTTATTGTTGAACGTCACTTGGCGGCGCAGGCAAGTCCGGCGTTGGGCGTTCATTATTAGGCGCTTGCTGATAATCATCCTTGCTATCGATTCCCATTTGATTGAAACTTCCCGACGAAGCTTGATGATCGGGTCGGGCAACTTGCATGAAACCGCCCGTCGCAGAAAGACTTTCAGGTTGTGGAAAACTTTCGAGATTGATCTCGTAGTCGGAATTAGAACCATCGGCAGTTTGCTGCAAATGCTGATTAGTAGCCGCGACGTCAGGGTTGTGTACCTGCTGAAAGCCGCCTGTCGCGTGGAGATTTCCGCCGTCCGTCTGCTGCTGCTGCGGGGCACCTCCGCCGAAGCCCGACGGACTTTGAACCTGGAAACCGCCCGTGGTGCCAAGTGCTTGACCTACTTGCATTTGAGGATGGCTTCCGCTCAACCCAGAATCCGGAGCTTGACCGAAACCCGCCATCGCGGCAGGTTGTTGAAACTGTCCTGATTGTGACTGAGGCACTAAATTCGGTGGCGCACCCGGAATCTGCGGTGGTACTGCAGGCAGTGGCGGCATTTGTTGTCCGGAGTTTTGCCCCGACGGTCCTGGAAAACCGCCCGGCGGATGCTGAGGCCAGGGCTGCGATGACTGCTGGCTATTGCCGGGCGGCGGAAACAAATTCGGTCCTGGATTTTGCGGACTATGCTGCTCTTGTTCTTGCGATACGTTGAATTGTTGGTGTTGCTGAAAAGGTAGTTGGTCGGGCAGATGTTGATCGTGTGGATTCTGCTGTTGCGGCTGTCCAGGCTGCGCTTGCTGCAACTGTGGAGCTTGATTCGAACCGTGTTGCTCGTTCTGAAAATTATTGTTTTTTAGATTGTCGTTCTGTACATCGCTAATCTGCTGTGGTTGCAACTGGCCGCCATCATGCTTCTCGTCGTTAAACTGCGGCTGGCTGAACTGGTTCTGAGGCTGACCGTCATGCGATTTCGGACTCTGGCTGCTCTGACCGAACGGCTGTGGCTGAGGCTGTTGCGGATTTTGTGATATTGAATTGTTGTGTTGCGCGTTGTGCCGTTCCGATTCAAGATGGTCGGGGAATGGCTGTGGCTGTGAACCTTGCGGAACCTGGTGCTGCTGGTTTTGAGTCGGCTGCTGTTGGTCGTTATGCTGCTGAAAGTTTTGCTGGGGGTGAAAAGGCGGACTTTCTCTGTTTTGCGATTGACTCTGCGGTGGAGGCGGTGGTGGTGCCGGTGTCTGCGGACCAGGTTTTCCAGAAGACACTTGCTGTGTCTTCTGGTGCGCGACCAGACGGCCTTCTGTGCAACGCATGCAGAACTCGCCATCATATGGAAGTCCGCAGTTGACGCAGACTTTGATGCGCAAAAAAGTCTGACTCATCGAAATACTTTTTTCTGTTTGCTCTTGTTGCGGAGCCGCTGCACCCTGCTGGCGACCCATCTTTTCAAGTATGTTCGCCTCGATATTGCGATTCATTTTGCGCAAGAGCGAAACCAAATCTAACAACGTTTGCAGTGTCTCTTCGTGCTCCACTCCAAGTGTTTGCTTGAAAATATTGAGCGCGTCTTTCGAATACTTCTCGGCTAAGTCATAACGCTTCTGCATGTAAACCACAGTCGCCATCTTCTTGCAGGCTCTAGCGACAATCGGGTTCTGCTCACCGAGTATGGATTTTTTTGTTTCGAGAGACTCCTTATAGCAAGCCGCAGCGCGGTCCAAGTCTCTGATGTTCACGTAAATCCAGGCAAGCTGATCCAGGCACAGGCAGAGTCGTTCGTTTGAACCACCCGTATCCTTTACCCACTGTAGTGCTTGCAGCAAGGTCGTTTCGGCAACATCGAATTTACTTTTTTCGAGAGCTTCTTTGACCTTAGCTTTGTAGTCAGCCCACTCCATGCGAATCTCTTTTGGGAAACGTGAACGGATCACAAGCAAGCAAATTGCTCATGACGCCTCCTTCATTCTAGCTCCTGAACAGGATCTTAGACATTACAAAGAAGCAAGTTCCCGGGTGCTTGGCTGGTCGGGTCGGACGTCATGAGAAGCAGATCCTCGATAGACATGGAGTTTGGGGCATTTGCAGGCGCGAGTGTCGCAAAATATCGGGTTGCTTGCGCGGCATACAAACGTATGGTAAGTTGACATACAGAAGACGGACTTGAGGAGCAAAACCAATACAACAAGGAGGAATGACAGCAGGAGCAGCGCTTTGGACTCGACGAGGAACGAGGTCAGCGACAGGACGAACCGGGTGTTGATGAAGTTGAACGTACAGAGCGAAGAAGTTGTACGACCACCGCAGTGGACCAACCGACCGACAAATCGAACGGACTAAAGTGAAGTTCCGATCGATTGTAGTGCAAAACCTGATCGAAACGAGTGAATAAACCGACCGAAACGAAGTGAAGATGCCGATCGAATCGACCGCCTTAATTGACCGAATCTATTGAAGACTGATCAACCTAGAAATGAGAAACGGATACGAATGCCAGAGAACGACAGCCCAGCGGAATAGTAAAGAGAGGTAGCGCCAAAGAAGTAATTGCAATAAACACAACCAAAAGAGACGAGCCGCACAGTGTGCGGCTCGCCAATGGTTCGTTTCAGATGAGCGTTCGACTAGTGTTGAAATAATCGGAGGTGATTCTGCGAATCAGCGCGCTCAAATCAAGCTGTTATGCCCGAGGATGCGTGTTTGCGTAAATTCTGCGCAAACGATCCAGGCTAACGTGTGTGTAGATCTGGGTGGTATTGATCGTTGTGTGTCCGAGAAGATCTTGGACTACACGCAGGTCTGCGCCGCCTTCAAGAAGATGGGTTGCAAATGTGTGTCTCAAAGTATGAGGCGTGATTTGCTTTTCAATCTTTGCTTTCTTCGCGTATTTCAGTACCACTCTGTGCACTGAACGTGATGAAAGTCGAGTTGCTTGGCGACTTACGAACAATGGGCTTTCCGGCTGAGGAGTGCGACCACCAGCCAATTTTGGCCAGTACTCGTTCAAGTATTTTCTCAACCATGCGTTAGCACTCTGGTTCAAAAGTACGACGCGTTCTTTGCTACCTTTACCGGTAACGCGCATCTCCATGGCTTCTTGATTGTAGTCATGGACTTTCAAACTGCAGAGTTCACTTACGCGCATGCCTGTTGCGTAAAGCACTTCCATGAGAGCCCGGTCGCGAACGCCGAGTACTGTCATGTCTGGTGCTAACAACAAGCGCACCACTTCGTCTCTGTCGAGACATGAAGGGAGCTTGCGCGTGAGTTTTGGTCCTCTGACGAGTTTCGATGGATCCTCGTCAATCAGTTGCTCACGTCGAAGGTATTTGTAGAAACTTCGAATTGCAGAAATTTTTCTTGCAACTGTTGGACGGCTGTACTGTTCCTGAATTTGCCGAATATAGGTTTTTAGACCTTCGGCTTCAAGCCAGGATGCGCTTTGTTCAGGCTGAGCGGCTAACTCAGGCTCTGTACTTGGCGCGGTAAAATGAGGCAGCGACTGATGGCCGGGCGTTGCAAAAGCATCACCTGGACGAAAAGTTACATGGTTTGCCTCAAGAGCTGCTGGCCCCGGTTGGGGTCCAGATTCGACTGGACTACTCGTACTGTCGATTAGCTGCCTGAGGTCATTGAGGTAAGCGCGGATCGTATGAGACGAATAATTCCGTTCTACTTCTAAATAACCTGCAAACTGATCTAACCAGGTTGCCCCTTGTTGCCCGTTCACGTTTGACCGACTTTCTAGTAATTGAGAATTTTGTATTCCACACTCATTATTATGAGAAGTTCCCAAAGATTGTAAAGCCCCCCAGGCACTTGATTTCGAGATGTCAAGGTTGAATATGACGTGATATCGCCCGTAGTGACTTTGACAAAAGGCGCTCAGGGTGCGGGACTTGAGATCTCGTCAAGATCCAAGTGTCTCTTTATGCATTATGCAAATATTTTTGTATTTTTGGTGAAATCACCAGGTTGCTAAGAGCTAAATCGCCAAATTCGGTACAAAACCACCGACGAGCGACCCCTCGTTTTGTTCTCGAAGTCGACCAAAATTATTTCCAAAGGCGAGATCTTGGCATCGTGGAAGGTCTCACTTCGTTAAGTAACGCGAAGCAATGCCACCACTATTTCGATTTAGTTTTGTAATAAAACGGGGACGCATGGGAATCGAACCCACCCGGGATAGCGTTTCTCTACCCCACAACGGTTTTGAAGACCGCACGCCACACCAGCAGCGCTCCATCCCCAGATGGCTAAGAAGAAGTCTAGATGCGCGTTTCCAGATTCGCGCCAGGAGTTTCTTCGAGTGTCATTGTGTCAATTATCGCAGGCAAACTGCTGTGAAAACGGCTCAGTGCTTAAGAAACTTTAACGAACTATGCCTTTATCGGTCGGTTTATGGCAATAATGAAAACGAGTTATAAATTTTCAACAAGTTCATAGGGCTTCCGTTTTGGCACCTTAGCAATTTTTTACGAAAAAGCGTGATGCCCTGACCAGCTTTATGTTTCACAACAGTTTGATTGACAATAAAATACTCTCTACTTATAGTTGCTGCTCCGTGCCCATAATAGGCATCAGCAATTGCTTTTGTCGATTTTGTCCAGCCAAGAATACCAGAGGTAACCGATGGCTTTAGAGTTGTCTGAGCGCGTCCGAACCTTCGGAGTCGGTGGTTCGCGCATATCCGATTTGCCCGACCTAGCCGAAATCCAGAAGGCTTCGTTTCGTTGGTTCATTGAAGAAGGTTTAGCAGAAGAGCTAAAGGCTTTCAGTCCGATTAAGGACTACACAGGAAGGCTTGAGCTCCATTTCTTGACGAATTATTCGTTCGAGGATCACACTGAACCGAATAAACCCAAGACCCCCGAGGAAGCTCGGGCTCTTGATGCAAGCTATACCAAGAAGCTTCGCATCCAGATGCGCTTGGTCAATCGTGAGATTGGTGAAATAAAAGAGCAGGAAATCTACGTCGGCGATATCCCGATGATGACGGACCGCGGTACATTCATTATTAATGGTGCCGAGCGCGTTATCGTTTCGCAGATCGTTAGAAGCCCTGGAATCTACTATAAGCGCGACGTCGACACGAACGGTAAACGTACGTTCTCCGCGACTTTGATTCCGAACCGCGGCGCCTGGCTCAAGTTCGAAACAGATTCTAACGACATCATCTACGTCAAGATCGATAAGAACCGGAAGCTTCCCGCAACCACCCTTCTCAGAGCGCTTGGATACTCGGATTCGGAGATGGAAACCATCTTCCGCCATCACGACTTCCTCAAAAAGACTCTTGAAAAGGACAACAATAAGACCCGGGAAGAATCCCTTATAGAGGTATACAGAAAACTCCGTCCCGGTGATCCGCCATCGGTCGCTGGTGGTCAGAGCATTCTGGACAGCCGATTCTTCGATGACAAGCGCTATGACCTTGGTCGCGTTGGTCGTTATAAGCTCAACAAGAAGCTCGGACTCAACGTCCCTGAAGCTAACCGCACGCTGACGCCGGAAGACATCGTCGCCGCCGTCGACTATCTGATTGCTCTGAACTTCGATGAAGGACAAGCTGACGATATCGACCACCTCGGCAACCGTCGTATCCGTTCTGTTGGAGAGCTGCTTCAGAACCAGTTCCGCATCGGTCTGACTCGTCTGGAACGTATCGTCCGTGAACGGATGACGTTGCAAGACGCAGACACACTGACGCCTGCCAACCTGTTGAACACAAAACCACTGGTCGCTGCTATTCGTGAATTCTTCGGCTCATCGCAGTTGTCGCAGTTCATGGACCAAACCAACCCGCTTGCTGAATTGACGCACAAACGCAGACTGTCAGCACTTGGACCTGGTGGTCTGTCTAGAGAGCGCGCCGGATTCGCGGTCCGCGACATCCACCCGAGCCACTATGGACGTATCTGCCCGGTAGAAACTCCTGAAGGCCCGAACGCAGGTCTTATCGGTTCTCTGGCTACCCATGCCCGAGTTAACGCATACGGTTTCATCGAGACTCCTTATTGGAAAGTCGAAAACGGCATCGTTACGAACAAGAAGGATTACCTGACTGCAGACGAGGAAGACAACTTCCGCGTAGCTCCAGGCGACGTCAACGTTAACGAAGACGGAACCTTCGGAGTCGATTCGATTCCAGTTCGCTACAAAGCAGAATTCATTCAGACCGGTCCTGAAGAAGTAGATTACATCGGTGTTTCACCGATTCAGATCGTTTCAGTCGGAACGGCTTTGATTCCATTCCTTGAACACGACGATGCTAACCGAGCCCTTATGGGATCGAACATGCAACGTCAGTCGGTGCCTCTGGTGCAAACCGAGCGCGCCATGGTGACAACCGGTATCGAGAAGCAAGCTGCAAAAGACAGTGGGATGGTTATCGTCTCTGATGTCGACGGCAAGGTTGAATACGTTACCGCTAACGCCATCCATGTAAGAACGGCTGACAAACGTCTAGTTAAGTACAGACTGAACAAGTTCCAACGTTCGAACCAAGATACATGCCTGAACCAGAAGCCAATCGTGCGCACTGGGCAGGAAGTTGAGCACGGACAAATCATCGCCGATGGTGCCGCCACCAAAGAAGGTGAATTGGCTGTAGGTCGAAACCTGCTCGTGGCCTTCATGCCATGGGAAGGCTACAACTTTGAAGATGCGATCTTGATCAGTCAACGTCTCGTTTATGACGAAGTTATGACTTCGATCCACATCGAAAAGCTTGAGATTGACGCCCGATCGACCAAACTCGGTCCGGAAGAAATCACTCGCGAAGTGCCGAACGTTTCGGAAGAATCGTTGCGTCACCTCGACGAAAGTGGCATCGTACGAGTCGGATCACGTGTTTATCCCGATGACATTCTGGTCGGTAAGATCACTCCGAAAGGAGAATCCGAACACCCGCCAGAAGAAAAATTGCTGCGCGCAATCTTCGGTGAAAAGGCTCGCGACGTGCGTGATAACTCGCTTCGCGTTCCACACGGTGAAGGCGGTCGCGTCGTAGAAGTGAAAGTATTCGATCGTGAAAAGGGTGATGAACTGCCACCAGTTGCTAACAAAGTGGTGCGTGTTTATATCGCTCAAAAACGTAAGATCTCGGTCGGAGACAAAGTTGCAGGACGCCACGGTAACAAAGGTATCGTCGCCAAAATTCTGGCGCTCGAAGATATGCCTTACTTGCCGGACGGCACCCCATGCGACATTGTCCTCAACCCACTGGGCGTACCTTCGCGGATGAACGTAGGTCAAACCTTCGAAACTCTGCTTGGATTCGCCGGAATGTTGACGGGTAACCGTTACGAAGTGCCACCATTCGATGAAATGTTCAAACCGGAAGCATCATCCGTGATGGTTCACGAAGAACTTCAGAAAGGCAAAATTATCGCGAATGCCCCTTGGGTAGACGATACCGGTAAGGTCACCTTGTATGACGGCAGAACCGGAAATGCGTTCGACAGTCTCGTTGCTGTCGGCAAAATCTACATGATGAAGCTGGTCCACCTTGTCGACGACAAGATCCACGCTCGTTCAACCGGACCTTACAGTTTGGTCACCCAGCAACCGCTCGGTGGTAAAGCTCAGTTCGGCGGACAGAGACTTGGAGAAATGGAATGCTGGGCACTGGAAGCGTTCGGCGCTGCCTATTCCTTGCAGGAAATGTTGACCATCAAGTCGGATGACGTAAACGGTCGTTCAAAAGCGTATGAGTCGATTGTGAAGGGTGAAAACCTGAAGCGTCCTGGTATCCCTGAATCATTCAAGGTACTGGTTCGTGAATTGCAATCGATCGGTCTCGACGTTTCAGTCGCCAAACGCACACGCGATGGCCACGAAGTTGAAGTCGATCTGATGGCGGAAGTCGAAGACGCACGTCCAAGAGGATTGAGACGCCTGTCTCCAATCGAGCTCGGCATGGGCGAAATCGGCGCTGAATCCACAGTTCCTACAGCCGCTATGGCGCTTGAAGGAATGCCTGGACTCGGTCAAATCGGCGGACGCGATCCATCGCTGGCTAACGTTACCGAAGGACTCGCTTCAGCAGGCTTGCCTGGTGGCGGATCCGGCATGATTCCTCCAATGCCTTCGCATAAGCTGGGCGGCAGTGGTGTCATATCCGGTGCGGAAAGCGCGGTATCAGGTCTGGTGCAAACCGGTGGACCTGACGAGGACTCCGATCTGATCGGTTTCTCGAGCGGCGTATCTGACTTCACCGAACCAAAACGCACTAAGCGGGTTTCATACGGTATCGAAGCTGATGAAGCCAACGTCTATGCTGACGATGACGACGAAGAAGAAGAAGTCGAAGTCGTCACTAAAAAACGCAACTTCCGCACAGATGACGTGACTGGCGAAGTCATTGCACCTGAAGCTGAAGAAGAAGCGGATGAAGAAGACGAAGAATGGGTGAGTGCAGAACCTGAAGAAGAAGTCGTTGTGCCTGTTTTGGCGGAAGCCGAAGAGGACGCTGACTGGGTTGCAGGCGACGAAGAGGAAGTATAACTTCGATCGTTGAGCATTCAGTTTCCATTCAAAACAGTATTCGAGTAAATAATGGCGTCATGCCATGCCTCAAGGAGTATCACGACTACAATGACCACTACCATTGATCGTTTTGATTACATCAAAATCGGTATTGCCTCACCAGAACGCATCCTGAGTTGGTCGCACGGCGAAGTAACCAAGCCGGAAACCATTAACTACCGGACATTGAAACCGGAAAAAGATGGTCTTTTCTGCGAGCGTATCTTCGGACCATCGAAGGACTGGGAGTGCTACTGCGGTAAGTACAAACGGGTCAGACACAGAGGCATCACTTGCGAACGTTGCGGCGTTGAAGTGACCGACTCGAAAGTCAGACGTCACCGTATGGGACACATCAACCTGGCTTCGCCGGTTACGCACATCTGGTTCCTCAAGGGTATCCCGAGTTATATCGGTCTGCTTCTCGATCTGCCGTTGCGTGATCTGGAACAAGTCGTTTATTTCAATGCTTACATTGTCACAAACGCCGGCAACGTCACCGATGTGAACAAGTACCAACTGCTCACAGAAGAAGAGTACGAAAAACTCCTCGATGATCCGAATTCACAGTTCGACGTCGGCATCGGTGCAGAAGCGATCAAGCATCTGCTTCACGAGCTCGCTCGTCCTGCTTACGAACGTCCGGACAATATGGAAGATCGTGGTCGCCTTTTGGAACTGCCTGGTCTGAGAGAACTCTCTTCTCAATTGAGAGATGAACTCAACTTAGCCACCGGTTCGCAACAGAAGCGCGCCAAGATCATCAAGCGTCTGCGTTTGGTTGAGGCTCTTCTCAACTCGCACACTGACCCGACCTGGGTCATCCTCGATAATCTACCTGTTACTCCCCCTGATTTGAGACCAATGGTTCAGCTGGACGGTGGACGTTTTGCCACCTCCGATTTGAACGATCTCTATCGTCGGGTAATCAACCGGAATAACCGCCTTGCTCGCTTGCTCGAGATGGGCGCACCGGAAATTATCGTGCGAAACGAAAAACGGATGCTTCAAGAAGCAGTTGACGCTTTGATCGATAACGGTCGAAGAGGCAGAGTAGTTGTCGGTCCAAACAACCGTCCTCTCAAATCTCTTTCGAACATCATCGAAGGTAAGCAAGGACGATTCCGTCAGAACCTTCTCGGTAAGCGCGTCGACTACTCCGGTCGTTCCGTTATCGTAGTTGGTCCGACTTTGAAATTGCATCAATGCGGCTTGCCGCGCGAGATGGCACTCGAACTGTTTAAACCATTCGTTATCAATAAACTGATCGAACGTCAAATCGTGCAGAACATCAAGTCCGCCAAGAAGCAGATTGAGAAAGGCTCGGCAGTGGTCTGGGAAATTCTTGAAGAAGTAATTCAAGGACACCCTGTTCTACTCAACCGCGCACCAACTCTCCACAGACTTGGAATCCAGGCATTCGAGCCGGTTCTCGTAGAAGGTCGCGCTATTCAATTGCACCCGCTTGTTTGCGCTGCATTCAACGCCGATTTTGACGGTGACCAAATGGCTGTCCACGTGCCACTTTCCGTCGAAGCACAAGCTGAAGCACACATGCTGATGCTGGCTTCCAACAACGTTTTGTTGCCGGCTACCGGCAGACCGACAATCACACCTACCCAGGACATGGTGCTCGGTATTTATTACCTCACCATTCAAAAGCCGGGTTGGGACGATCCAAAAGTGTGCAGAGGCGCCGGAATGCGCTTTGTCAGCCTGGCTGACGCACGCTCCGCGTTCGATTGTGAAGTGGTCGATTTGCACGCCAAGATAAGAGTCCGCGATTTCGATGGACAAAACATCGAAACAACTCCTGGACGAATTATCTTCAACGAAACAGTAAGAGAAGCAGTCTCGGTCAAATAATGAATTTCACGGGAGCCGCATGGCTCCCGGCTTCATGAGTGAGTCGACGGACCGATTGAACGGACCACAATGACTCTTTAGTTATTCAAATTTGAAAAGAACAAAACGACGAGGGACCTATGGTCACACAGAGAAAGGAAGAAGTTTACGAGTTCATTAATGAAACCGTAGACAAGAAAAAATTGGGCAACCTGCTTTCAGCAGTCTATGAGAAGTACGGCACCGCGCGCACCGCGTCACTAGCCAACTCGCTCAAGGATCTCGGATTTAAGTTTGCCACCAGAGCTGGTGTGACGATTTCAATCGACGATCTCGATGTTCCGGAAACGAAAAAGGGGTTGATCTCAGCCGCCGAACGGGAAATCGAAGAAGCGCAACGCCGTTATGAGCGTGGCGATATCACTGAAGTCGAACGCTACAACAAAGTAATCGACACCTGGTCAGCGACGACCGACGCCCTCACCAAAGAGGTCGTCGACAACTTCGATAGGCTGAACCCTGTATATATGATGGCTTTCTCCGGAGCTAGAGGTAACATCTCTCAGGTCCGTCAGCTAGTCGGAATGCGGGGCTTGATGGCTGACTCTCAAGGTCAGATCATCGACTTGCCGATTAAGGCAAACTTCCGCGAGGGATTGAACGTAACTGAGTACATCATCTCCAGTTATGGTGCAAGAAAAGGTCTCGTAGATACAGCTCTGAAAACAGCCGACTCCGGGTACCTTACCCGACGTCTCGTTGACGTTGCTCAAGACGTTATCGTTCGCGAGCCTGATTGCAAAACGACTCGCGGCATCATGATGCAGCCGATTATTGAAGGCGACAGAGATCTGGTCAAGATCTCCGAACGTGTCTTCGGTCGTTCGCTTGCCGAAGACGTTGTCGATCCCGACACGGGCGAAGTGATGTGGCAAGCAGGCAGCATCGTCAATCGCGAAGTTTCGCTCGATATCGACGCGAGAATGAAGAAGCCGAAAAATGTCAAAGTTCGATCGCCCCTGACTTGCGAAGCACAATATGGCGTCTGCCAGAAGTGCTATGGCTGGTCGCTCACCAACAACCGATTGGTTGACGCTGGTGAAGCAATCGGCATCATCGCCGCACAGTCAATCGGTGAACCTGGAACACAGCTGACAATGAGAACATTCCACACAGGCGGCGCCGTCGCCGGTGGTAAATCTCGTGCTCAGCTCAAGTCTCCATCTAAAGGTGTCGTAACGTTCAAAATCCAGAGCCGTTCGATCCGCACCGCATATGGTGACGTGAAAGAACAGACCACCAGAGATGGTGTCATGAAGATTTCGGACGGTAAGAAAGAAAAATCGATCAACGTCTTCACCGGTTCGCTTCTTGAAGTGATCAACGGACAAGATGTCGAAGCCGGACAACTGCTCGCCGAGTACGATCCACCGGGTTCCAAAAAGGCACTGACCGAAAGAGCCTCCAAGGACATCACGGCAGACATCTCCGGTCGTATTCAATTCGCAGGCTTCCAGGCCGACGAAAAACGCGACCGTCAGGGCAACATCAGCCGCACCGCCAACCGCGCCGGTATCATCTGGATTCTGGAAGGCGATGTATACAACCTGCCGTCCGGTTCTGAAGTAGTCGTCAAAGACGGACAAGAAGTAAAAGCGCTCGACGTACTTGCCGAGATTCAAATTCTCACCGAGCACGGCGGAGAAGTTCGCTTCGGTCCGGAAATCGAAACTGAAGTCACCAAGCGTGGCAAGAAGACGATCACCCGATTGACCAAAGGTAAGGAAGTAAACATCGTAATCGCCTCGGTCGGCTCAGCCAACGCCAAGTTGGACGCCGGACAAAAAGGCTCTTACTGGAAAGTTCCAAAAACCAAAGAAACATGGGCAATCAAAGTCGTTAAAGACGAAATCGTTGAAAACGGAAAGATCATCGCCGAATTGATCGAAGACGGAAGCAACTCCGTCACCACCGGTGGTGAGATCGTTTATGACGGTGTTGAAATCGATGACCGCCGTGTTGTCACCAAGGCTGGTAAAGTGCTCTTCATTCCTGAAGAAATCCACTTCATCTCCAAGGACATCAGCTTGAAGATGGCTGAAACAGGCGATCTCGTAACTGCTGGTCAGGAAGTCGTCAAAGACGTCTTCGCTCACCTCGACGGTATCGTTCAAATCGTTGCCGATAACGACATCATCCACGAAGTCATCATCAGACCCGGCGAACTGCTTCCAATCGCTGATCCATCAGAACTCAAAGTTCCTGAAGGTCAAATTTTGGAACCAGGCACCGAGATCGTCGAAGGCTTCTCGCACAAAGAACGCAAAGTCGTTAGCCTCTTCGAAAAAGAAGATGCGACTGTCATGTGCATTGTTCGACCAATCGAAGAATATTGGATCGAGCCTCCGACCACCAAGTTCAAGCACAGCCAAACCGATGAGAAGATCGGCTTGAGATCAGTGACTCAGCTTCTCTTTAGAGATCGCGAAAAAGTCAGACAAATTGCCGGCGCTCAGCTCACCAGAACATCACTTGTTCTGCAAATGCAGGGCTACCTCCAAGATCTCAAAGGCATCGTCGAAATCGAAGAAGATTTCCACATCGTTGTTCAAGAGAACATCATGCTGAGACGCGAGCAAGACTTCAACGTCACTTTGCTCGAAGTCGAAAACGGTCAAATCGTTGATCCGAAAACGCCGGTTGCCACCACGCAAGTGTTGACACGAAGCGATGCGAAAGTTCAACTCTCCAAAACAGACGAACGCCGTTTGCTTTTGATTACTGAAGAACAACAGATTCATCAGAAGTCGAAAGGCGCAGCCAATGTCAAAGAAGGCGAGTTAGTTCGCAACGACGATAACTTGTCCAAGTCGACTGTTTGCACACAATCCGGTCAAGTCGTGACCGTAGACAAAGACGAAATCGTTATTCGCCGCGGCAGACCTTACCTGATCTCAGGTAACACACAGCTGCAGTGCGAAGACGGAGCGCTTGTACAACGGGGCGATTTACTCGCCACACTGATCTACGAACGTCAAAAAACCGGGGACATCGTTCAGGGTCTTCCGAGAGTTGAAGAACTTCTTGAAGCTAGAAAGCCGAAAGAAGCAGCGATTCTCTCCGAGAAAGAAGGTCGTGCCAAACTCGTCACCGAAGACGATATGACGCGCTTCTACATGGTCTACGGCGACGGCAGCGAAGAAGAAATTCCAATCCCTGCCGGAATGAACATCTTGCCGGAAGATGGAGAGAAAGTGACAATCGGTCGAGCAATCACCGACGGTCCTCCTAACCCTCACGATATCGTCAGACTGCTCGGAATCGAAGCCTCGCAGAAATTCCTCGTCGACGAAGTACAGGCCGTGTACCGTTCGCAAGGTGTAGAAATCGCCGACAAACACATCGAAGTTATCGTCAGACAGATGACTCGCAAAGTGCGCGTTGACGATCCGAAGGAAACGATCCTTCTGCCGGGTGAATTGATGGAACGTTATTCCATTGAAATGGAAAACGAGAGAGCAATGCAAAACGGCTTCATACCTGCGACATACACAGATGTGTTGCTTGGTATCACCAAAGCATCGTTGAACACCGAGTCCTTCATCTCAGCCGCGTCATTCCAGGAAACCACAAGAATCCTGACTGAAGCAGCCGTCGAAGGTAAGAAAGATTGGCTCCGTGGCTTGAAGGAAAACGTCATCATCGGACGTTTGATCCCAGCCGGAACCGGCTTCCAGGGGCACCAACAGCCTGCGGAAGAAGAGGAAGAAGAACAAGATATCTATCCTCCAATCGGCGAAGGAAGCTTCAACGTCCCTTCGTAATCGCGACAGCACGTTAGCAAAAACATTAAGGCGGCGCTTTCAAAGCGCCGCCTTTTTATGACGAGTATTTTTATAGCTATGACCTGAATTACCACAGGCACCGTAAAGCTTCGTCCTTCAGGTCGGGAGATGTAAGGTGCTGAATGAAATTGTTCAGGAAGAACCAGAGGACTGCGAATATATCGCAGTCATGGCAGGTATTCTGATGTCAACGGTGGGGCGCACCGGGCT
>JADYXR010000258.1 GCA_021772095.1 Candidatus Obscuribacter sp. | reverse complement strand
CACCACTTGCAATACTAAAGCAGCCTGATATCATAATAAGAAGATGAGCACCCAGAGCCATGATCATCAAATTTCAACTACGCTAGAGACATCCCCCCGAATTCCGGTTTTGAAGTATCGTCGAAATGCGTGGATTAGCCCGAAGTGAATTCATTGGGTTTGTAGTTGAGTCTTCACCGTCGGTAGTGCCGGAAGTTTTCTCAGAAGACCCATTCGAAGAGTCGACAGAGATTTTCTTGTTTCGGATTTCCATATAACAGATCAACTCTTAGAGACTTTCTTTTTGTTCGGTAGTCAGTTCACCATCCGTTGCGATAGTGCTTTCTATCGACACTATCAAATTGCCCACACCATTTTTCTTTTGATCCAAATTGAGATAATGCACTATGGTTCCGTCTTGTTTAATGACAAGGTCACTGCCAGTGGTGTCTCCACGAGGCATCTTTACTGTGAGTTGCGATGCTTGCTCCAGAGTCGTTTTCAATTCGGGATTCAACTTCGAGGCCATGTCTTTCCCTTCTGGTGAGAAGGAAAAGGTCTTGACGGCGCGGTCTTTGAACGTCTCAAGCATCGTTTCATACTGAGGCGAAACCGATCGATCGGTAGGCTCCAGTTGATTAGACAAGATCGAAACCCGACTAGTTTGTAACTCAGCACCACTGGGGTTAGGCGAATCCGTGATTCGCGCGGGCTGAATCGAAAACGACATTTCCGATACTGCTTCAGTGATCAATTTTAGAGCCGAGGATGATTTCGGCGAGGCATCATGGGAATTCGCTACTTCTTTGACCATGGTTTCGCTTCCTTTTCTAATGACGTGTTACAAGTTCAGTACAAGACGAGCGACGAAACATGTCGTCGCTGGTTCAATCCAACGCGGCGCATTTATTTTGTTTATCCGAAAACTGTGTCTCAACGAGTTTTCTCAACTTCTCAGAAGATTCTGCATATCATCTGTGACAATCTTGGGTCATGGAATCGCCGATCAAATACACACGCAATAATCAACGCGCAATAAGCGACTTCATTTCTTGGAATCCGAGCCAATTTAAATTACGGACGAAATTAGCAGTTCTTGCTAGGAGCTTTTGCCGCACGTTTGAATTGTTGAAAGTCAAAAAAATTGTTGAGGTGCGGCGCCACTTTTGTCGCCGTGTGTTATGGTTATATTACGATATTCGAATATGTCCATGCTTTAGAGCGCTGCAGAGCTGCTCGTGACGAGGCTTGCCCTATACATGCTTAATCCTACAGTAGACAAAACAGCTCCGGAAAGTTCGACGAGCCCAGAGAAGAAAAAGAATTACAGCGTCGAGATCTGGTCGGCTATTTTTTTACTTTGTATCGCTTTACCACTAAATGTAGGGGTTGCAATTGCGTCAGGGGTGCCGGCTGAGTTCGGCATCATATCAGGTGCAATCGCTGCACTGGTGACGGGTTCGCTTTCCGCAAGCCCGGTTTTGATCTCGGGTCCTGATGCCGGAATTGGTGTTCTGGTTTTCGAAATAATCCAGAAGCACGGCATTCAGAGCCTCGGTGTAACTGTGTTTCTCGCTGGTCTGATGCAACTCACGATCGGTCTCACCCGATCGAGCAGGTGGTTCAAAGCCGTGTCACCAGCGGTGGTCAACGGGATGTTGGCGGGTATGGGTTTAATCATTGTATTCACCCAGTTTCATATCATGCTGGATGACACTCCGAAAGAAACCGGCTTGATGAACCTTTTGCTCATACCGGAGGCACTGCTCAAAGGGCTTACCCCGACTTCAGAAACAAGCCATCAAGAAGCAGCTCTACTCGGCATCGCGACAATCGCGGTGGCATGCGCCTGGGTGCGATTTGCTCCTGAGAAACTCAAGCAAATTCCAAATGCACTGATTGCAATTGTCACGGTTTCCGCGGTTACATGCTTTCTTGGACTGCCAGTCAATTTTGTTTCGCTTCCACCTTCGCTGGTAGCAAATGTTTCGGTGATGTCACTGAGCTCAATCATGAACGCGCTCGGAAACCCTGAGCTGCTCTGTGCTGCGGGAATGATCGCGTTTATCTGCAGTGCACAATCATTGATTACATTGAGCGCGATAGATAATACCGCCGTGCGCAGTAAATTCGCCTACGATAAAGAATTAATCGCGCAAGGTATAGGAAACACCATCTGCGGTGCGCTGGGAGTGTTGCCAATCGTTGGAGTTTTACTCAGAAGCGTAGCAAACTCTCAGAACGGCGCTGAAACCAGACTTCCCAACATATTGCACGGGACCTTGATGGTAACAGCCGTTTTGCTTTTGCCTAAACTGTTACAGTCAATTCCGACTTGTGTACTGGCGGCCACACTGGTGCTTATCGGTGTGCGTATGGTGCGCGGCATCTTGAGGAACGTCAAATCTTATCAGCGCGGTGAATTGAATGTGTTTGCAATCACTGTTTTAGCAATCGTTTGCACTAATTTATTCGCCGGAGTTGCGATTGGTTTTGTTGCCGCCGCGTTCAAACAATTGCGAGAGCTGTCCGATCTCGAAGTTCGTTTAGAGCGAAAAAGAGACAGCCGGGAATTGATTTTGCATTTAAAGGGGGCCGCAACTTTCCTCCAGCTTCCGAAGCTTAGCGAAGTACTGGAGCGTATTCCGGAAGACGCGGAATTGCATGTTCGTCTGGACAAACTTAGACATATCGATCATGCATGCCTTACACATCTGATTCAGTGGGAACGAGATCATCAGGGACGTCTAGTAATCGATTGGGCGGAGTGCTCGATACAAATGCGCAGGTTTGACGACATCAGGAGGCAACGGATTGCGGTACAACAAGTCAACGAATTCAGTCCGGCTAGCGAAACCGGCGCCGGATGAGCGCCTGCAAAGCCTCGCTACCTTGACAATGGCAAATTCCTCTATAAATTCGCAAATTACATGTTACGATGAAGCAGTTAATGCTGATCTAACAACGTGCACGCTGTCGATGGATCGAAAAGTTGTTTCCGAAGAACTTTCGCGCTTTTTTGGAGTGCTTGCTCATCCATTGCGTGTTTTGATCGTTGAAGAACTTCGCAATGGTGAGTTGACGGTCACCGACCTGAAGGACGCGCTGGATATGCCCCAAGCGTCTGTTTCTCAGCATCTCGGAATTTTACGAGCCAACCGCATTGTGTTAGAGCGCCGCGAGGGTCGACACGTTTTCTATCACCTTCGTCAGCCTGATCTCGCCAACATCGTCGTTCAATGCATCGCGTTTGTTGCACCGGACGATATCGAATCTAAACGGATAATCACGGCACTCGATTCGGCAAAATCGACCTGGACGCAAAGCAGTTCCGGGAAAGCCGCAAAACGAAACCGTGGTCGCTAGGCAGCAGTTTAGCCGACGCTAGGTCCGGATTATACCCTGACTTTGTGGTCGTTAAACCACCGCCACGATCACCGAGAAGGTCGGAGCAAGGCACTTACGTGCTCTTGACACCGTGAGTCCAAATCTGATAAAGTGTTCATATCAACATATTACAACATTGCAATATGTCGACACCACAGAAAAGTGATTTTCGCTGAAAAGCGTACGGATCGATTTTCTGCGCGAGGAAGATATATGTTTTTTACTAGATCGAAAAGAAAAAAAGAAACGATAGCGAAAGGGAACTCTCAGAGTTCACTGAATCGTCCATCAAATGAAGTTCACTTGCTTGTACCAATACAAGACGATGACCAGGGCACGCTTGCTATCTCTGTTTTGAAGAACAGTCACGATGACAGAGTGAAGAGCATTCGCTTGTTTCACTGCGTTGAAGATCGCCTGGCAAACGGTGGATTCGTTAGCGCGGTAGACATTATTCAAACCTCCGACAACCAGAATGAGAAGCTGGAAAATTCAATCTTAAAACTACAACAGCTCGCTCACCGCTTGTCCGAAGACCTCCCGGGTGTGCGGGTTACAGTAAAATCCAGATTGCATCCGTCGGTCTCCGGATCGATAGTGGATGAAGCCAACCTGATTGACGCAACGATGATTTTGTTTGTGCAAGATCCAAAACGAAAAAGACATTGGTTGATACCTGGTATCAGCAATCGAGTTTTAAGAACGGCATCAACTCCTGTACAGATCATCAAGCCGAGTCGCGATCAACAGGACCGAGCTCAGCTGTTCGTTGCATAAAATTTGCAGGTTTAAATAGCAGGTTTAAATGGCAAGTTAAACAACAAGAGCGAAATGACCAGCAGTGTACGCTAGCAAAACTAGCCACCGAAAAGAAATTGAAAACTGTTTGTGCTATACAAAAATCAAGCCGTTTCTTTGAGTAAGAGTATGAAATCATCACATAGCAATCTAATAAAAAATCTTTTGCTATCGATTACTTTGTTCATGCTTGCGGTTACCACTCTGGATTTTTCGCACGTTTATTCCGGCTCTGGAAGCGACCTTTGCGCGGGCAGTCAAGTCGCGTTTGAATCTGCTGTTCAATTGCCATCATCTGAAGATTCGTTATTCGAAGAGTTGGATGATCCGGACAAACCCGGAACGAAACGGCGCATGCCTGTCGCATTAGCGAACAGCATTAGCCTGAAAAATACCGGCAACCTCGACAACTCGCCATCGCACATTAGTAGCTGTCCTCTAGCGCGTCCAGTGCCATGTCCGATTGAGGTAAAAACTGTTTCGTGGCTTGAAAAAGAAAAAGCTCACCTCGAAGTAATAAAAGCGCAGCCGCTCTGGCTGCGGTTCAGCGTCCTTCTCATTTGATACTGTAACCGAAATTTCCAAGTCATCCGGTCGCGCTAAATCTGCACGCGGAGGGCTTCTGTGTATGTTTCTGTGGTTACTGAAACCAATTGAATTGGTTTTATCATTGAAGGAATACAAATTATGTGTGGTCATAAAATTACCGAGAGCAATGTCTCTTGCTCATATTCTCTATCTGTGCCGAATTACCAGGTCTACGATCTACAAACGATCATCATTACGTGTTCAGAAATCGAAAGAAAATTACCAGAAGCCGATCTCCAGCGACTGCACCCTTACGCGTATTTGACACTACCAGGCGGACGGTTCGCAGACCCTGTCGACCAGGACTGTTCCGCCGACGCGCTGTGTTTTTTAGAAGCACTGATGATGAGCGCAAAATCTGTCGAAGATATCGTTGTTTGCTTTCACACTGGGTGCAAATATTTTGATACAAGACCAGATAAAGAGCAAAGCGTCATTCCGCTGTTCAACGAAAACCTCGACCGCGACCTGGATATCATTCACGCACCTCAACATGAGACCTTCTCTGGATCGTTCGCCGATGAAAATCTGTTGATTCCGGTGCAGCGTAAATTGGCTTCGGAACTCAGCGTACTGGAAAGTGTTTGCAAACGGAACAAGCAGCTTGCTTCAAAAAGGCTGAAATTCCACGGATGGTTGTTTGAACCGGAGATTGACTGGGTGTCATTCTTGGATCATGAAACCGGTCAGTTTCTGCCGTTAAACGCGAGTTCTATTGCGTAAGGTTCGTTTTTTCTATTGCAGCGCCAAACATTATTAGCGAAACCAAAGTCTTTTAGCCCCAACAACACCACCGATATCAGCTATGTTGAAATTCCGGTCCGGTTCGTCCGACCGAATTTTACCTGGCTGATATTTTTTTCCTCAAACCTGCGCTGCACCGAGCCCTTCAGAGCCGCAGGGATAGCTGCAAAAACCAGGGAATGTAGTATTGCTTAGCCGGACCGCCGTTCTTGCTAAGGAAGACGAA
The DNA here is from genome assembly GCA_021772095.1 of Candidatus Obscuribacter sp. GTDB lineage: Bacteria > Cyanobacteriota > Vampirovibrionia > Obscuribacterales > Obscuribacteraceae > JADYXR01. The sequence goes on along the minus strand of JADYXR010000258.1, from coordinate 33,742 downwards.
AGTTCCACCTCCGGAACACTAGGCGGACCGAGCCCTTCCAAGACCGAAAACGGTACAGCCAAATGACCAATCAAGGCGCACCACTTTCCTGGAAAGAAAAATTCCACATCATCATTTTTGGGCACGACACTGTCGGCGGCAAGATGTTCGACATTATGCTACTGATAGCGATTCTCGCAAGTGTGTTGACTGTAGTATTGGAAAGCGTCCAAGCGCTGCGAGCGCAATACACCACGTTTTTCTTCTGGTCTGAATGGGTTTTTACCGGACTGTTCTCGGCCGAATATTTGCTTCGTATTTATTGCGCTAAAGATCGCAAAAAATATATTTTCAGTTTCTTCGGAATCATTGACGCAATCTCGGTTCTACCGAGTTTCATAGACATCATATTCGGTGGCGCGCATTACATGATGGTGGTGCGGGTTCTTCGAATGCTTCGGATTTTTCGCATTCTCAAACTCAGTCGATACCTCTCAGAGGCTGATGTCCTGGGCAGAGCGCTACTTGCCAGTCGTCCGAAGATAATTGTGTTTCTCGGCACGGTACTAACTGCGGTGGTCGTGATCGGCGCAATCATGTACATCATCGAAGGACCAGAACACGGTTTCATCGACATACCGAAAAGCATTTACTGGGCGATTGTGACGCTCACTACCGTCGGATATGGCGACATCGCGCCCGCGACGCCACTGGGTCAAGCCTTTGCGTGCCTGGTCATGATCATGGGTTACGGCATAATCGCCGTGCCTACCGGGATTGTGTCGGTTGAACTGCATCAAGCAGCGTTTAAAGCCGTAAAGGGACTCAGGTGTGCCGAATGCGGCGGCATGGATCACACGCCGGATGCGCGATTCTGCAAGCATTGCGGGAATTTCCTGGGTCTCGAACTCTAAGCAGGCTGACATTTTAATTCGCGTTTTGCAGCAAAGTACCGAGTTTTGGGTTTAATGAATTAGGCAACCAAACTTTTGGAGATCTTATGGCAGCGCGACCCGGTCAAACCAATGAAATATCAGCTCCCGAGGACAAAACGGTGAGCACTGGGTCCGCAGACGCCGCTGCCCAACCATTGCAGGGCGAATCGCCGTATCAGTCCACGAACGGACTGGCCGAGATGCGTACCCTGGCTGACAAAACGGCTCAGGCTGGCGGAACCAGTGGGATTCCGGAAGTTTCGTGGGCTAAGACTGTCGAAAAGGCGCAAGATGGCGGTTTGGAACGTCAGGCTCAGGCTCAAGCCGGTTCTCCGAAGGAAGCCATTGGCAATCAAGTGACGTCCATGATATTTCCAAACGGCGACCGCACTCTCGAATCACTGCGCCAAACCAATCCGAAGCTCGCTGGTGAAATTGATAAGGCTGTTAAAGTTTTGGAAGGCAAATCTCCTGAAGTGCAGGCCGAAACACTCCGCGTAATGGGTGAACTCTATAGAGGTATGGACCCTAGACCGACCGACAATCGCGAATCCAAGGCACACCTGCTACAGGTGCGAAGGGATCCAGCGTATGTTCCTGGGATCTTGAATAAGGCTAACGAATTGGTCAAAATGAAACCAAAAGAACGCATGAACGAAACTCTAAAACTAAAAATCGAAATTCGCACAATGCATTTGGATGGCGGCAATCTCTAGATTCTTGCCACCGTATCAGGTGCGAGCTCTCCGGCACTTGAAACACTATCGCAGCGATTTGAAATGCTATGCCGCAATTTGAAATACACGTTCGCAACGATTGAAACGCTATCACATCACATTTGGGCAGCGAAACTATTTGCGAGCTTAGCGCAAGCAGCGGCTTCCGATGTTCGGCCAAGCGCAGTCAAAAGACGAGTTCGTTGCTGGTAAATCGCCCACTGATGCGGAAACGCTTTTTTGTACGCTTCGCCCATTCGCATAGCCCGGTCGTTAACCATCAACGCTTGCTCGAGCTTACCATTAGTGTTGGCGATTTCGGCTTTGCCTAAGAGTGCGGAGATTGCAAGAAGTTTCTCCGAGTCGTCGATAGAACTGGGATTCATCGCTTTCAAATATCGGTCGTAAAAATTGTTGGCTTCAGAATACCTTTTCTCAGCTCTTAGAACTTCACCCATACGCACCAGACAGAATCGAGCAAGACGCAAATTAACAGGGGTCATTTGCTTTGCCAGGGCATTTGCTTTTTCGACCAAACGGTGCGCTTCTGAATGGTTTCCGCTAGCGATATAATATTCGCTGAGTCTGGTGTGTCGATTAAACTGCGGTTCGTCGATTTGCCCCGCGAGGGAAGCCGCATCTATAGCCTTCTTCGTATATTTAATCGCTTTCGCTCGATCTTTTGTTCTATCGCAAAACACACTGAGCGCATCGAAAATTGTAGCCATGTCAGCAGCGTTTTCTGGTACTACAGGCATCTCTGCTGCCCGATTCAGTAATTGAATTGCTAGTTCAGTTTTCTTCAAGGAGGTGGCAAAGTTGGCAATTCTGACCAAAGCAGGCACCAGCTGCGGTGACTTAGCGCCAAATCGTCTTTCCATTAGACGCAAGCATTGTTGAGCACGATCGAACGCCGACGCGTAATCGCCTTGCACCGCGAATTTATCAGCTCTGAGCAGCATCAACTGGATGCCCGGCTTCCGTTGACCGAGTGCCACGAATGGAAACACTTCCGACAAATTGTTCAGTTCTGAATCGGATACAAATTTGTTTTTTGCAACATCAAGTTTCTGCAAAGAAGGCATAGCGGCAATCTCCTTGATCGTCATCAGAGTGATCGCGGGACTATGCAATTTCAATTCCTTCAGATACTGTATTTGTCCCACCTTCGCCCCACAATTTTCGCTTAGCGCGGAGTGTGATAAATCGAGAAATTCTAGAGACTTCATCGATTGCAAATGTATTAATCCATCGTCAGTGACGTTGGTTTTATTCAGCAATAGCCTACCCAACCGGGGTAACGCACCGACTTCCTTTAATGACGAATCTCCAACGGAAGTTGCACTCAGATCTAGTGTTTCTAGCGACTTCAACTTTGACAACGAGGTCAAAGACGACACCTTAGTTGATTGCAAATTGAGGTTTTTAAGTTTGCTGCAATCTACCAGGTACTCAAGGCATTTGTCAGTTACATTACTCTCCCTGAGACTAAGAGAATCAATTGTATCTTTCGCGCGCATCGCCTTCACGTCAGCGTCCCCGTAAAAATTCTCCAGCGCTCGCTTCGGGCTGGTTGAATCCACCTGGCTGTGTTGCTTCAGCAGGCTGCGACCAGCTACGGCATACCGGTCTAAATCTCTATCGGTTGTGTGATCAACATCGTCCTCGAATTTATCGCTTCCAGTCGCTGCTTTATCATTTTTCAGCAGTTGTTCTGCAGCTTCCAGTTGACTCATACAATTTCCGCGAAACGTTTTGTTCTTTGGATCGATCTCATTCAAAGCAGATTTGTAGAGCGCCACCGCTTGTGGTGTCTTACCCCAGGCCATTAAAGAGTCCGCTCGCTGGATCATTGTTGAAGCCAAATCGTCACTGCGACCTTTCGTAGTGCAGATTTCATAAGCACGCGCGTAGTAAGAATCGGCTTCTTTAAATTTCTTTTGCTCCCGCAAAATCAATGCCTTGTAGTTATAAACAACTGCTGCAATAACTGAAGATGGATCTTTTCTCTCATGCCAAGCAAGCATAAAATTTACTAAGCGGGCAAAGTCTTTTTTTCTGTTGGCAACGGAGCAACATAACGCCAATTGATTGATGATATGTATATACCCAACTTTTAGATCCCCGGATTTTTCCATTTCCAGTTCTGCGTTCAATGCCCTATCGAAGCACTCTCGCGTGGCGGCATCATCGTGAGTTTTAAGACCGCGATTATTGTTTAATTGAATTTGCAGCAACAGTCGACTGGTGGCGGCGCGGAAAATTAAGTCGCTTCGAATCACGCGCGGCGGCTTTGATTTAATGGCCGTATCCAATATGCGATCGTAGACTGTTTGGGCCATTTGTAGCTGTCCATTTTTGCGATGCTGATCACCTTTTGGAAGAATATCGAATTGATCTAAAAGCGGATCCGCAATGCTCGCAGGCGGACTAACTGATGGTAGTACAAGAGCGGCATTAAAGTTTTGCAGAACAACTTCAGGCTCGCCTTTACCTGAGAAGGACATAAAATGTTCGAATTCCCGTTTTTGTTCAGGCTTCGGATCCGGGACACCAACACCGATGCTTTTTTCAGTTGCCTCTCTGACACCCGTTCTAGCAAAAACCAGTAGACCTGCTACAAGTCCGATCATTGCAAGTGAAATTCTCCACGCTAGAGGATTCGAATTTGATGGAACGACTTCATTTTTTTTCTCAGGCTGATCGGTCTTACTTTCCGTGACCGGCAGCTGCTGGTCATCAAAACCTTCCGCGGCAACTGCTGCTTCTAGAGCTTGAGAAAGTTCAGTCATTGTTTGATAGCGATCGTCTGCATTTTTAGCCAGTGCTTTTGCCATCACTTTTTCTATATCACTGGAATAAGTGATACCATTTTTTTCCGATAGCGTCGGTGGTGGCACGGCAAGATGCAACTGGATTGTTTCCATCGCGGTGTCCCCGCAAAAAGGCGGTGAACCGGTAATAGCCTCGAACATCACGCAACCGAGCGAATAGATATCACTTCGCCCATCAAGAGCCGCACCACGTGCCTGTTCCGGGCTGATACAGCTCGGGCTGCCAATGACCAGACCGGTTTTTGTTTTAAAGTGCGACAAACTATCCTGCACTATTTTTGCAATACCGAAATCAAAAACGTGCGCGTTTAGACTTCCATTATCCGACTCAATAACCATAATATTCGACGGCTTGAGATCGCGATGGATAACGCCTCTTGAATGAGCATGATTGATCGCGTCTGCAATTTGAGCCACTATCGCGAACGCGTCATCCAACTCTAATCGCCCACGCTTTTTCAGAACATCATCGAGAGTTTCGCCTGACTTGTACTCCATTACTAAAAATGGCTCGCGATTGTCAGTCACTCCAAAGTCCAAAGCAGTGACAATTCCGGGGTGATTGAGTTTACTGACCGCTCGTGCCTCCTGTTGAAAGCGGCTGATGTGGTGGTCATTAAAGTCATTCGCCAACAACACTTTGATAGCTACTTTTCGATCAAGAATCTGATCTTGAGCCAGGTAAACTCGTCCCATACCACCTGCACCGAGCCGGCTGATAATGGTATAACGATTCGAGATGACCTTGGGGTCATGCTCTGATAAAGATTCTGGAGGTTCGTTTACCACAAGGATTATTGGTTTTCAACGGGAACGCTGTTGCGATGAGACTACTGAATCTGTTTTACCCAGAATGTACGGCTTCTCAAATCGCTAGCGCTGTGGTCATTCGGAGTGTTCAGAAAAATTACGCAGAAAACAGAGCCTTCAGTTTCAATGCACTGGAACCAACAAATCGAGCTTCGCTCACAAAAGATCGTTTATCCTGCACTGTCGACTTGCTTTGATAGAATCAATGCCGTCACTGTTCATGACAGTAACGGCATTGCTAATTTGCTTTTAGTTATCGAATCGCCGGAGTTATCTCCAGTTGTTACGAGTGCCCCAGTAACCGACACGTCGATGCTCGAAGTCATTCAATTGGCGAGTGATATCGCGGTTCAACCTGGAGAGGCGATTGTTGAGATCGTTGCGCTCTCTGATTGTAAGGCGTCTGCCCGACATTCTCATATCCGCTTCCATCCGACTGAGTTGTGAAAGTTTGTTTTTCAGGTTTCTTGCTTCGGATCTGCTTAGTCGTCTGCTCGCAATTCCTGCATCGATTCGGGCTCGTAAATTTGCCTGTGTGGCATTAATATTTGCGCCTGCGTTGCCGCCCCATCGAGGCGTGTATTGAGCACTTGCAGGGGCAGGGGCCGCGGCCATCATAGCAATAAGTGCCACCAACGAAATTGAAGTTAATCCTTTCATATTCTATCTCCTAGAAACTGATGTTTTGTCCCTCCGTGAGGGTGCGATGTTTTCTAGGACGCAACTCGGGCAGCTGTGTTCCAACAAAGTTTTTAATATGCTAAACGGGAACATTTGGCGCCTGCGGTCCCTAGCGCTTGTTTCGCCAAACTTCGGACATTTGAATTCGCACCACTGACAATGTCATGAAATTTCAGCCGATTTTTTGTCCTTGAAAATTCAGAGATCGCTCGTTGAAGCTTGTGGCTGATGATCAATTTACTGTCGATCTTCTTTCAGTTACCTTTAATCGGGGTTTTAAGAATCAATGGTCAGCGGCATCAGCGCGTTCTCACGTAGCACCTTCACCGGGCTTCCAGTAGTGTGCTATTAATACCTCATATAGATGTACCGAACGGAGAACAAGTTTGGAGTCATCAACATCAACCGACTTCTTCGAACGCTACAGCGGCGAAGAGGACCAGTACGGCTTCAGCCTGGAATCGTGCAAGACTTCGGAGAAATATTTCCGCTTCTTGTACCAAAAATGGTTTCAGGTGACGATAGTCGGACTTGAGAATATTCCGTCAGAGGGACGCGCAGTCCTGTGCGGTAACCATTCCGGCGTGCTACCGCTGGACGGCTGCATGCTCTACGATGGCATCATACAATTTCATCCCCAGCCTCGACGGGTTCGATTTCTGGTCAACGAATTTATTCGAAGCATGCCGGTCATCGGTGATACCATCCGTGGTTTTGGTGGCGTGCCGGCAAAGTATGATGTGGCTATTGAACTGCTAAAAAAAGAAGAGCTCGTGTTGTTCTATCCGGAAGCGGAGAAGGGCACAGGGAAGTTGTTTAAGGACCGTTATGAACTAATCGATTTCAATCCCGGATTTATCAAAGCGGCGATTGAAACCGGTTCGAAGATCGTTCCGATTACCACCGTCGGTGGTGACGAAATTTATCCGCTGTTGGGGAACTTGAAACCAGTGGCTAAGATTATGGGTGCGCCTTATTGGCCCATCACACCATTTTATCCGTGGTTGCCGTTTCCTTTTAATGCGATACCACTGCCGATTAAGCTGTTGATTTGCATTGGTAAGCCAATCGATCTCGGCTATCCAGCTGAACAGGCGGAGAATCGTCCTCTTCTCGAATCGGAAGCGGCTAAAATTCAGCAAGACATTCAAGCTCAGTTGAACGATTTGTTGGCTATTCGAAAATCGCCATTCACGAAATGGGACGCGGAAGATGTGAAAGATTTTCTAGAGCACCGCAGATAGTGACAACCGTTTGTGCAATAGACAAGACGCGTTGAGAACATTGATTGTTTAAACTAACCATAACAGCGGAGTCTTAAAGAGTCGCTGAATTCTCTGCGCTGTTTTCGAGGTCTTGGTGGTTTGTCTTGGTGGTTTGTGGGTCACCCGGGCCGTCTTCGAAATCGCCATGACGTTTGGTCCAGGCAGATTCAGCTCAACCGGTCTGAGTCGATGCAGGTTCCTTATATAGATTGCGTGGGTGCAATGTAAACATTGTTGTCGTTATCAGGACTGCGGATATATCGCAGTGCTGATTGCAATAATGAATTTCATAAGCCGAGACAGCGACGCAATCAAATAATACGACGAGGAACTACAGGATGTTGACACAGCGGAAGAGCACCGCTTCTAACCCAGTTTACATGTATGCGAAATTTCGCGGAGTCTGCAAGTGCGGACGTGGATTTATCGCAGGAGAACAAATTGAATTTGATCCAGCAGGACGACACAAGCGTTGTGTTCAATGCGCTAGAAAGCGTCAATCAACTCAAAGAACACAGCCTCTAACTGGTATCGGACAAGTCATTGATTTTGACTCTTACAGTGGTGTTGTCCAACGTCTAAGAAGAATTGCGGAGCTGCCTCGTCCGCTAGCACCACATATTTCCCATGAATACTGGAAGTTGATGCAGGAGGTTTCAACAGCGCCGGAGACATCGAAATCTGTAAATCAATTCCTCCGATCGAACGCGCGCTGCTGCGCTTCCAATCCCGCCGAACGATATGTAGTCACATTGCTCGAAGACAAAATTTGCATACACTGCCTTGAGACACAAAGCAAAGGCGATCTGGTATTAATGGATTTTCCAAGCAGAGATGTGCACTGTATTTGGTGCGAATGCACAAACCTCTAATCAGTGTGGATATTATCCTTTTAAAATCGCCTTTTGAATCCTTTGCTTTTGAGCCATTATTTCCTGAATAGAGAACCGCATTAAAGGCGTCTCCATGGTCTTATTTCTCATGCTGCACCGTTTTACTGCTTCATCATTCAATTGACGAGCAACTAGGAATTTTCCTTCTCCAATCGCTAATTCGGCCGGCGCCCGGTAGCACGTCACGTGCATGACAAATTCACTTTCCGTGAGCGTCCCATTCACCTTGTCAAAAAGTTTTGCCGCCGAAGCGTACGATTTCTTCGCTCTATCAGGCTGGTGCAACCAGTAGTAACAGTCGCCAAGATCTGCTTGAATGCCGGCAATTATTCTTGTATCAGGATTTGTTTTTGATTTCTCGATAGCCAATGCCTTCTCAAAAAATGGTAGTGCAACATCATTCGATGTTTTCCCCATCGACCGACGCGCCAAATTCAAGCGTTGAACCATGGCTTCTCCGCTATGTGCGCCGTACCATTCGTCCGACGATGCGATCGCCCTGGAGAGCAAATCCTTTAAACCATGAACGTCCGGTTTCGATTTCAGAGCAACTTGCAAAAGAAAATCTGCAGCCATAGCCTCTGCATACTTATCGCCTGCTTGACCCGACAACAGCAGTGCCATTTTTAAATTCTCTGAAGCCTGATTCCACTGTTCTAGACCGAATAGCGCTTTGCCCAATCCCAGGTACAGGCGCCGTGCACGCGTACTGTTTGTTCCAAAGTTTTGCTTCGATTGAGCAATCAAGTTCTTGAACAGTTGAGCGGATTTAGCATAGTTGCTCGGAGGTTTCAGTAATCCCTCTGCCAGTTCTTCATCGGAAAACATCGATCCTCTGTGATCATTGAAAACCAGGTCAGGAAACTTTCTAGCCAAACCCTGCAACTCTTCGTCAGAAAACCCTCCAGATAAAACGATAGTGCAATAAGGTGCCAGTCCCCCCGCAAATGACTCAATATCGGATATGGAGTAACCGCCTTTCATCAAAATGAGCTTTCGCAAATTTGTTAGCGACGCCAAACCTGGCAATCCTTTGATGGTTACATTGGTGCTATCCAGATTTAGCCATGACATATGTTTTTGGCCCATGACGTGTTTCAACCCGGCATCGCTGATGCGGGTGTGCCCAAGATCGAGGTCGGAAAGCCTGTGTAAACTCACAATATTTTTAAGGGATTGGTCGGAGATGTCGGTATAACTAACATCCAACTTTCGCACACCATTGAACAGTGGCAGATTAGCTAAACTCGTCACCTTCGTTTTCTTGAGAACAACTTCCTTAAACGATCTGGGATCTCGAACTTTCAGAAGGTCAGCATCTGTTGCATCCCAATTTTCCAAGTGCAACTTTGGTTCCTTCGCAGATCGAAGATCTGCTTCGGATAATTTTCGATATTTCCCCTCCTTCCACGCATTCTTGTCAATATGTTCACGGACCCCTTCACCAAAGCTAGCGGCAGCGTCCTCTTCAAAAATTACCTTCGGTGTCACTGCAATAGGAGCGTTTAGAAATGAGTAAAGCCACAAACCGACTGAATCGAAGATAACCAGAGCAAGAATGCCAAGAATCAACATTTTTTTATTTCGACTGAGCCAGCTGGCCGCACCATCCATGGTGTCAGCTGGATCAGCGTCCGAATGGTGGTGGTGGAGTGTCTTGTCCTTCAAATCGAGAAGAGTCGGAATCACCACCTTCTGAAGAGACGGACGTTGACTGGCAGTCTTCGAAAGAAGTCCGTCGATCAAATCACAAAGTCTTTGCGGCAGCGCGCCTGGCTCTACCATCTCGGCGATTGACGCCGGAGTCTCGGTGCGAACCATCATTATCGTTTCCATCAAACTATTGCCCTGAATCGGAGGAACACCAGCAAGACAACGAAACATTATGGCGCCCAGCGAATACAGATCCGAGGCAAGAGTTACTTCCTGTCCATCGGCCTGCTCGGGGCTCATGTACAGAGGACTGCCGATCACAGCTCCGGTCATCGTCAAGCTGCCGGAGCCGGCGGATGTCGTTGCATCCAGACTCTTCGCGATACCAAAATCCAGGATTGTAGGTTTCATCCGACCATCGTCGCTAGCCGCGATGATAATGTTTGCCGGTTTCAAATCGCGATGCACAATTTGACTTTTGTGCGCATGACTTATCGCATCTGCAACCTGACTAAAAATTTCGTAGAAGGTTGCGAGGTCTAACGTATGCTCGGTCTTCAGTACGTCGTGGAGGGACTCTCCATCAACATACTGCATGATCAGATAAGGATTGCCTTCCCACAGACCGAAATCGAAGATAGTGGCAATGTTTGCGTGAGACAGTTTTGATGCGGTTCTTGCTTCACTTTGAAAACGCACCAGAGATTTTTGATCAGTTTGATCGACTAATAAAACTTTGATGGCAACGTCGATCTGCCTGAAGGTATCTTGCGCCCGATAAACTCTACCTCCACCGCCTTCGGCGATAAAGTTCAGGATTCTATATTTCTGGAAAACTATTTGGTCGACTTTAAAGCCGTTTACTGAATTGTTAGACATGGGATTCCAATCGCCAGGAGATTGAGCTGCTATTCTCCTCAGCACTTAATTGTGCTGACGCGTCAACCGGATAAACCTTGCCCGGTTGCAAATTAGACTATGGAAGTATACGCTTTACCCTGGAGCGAAGGTAAGGATCTCCGACTATTATTAATGGCTAAAATTCTGGTCGTCGAAGACGAACAAGACCTGCTAAATATTTTGAAAGCGTCTCTAGAGGCGCAAGGACACAAAGTCGACGTGAGTAGCGACGGTGCCGACGCAATTGAAAAGCTCGGGCACTTTAAATTCGACCTCGTCATCCTCGACTGGCATCTACCGAATAAATCTGGAATCGAGGTTCTAAGCCACCACCGCAACTCCGGTGGGCAGACTCCAGTTTTAATGTTGACCGGTAGAAATCAAGCAATGGACAAAGCGGCTGGTCTCGACACAGGCGCCGACGATTATTTGACCAAACCATTCGATGAACGCGAGTTCGATGCGCGTGTCAGAGCCTTGCTCAGGCGCCCACATACCTTCACCGGTACCGTGCTCGCATTGGGCGATATTACGATAGAACAAGACACCAGGCGAGTCTTCAAGAGCGGCAAAGAGATCGTTTTATTGCCCCTTGAATATAATTTGCTTGAGTTTTTGATAAGACATCGGGGTCAGAGTTTCAGTGCTGAAGCCCTTCTAGACAGAGTTTGGAAAACCGGAACCGAAGTCAGCGAGGACGCAGTACGCACTGTGGTCAAAACTTTGAGACGAAAAATCGCTAACCCTGATGGTTCGTCTGTTATCCAAACAGTCTATGGCGTCGGCTATCGAGCATCTGAATCGACCGAGAAATAGACACAGATAAGCATTCATCTATTCACGTTCATCCATTAGATAGTCAAAAACGCTGCGGACTGAACGTCGGCGTTGTCTCACGACTTTCTCACAAAGTTCAAATATTATAGCTTGACTACCGGAGCACTGCGCTACCAGTCGTTTCTATTAAAAATCGAATCAGGAGGCATGATGGTTTCAAACCCTGAAAGCCTGAGCCCGAGCCGTGAGAAGCCACTCGACCCACAAAAACCTTACCAACCGCCCAATTTTAGTTCCGAAGTTTTCGCCCCTGATAGTCGTTTAGCCGGTCCGACAGATAAAGAGAAGGATTTGTCGGACTCGGCTTCACGAAGCCCGAACGAAAAATGGACTGAAGAACTGCTCAGCACTCCGCTGCCGTCGACCAATATTTCTGATACAGAAAGATCAGCATCTGCTCAGCTTTTAGAAAAGCTCGGTCTGCCAATGCTGGAAATCTTTGGCGCTTCACCCGAGCAACTCGCTAAATCCAAACAAGGAACACCTCTTGTCCTTGCAAGAGCCGATGCTCAATCAGATTCTAAAACCACTGGCGAAAATCCAATCAAGGGCGAAACCGATAAAGCCCCGACTACCGAACAAACTCCAAAGCTCGTTAATCCAGAATCGATCACTTACCCAGGTGGCAAACAGCGTTTGCTCACCTGGGACGGCGACACCCTCTCGGCGAACACTGGTCTCGACGGGAAGAAATGGGATCGCGTCAAAGTAGATGGAAAATACACCGACGCATGGAGAGATCCCGCCGGTGCGATCTGGAAAGGCACGATCGAAGTCGATCGCTCTACGAATGACGTTTCGCGCGTACCTTCCGGTTGGCCAAAATCCGTTGGAGAAAAAACTATCTTTCGCGCTTCCGGCGACAAGGAAACCATTGGCGCTGACAACACGCGTTCCATTCACTTCACGAACAACGAACGCGTGACTTATAACAAAGACAATTTGCTCACTTCTTTTAAAGGCGCGGATGGTATCACTCGTAACTTTAGCGATTTCAAAAGTGTCGGCGCTAGCAAAGAGATGAGTCCGACGAAGATTGAGGTAGTTACTACAGCCACTGACACGGCACCATCCACAGTGACAAAATGGACTATGGATGATAAACAAAAGTGGACCTGCGAAGGCGCACCTGGTGAGAACAGCGCCTTTCACATCGACAGCGAGAACGGCACATACGCCATAGAAAATTTCGTAACCGGTATCAACAAAAAATTTGCGCCCGGCAAATATGTGGAAGTCAGCGAATGGGAAGGCGGAGCGTCATATCGCAAACGCGACAATGTCGATGGCACTAAAACAGTACTGAGCGCGGATGAAAAATGGTCGGTGACTCTTTCTGACGATCTGTCCACTCGTTTCGAAACCGAAGGTAAGGTCCGCGACATCAAGCGCGATGACAAGGGCTCTGTCACGTCACTCCAGGATATCTCATCAAATCGTGAATGGACGAAAGACGACACGGGCGAATGGAATGCTAAACCGATCGACGAAGCAAAGCCGTATACACCACCAGCGGTGCCGACATTTAAAGGCGAAGTTTCCGTGGATGCTCGGGGCCTTGCAGTGGTGAAAGGCGCAGGTCCATCATTCAAAGTTCTCGACATGGACGGAACTCTGAAAACGCCCTCGCCAAGTGAAAACCTGCGAGCACTGGCATTGACATCAACCCGTTTCTCGCGACCAGGTCAAGCTCGTTTCGCCGAAAGTGTTAACAACTTTATGGAGCGTCCTGGTTTATCAGCAGAACAGAAAAACAATTCCGTACATCAAATCACCCGATTGATGGCAAATACCACAGGCGGTCCATTCTCAATTGCAGACAAGCAAACGTTGGCGGCACAGCTTTCATGGCACATGGCTCGTCCTAATCGTCAAGAACAAGGGCAAAACAAAACATGCAATGTCACGACTATTAGAGCATCACTGATCAGCGAATCGCCAGCTGATTTTGCAAAGATGATCGCTGACGTAGGCACAACCGGACAATTTGTCACCGCGGATGGTTCTACAATTATACCAACAGTTCAAGGAATGAATCTCAATAAAGCCGCCACGAAGTTCCCACCGGAGTCAGGCAGTCGCAGCTGGCTTGGTCAAGTTTCAGATCATACAATGGCGAATATTCATTGGCAGCGAGAAACAGTGGATACTTTCGGCTACGCGGTCAACAAAGGAGAACTCAAATATGTGCAAAATCCTGGAACTGGTGACAGCGGCGAACGAATAGAACGGTGGCAGAACGACCGTATGTGGTATCAGCTCAAAAACAGCAGCGATCAGTACATTGCCACCAGTCCCGCAATCGGGGCAGGTCAGTTAGCTGATATCTATGGACAAATAACCGGACGGGATGAATCAGAACGAGTGATTGCCGCCAACCTTGTGCCAACACTTATTGCAGAGGGCGAACAAGGCATAAAGGTCAACAACGAAGGTGAATTCGAATCGCAAATGAACAAAGGTCCGTGGCCCAAAATCATCGTTGTACATTCCAGTCGTGATCCATTCTGGAGCGACTCTGGAAGTGGAACCGCAGGTGGTGCCGGCGGAAGAGACGGCGGCTGGCACGTGGTAGTTGCACAATCCTATGATGCCACCACTCGCAAGGTCAACGTCGATAATAGCTGGCAACCATCAGTTGATCACGTGATTCCAACTCGCCGACTCCCTATCAAACAATTGTACGAATCAACGCTGGGTCCAGTCCGCTAGTCCTGATCTTGAGTCTGACGCAAAGCAATCCGGACTCCAATGCAAAGCAATCCTGCCTCCGACATCGTCCAGACCGACGAAATACGTTTTGTCGTAAAACACCGGCATCAATTTCTTGGCTTGAATAAAAGATGTGCTCTATTTCAATTAGTGATTTTCGAAGAAGCTACAAATCGCTTCATTCCGTTTAAGCGTCGATTCCACGCCTCCGTTCTACCTCATTCCCTCTCCATTATGCAAACATGCCGCAAGAATAAAAGTTGCGGAACTATGAGGGTCGCGACAATTGCCTTGCCTACTTGACACCTGTACTCGGACGCTGATATTTGCCGGTCCATTTCAGGTACTCATCCATTGTCGGATACCGAGTATCAGGTGCTACACCACTGGCGGTGCACCAAGCTTCATATTGTTTTCGAGCTTCCTTTACCACTGACATCACTCGCTCGGTGGTTATCGGCACTTGTCCTGGTTTCAATTCTTGAGGTTCGATCCTCGCACCTAAGGTAAAGAGTTCTTTAGTACTCATAGCATTTTTGCCGAGGAAATCCATCGACTTGCCCCATTGATTGTCATAGTCCGCACGCTGACTTTCCGGATAGTAACCACTGATGGTGGCAGCGTGATTTGGAGAAAGGAATATGAGCGGAAGATTATTGGTCTCTTTGGCGCGCTTCAAATGTTCTTGCATCTCTCCCTCAGTTCGGTACACCGCGACTCGATGATCTCGCGGTTTAATACTGAGCGTGGCGAATTGCACCAGTCCTTCGAGAGTCTCTTCAGCAGCTCCTCTCGCTTGCGCATAATGCATGAGCACCAGGTTATCACCGCTCTTTCCAGTGACGGCGGCATAGGTGTCGATAATGTCCTTTTCATTGGCGTGAGGACTGTGGTCGATCGGCTTTTTCAAAGGTTGCCACGTTGGTCCGACCATTACTTTCCCGTCGTCAAATCGATGAATTGGGTCTGTGTCAATTTCGTTTGTAATCAAACTTCGAAAAAGTGGAGACGGCGGATTCGTGGCGTAGTCCAGCACCACGTCGTTCCCTCTCACATGAGCAAAACGATAATTCGTACCGTCTTGCTCATTGTTGAGTTGAAATTTCACATTCCCAAGAACCAGAGCGACATACTGACTTGCAAGTGTTCGTGCGTTTTCCACTGGAGGGAAGTTCGTCGATTCAGCAGACTGCGCAGTCATCCACTCTTTTTCGAGTGAGACAGTGCGACCGGTGTCTGTTTTTGTCGTTCCAGTCATCGCGACATCTGCGACCATACGAGCAAGTAAGCCAGGATCTCTCATAAGCAAACGTTTTTCGACTGAACCGAGAGCACAGGTTTTGAAGTCACCCTGGTCCACACTCTCAACCTGTCCAGCCTGGCGAAGGAATTGAAGAGAAACGATCGCTCGTTCTTCAGCTCCTGCTGGCGCATTTGGGTCGTGCCTCAACAATCTTTCTAAGCTTTGAAAGAACAAGTCCTTACTCTCTGCATCGGCCATAGGATTCCGCAGTACAGCTTCACTGTCGGGGCGTGTCACCTCGGCTGGTATCAGCTTAGTTAGAAAATCACAATAGCGAGCCGCTCGCAGCGACGCGGCTTCGGCATGTCCGGGATTATTTATCTTGCGCAACGCTTCAACGGCTGCGCTTTTAATTTCAGTATCGATTGGCTTATGTGGCGATCGGTTCGAAAAGGCACTAAGCATTTTGTCCATGCTAGGACCATGAGCGTTTCTTCGATCTGGTGCTAACAAACCCATGACCGGCTTGTCGTTTACGAGTTCCAATTGCGGCAGTAATTTAGGCAGTGAAGAATTGGCTCCGAGATGTCCTTCGGCCCTTTTTACGTAGTTTGCGATGTCTGGAAACAAAGCATTGCGCCTGGCAAGCAAGTCGGCACAACTTTCCGGATTGTCTTTTTGCTCAACAAGAGTGATTTGATAAGCTCGCCACACCGCCTGCTGATCGCTTGGCAGTGCGTTGATGAGCCTGTTTGCATAAACTAATTCGGCACCAGCCCTGGTGACATTCGTCTCAACGGAATTCAATCCACGATCGTCGCTGCCAATCGGCAACTTCAAAAGTTGAAAGTCATATTGCTCTTGAAGTTTGGGAGTCATGATGGTTTCAGACTTGCCTGCAGACGAATTAGTAAGTATTTCAGTTGGTTTTTGATCGTCGCTTTCTTGCATCGCATTGTTATCGTTCGGCATATCCAATCATCTCGCTTGAAATTAAGAAACGACTTGCAACCAAGCCGCTTGTCAAGTGAATAATATTGGAAGAATGTGAGAAAGTCGTGAGACGCTGCGACAGCTTGACTCGACAGCAAAAGCGCGATTCAAAAGATCAATTTGAAGGGCAGAACACATTGACGTCCTCTCCGTCCTTAAGAACGAGAGATTCCTGGGTTTAGACAGCAACCAGCCCTGATCCAAAATCGAAGTAGTACCAGTTGAACACGTGCTAATTACGGCTCTAGCGGTCGGGCGAATATCGCGCCGGTCCATGTTTTATTTCGACTGAGGTATTGACTTATACTGCCGGCTTCCAAAGTTACTTTGCGAAACTTTGACGACGCGTCCATAAAGTGTGCGACACCATCAGCGGTGCGCACCACTAAACCGGTGTGCGCGACATCGAGCCCTGGAATCGTGGTGCAGATTGCCACAATGTCCCCGGTTTGTAGAAGCGGCTCCGCAGCTGCCATTTTACTCATCGGCACGAACTTCACAGGACGTTTATTGATTGCATCTTCTTGTTGTTTGATTTTTGCAACTAAGTTTGGATACTTAACCAACTGTTCGTAGCTAGCCGGATGCGTGCTCATGAATCTGATTTTGCATTTCAAAGTTTCTGCGCCAGGAAGGTCGGAAAGTACTTTGACCACATGCTTGGACTCATTTTCGTAAAACCAATCACTGAGGTAGTGCAATCTCGATGTGTAATCGCCGACGATACCACCGCGATAGCGAGTTGACGTGACTTGCTTAACGAGATCGTTTTGAGTGCGCTCGCCTTTTTTGATCATTCTGACAAAACCCAAAACGTTTTCGAAAAAAGTCACGCAATCTAATCCATCAAGGTTTACTGTGCAAACCTCACGATCGGGTGATGAGTCGAGCGAGTTGGATTTATACGGAGTGCCTTCTAGTTGCTTAGCCACTTGACCCATAAGCTCGCCGATTGGCAGTGCACGCCAATTGTTCGAGTTTGATTGACTGACAATGCGATTGAAAACTGCGCTTCCCTGGACAGCGTCATTCGTTGCAGACCAGCCACACTGGCTGTTTGAGGCGGTGAGGAAAAGCAAAATCAGGCTTGAGATGAAAATTCGACGAGAAAACATTTGTTCAGTCCAAAGGTGAATATAGTTTAGCAACTAGTTGTCATTTGATTCATTGAACTCTCGAAGCGGTTGTCCACTTGGCGGCTTCGAATTCAGCCGATGGTCCTCGCCCGTGAGTCTCCGAGAGTATTGTTCGAAAACAATCATAAGAAAGAATATCGTTCAGGCGAACTCGAAGAATCATGCCGTAAAGTTATTACAGCGTGATTCATCGGAGTTGGAGTTCTTCTATGCAAATTTTCAAACCCCTCAAAACCATTGGTTCAATCTTTGAAAAGCACGAAGCGATGCTCAAAGAAGCAACCGCGGCAGTGCAGAAGCGCGAACACTACACGCCATTTCCTGAAATGCCTTCGCCTCAAGAGTACGGCGAAACGGCTGAAGCTGACCAAAAGAAACAGTTTGAGTCTCAAATGGGAGGCAAGTTTGAACGCCTCAAGCAAGACTCCGACTCCTGGTTGGCCAGCGACGAAGAAAGCCCATACACCGGCAAACCGCTAGGCATCAGCTATCCGGTCTATACTGACATCGACTCCTACATTAAAGCTTCTGAGAAAGCAAGCCAAGACTGGAAGCACACAGACCCCAAAACTCGCGCCGGTATTTTGATCGAGAGTTTGCAACGGTTGAAAACTCACTTCTTCGAAATTGCGCATGCCACCATGCACACCACTGGACAGGCTTTTATGATGAGCTTCCAGGCAAGCGGGCCGCATGCGGCAGATCGTGCGCTCGAGGCAATTGCTCTGGGCTATCAAGAGTTGACGCGCTTTCCCGATCACATCAGCTGGGAAAAACCTGCTGGAAAGTTCAGCTTGAAACTTGAAAAGTTCGGAACCAATGTCGGTCGCGGATTGGGATTGTCGATCGGCTGCGCCACTTTCCCCACTTGGAATTCGATGCCAGGACTTTACGCCAGTTTGATTGCAGGCAATGCAGTCATCGTCAAACCGCATCCCAAGGCAATCTACCCGATGGCAATTGTGGTCGGCGTCATTCAAGAAGTATTGAGCGAGAATGGTTTCAGTCCAAATCTCGTGATGCTTGCAGTCGATACAACCGAAAAACAAATCACGAAAAAACTCGCAGAACACTCATCAGTTCGCATCATCGACTTTACTGGTGGCAGTGAGTTCGGGCGTTACGTCGAAGAGCTGCCAGGCAAGATTGTCTTCACTGAAAAGGCTGGTATCAACAGCGTCATCATCGACAGCGTTGATGATCTCGAAGCGATGGCAAAGAACATCGCATTTAGTGTCAGTCTTTACAGCGGGCAAATGTGCACCGCACCACAAAACATTTATGTCCCCGAATCCGGTATCAAACTAAAAGAGGGACACGCTTCACTTGCCGACGTCGAGAACGCAATCGTCAATGCGACGAAGGGACTTGTGGAGCACCCGAAAGCAGGACATGCTGTCGCTGGTGCAATCCAAAGCAAAGCAACAATTGAGCGCGTCAAAAAAGCGAGCGGACTTGGTGGCAAAATTTTGCTGGAGAGCAAGCCGATCGCTAATCCGGAATTTCCTGATGCCACCACTCAAAGCCCGGTGATCATCGAAGTTGAGAGAAATAAACGCGACATCATCAAAGGTGAGATGTTCGGACCGATTGTGTTTATCATTCCGACCAAAGATTCTGCCGAGAGTCTTGAACTCGCCTCAGGCAATGCGCGCGAACACGGTGCCATCAGCTGTAGTGCCTACACTCAAGACCCTGAGTTGATGGAAAAGATTGCAATGCAAATGGCCGAGACTGGAACACCGGTTTCATTCAATCTCACTGGCAATATTTATGTCAATCAGAACTCTGGATTCTCTGACTTCCACGTCACCGGCGGTAATCCTTCCGGCAACGCGTCGTTCACGAATGCGGAATTCGTCGTGAAGCGATTCGTAAGAATCCAATCGAGAGTGTTTGTTCCATAAACTCTAGGTCTATTGAAACCGAGTTCTATCCGATACTTTAGCTCTAACCAAAATTTAGTTCTATCCAAGCAAAACTTTCGCTCTATCCAAAATTTCTCTTCAATCAATGAAGAGATTGCAATTCCCTGCGTCACGCTGAACTCTGTCAGTAGTGATATAGTTTGACTTTCTTTCACCAGGATGGCTTATGCGATTTTCTATTCTGCTCTCGGGATTCGTTTTATTGATGTCGGCGATGCCAGCTCATGCCTTGACATGGGAACAAGCACTCGAAAATTTAAAACAGGGGAATGAGCGCTATCTGCAAGGAATCACAAAATATCCTCGCATCGATCCGATACGGCGTTTGCGTACTGCGACCGAAGGACAGACACCGGTTGCAAGCGTGTTGAGTTGTGCCGATGCGCGGGTTCCAGTGGAAACTGCTTTTGACAAAGGGTTTGGGGATCTGTTTGTGGTGCGAGTCGCAGGCAATGTTTGCGAGATGGCAGAACTCGCGTCGATCGAATATGGTGCTTTGTATTTGCATACGCCGCTGATCGTTGTTCTCGGACACACTCAGTGCGGAGCAGTTAAAGCCGCCATATCCGGCGGTCAGGACTTGAAGGGAACGTTACCCTTGCTGATGGATGAAATCCGCCCAGCCGTGGAAGCCGCGAAAGCGAAGAATACGGCGCTCACAGGCGACGAGCTGGAGATAGCTGCAATTGAAGAGAACGTGCGACGTTCGATTGCACACACAATGAAAAGCCCTGGCATTAAAAGCGCAGTAGAGTCCAAAAAAGTTGGGATAGTCGGCGCGATTCGCGATTTAAAAACCGGTAAAATTCGCTGGTTAAAATAAAACGTGTGGCAGTCAACTTAAATATGTAGTCTCGCCGTGCATGTTCTTACGGTGTTTGTTCTAACCGTGCATACTCGCGTGCTCCTCAATTCGTGCTTTTCGCGTCGCGTCAGTTCTCGTCACGCCAGATTGCGGTTACATTAAGAGCACTTTGAGGCATATATTAGGATGTGGTCAAACGGAGCTGCGCCGATTGAAATTTTTGCACTGCCTGACAGTTTTGTCTTTGTTTTTAAACTGCGGAAGCGCGTCAGCTGACAATTGGCGCGACGACAATCCCAATCAACCGAACGGCTACGCGGCCAGCATGTACAGATATCATCACGGCACTCCTGATGATGACGGTCCGCACGACGGCTATCGTGCAAGCGAAGCCCGCGCTCGACATGGCTTGGATAGATTCGCGCCACCATCAAGCGATGATGACAGTGGCGGTTCTCGATGGGGTGGCGATTCGAATTCGTCCGGACGTTGGGGCGGCGGTGATGGCAGTGGTTTAGGACGCCACTTTCGGCAGGGGCAAGCAGAGGGTGAGGCAATCTGGAGTCAACGTTTGCGAAATCATATGCAGGCCGCCAGCCCAATGCAGAACAGTGGATTCGGTGGCGGCACGCAGTTCGGAAGCGGAATGAACACGCATTCGGCCGCGTATGGTAATGAAGCCGGGGGCTACGCTGGTGGCGCACCCCGTACCAGCTACAGTTCCGTTTCTGGTGGCGGCTATGGTGGCTCAAGACAACTGCGAATGCAAGAACTTCAACGTTTAGCTGCTGCGTACAAAATGCAGAGCTTCCATGGAAACAATCAAATGCCGCACCTCAATGTCAACAATCAGGTTGGTGCGACTTCCGGCAATTGCCAATACGCTCCCTCTTACGGCGCATACAACAATGGCTATTCCAGCTCTACAGCGCTCCAACAAGCTGTTGCTCGAAGACCATTCGCCACGCTTCTCAGGAACAGCCAGGGTGGATTTAACAAAATGTACGCTGAAAATTAATGCAATCGGAAGAGCAGTTTGTCTCGTCTAGATCAAAGAACAAGCAAGCCACCACAGATAGTGCTAATTAATCGGCTTACTGATTTTGACAAAGAACAATCCATCGACTAAATGCTCGACGCCGTCCGGATTAAAAGGCGCAGTATCGCCCGTTTCTTTATATCCGAGACGATGATACCAGTCCATTAATTCAGGACGTCCCGAGACAACCTCGCCGACCATTTCGGTCGAACTATAATGTTCTCTCGCATAACTTTCGCACCAACCCATCAAAAACTTTCCCGCTCCGCTGCTCTGAAGATCGGGATCGACCGCGAGCATACCGACGTGTCCGTGATTATTTTCTTTCTTCAGGTGGATACAACCAACAATCTTTTTTTGATCGCTTTCGGAAATTTCTGCGATTAGAACGACCTGATCTTGACCCGAGATAATTTCTTCCAGTCCCTTCAGCGTTATGCGCGGACCGCGGACAAGATGCTCTTCTCCAGTCCAAGATTTCGCACTTTTGCCTCCGCGGAAAGCATATTGAATGAGTTTTTCTAGCGGTTCGATATCGGCGAGTTCTGCAATTCGTCCGCTTAATTTATGTTTCTGTTGGTTCACGTCCTGCCTCTAACGTTCGTGCATGGATTGCTGATGCTTTTAAGCTTGGTTTAATGATGTTCAGCGCATGGATTGGTGTTGCTTTCGCGCGTGGATTGCTGATGGTACCGTTAATCCCTGATGAACTCAACCAATCAAAGAAGATTTGTGAAATTCTATAGTTTTAAAAACGACTTGAATCGTTCCATTTCTGCCTCAAGTTCAGATTTAAACTCAGCGCTCTTTGGCCGTTTCTCACGATAACCGAATTCAAAATCGATGCCACCATCTTTTTTGTGAACATTCACCCAACCAATGATGTCATCCTGCCAAAGCAACGGCATCGCATAATATCCACGAACACGCTTGGCGACAGGCGTGTAGGCCTCGAAGCGATACTGCCAATTCCAGAACAATTCAAAGCGCTCACGATCCCAAACCAGAGGATCGAATGGTGCTAAAAAACGAACAATTGGTTTGGACACTGGAACAGACTCATTGACAGCAGGCAAGAGATAGGAGATGCCATTCACAATTTCTCTGCGAATTTCACCGGTCGCAATCAGTTCGTCAAGAGTGGCTCGGGTATTGCAATCAGGAGGTTTCGAGAATCTAAGTTTTCGCAAATTCTTTTCAAGCGCAGGCGCAAATATTTTAGTCAAAAGCAGTATCAGTATTTTCGAACGTTGTGCTGGAGTGTAGTTCTCCATGGTCTTTTCCGTCGGCGCATAAACTCGAATACCTTTCTCTCGGCGAGCGACGCGCAACAATCCACGATACTGAAGCGAGTCCAACACAGCTGTGGTGGCTTTGGAATTGCCGCCCCATGCGTTGACCACACGTTCATTTCCGAAATACTGTTCGAGTTCGCGTGGATGAATTTCATTGTGCGTTTGAACGACTTTCAAAACTTGTTTTTCGAATTTCGACAGAGCATCGAAATTTCGAGGATGAAGCAATTGCCAGTGTTCGCGCGGCATGAAACCATAGGCATACAAGTAATCTTCTTCGATTTCCAACGACGAATATCGCCGTTCGAGATCGCCAGCGCGATAACCCTTGACTCGATGCCGCAAAATCAAATCCTGCGCCGTCGCAGGCGATCGTATCGGGTCCGCTTGAACAAAGCCGAGTTTCAAAAACGCATCCGGCAACGTGGTTGGTCGGAAAAAGGTATTGGCGATTGCTCGGGCACGAAGGTTATGTATTTCATTATCCACTGGCGTATTTTGACATGATTTTCAGTGAAGCTGTCACCAAATATTCATAGATAACTGGGACACCCGGCTCTGAGAACGCCCACACAACGGGCTAAGGCCGTGAGAGGTTAACCCCTTCGTGCTCGCGGGCATATGAAAGAGGAGCGGACCGTCACGTTGCCGTGATGTTGCTCGCCTATTATTCAAGGCAATTACCACGCTGCGATATTTTGAGGTTTGTTATGGCTAATCCACGAACAGAAGTTGCTGCTGAAAAAGCGCCCGTCGAGAATCTCAAACCCGGCACCGCGCCGGTCGAACAAGGCATCGATTCCAATAAATTGCAAGTCGGCGACGTCAGCGGTTTAAAAGAATCGCAACCGAAAACTTCAGGAGCGCTAGGCGATCAACTGAACGCGGTTTATAACGCACCGGGCGGACCGGAGCGGTTCGACAACATCAACAAAGACCTCGCAAAGTCATTCAAATCTGTTTACGATAGAACAATTGGTGATGAAGCTACAAAAAACCAAGCAGTAAAAGATTTCGAGAAAAACATCAACAACTCAACAGTCGATGGCAAAGGCATTCTCGCGGAAGTGAAAGACGGGAAGTTAACCGTCAGACACCTTGAGGCCACCACCTCAGGCGAAAAACACCCTGAAATAAAAGGCGTTCACATCAAGGACATCGGCAATCGGCTAACTACAGATCTGGCCGAAAAGAAATTGGAAAAGCCAGGTGCACCGACTGGAAGTACCGATAAAGCTGATACTAAGCAATTCCCGTCCGATGTACTTTTCCAAAAAGCAATGACGTCGTCCGAAGACTGGGCGAAGGCACCATGGAAGGCGGCTAACGCTTCGCAGCAGAAGCTACTCGACGCAATGAGAGATCCAAAGGTTGCGGAACTAGCAAAAAGTTTGCCACCAGGGATGGTGGATGCTAAAGCCGGCACTCCGAAAGAAGTTAACGACTATCTCGAGAAGAATGGTCACCCACGAATGCTTGTGGAGCGTGAAGACGAGGAAGCTGTTGCCGGAATCACGAATATCAAGAAGGAATGGAAAGCTACAAAGAGCGGCTTAGAAACGCCCGACGGTAAAAGATTTGCAGCAATCGACAAGGCTGGAGTAGTTCATAATGTGGATGGGAAACCAGTTCTGGAGCTGATGAAAGATCCGACTGATGGCACCACTATTTATGCAATTCCGAACAAACCTGGTATCACTGGTGAGCAAGCCATGGAACAAGCAAAGGCATTGATTGCTAAAACAAACGATTCAACCGCTGTAAGTGAAGGCATTATCCGAGCTCCAATGGTCGACTTAGCTGTCACAGAGGATCTAAACTGGCTGAAAGGGATGAAAGGCGGCGATCTGCAAATCTCACAGGCAAAAATGAACACCATCCTCAAGATGGACGAAAACGGTTTCGACGCAAAACAAGCGATAGCGATGAGTGCGACACGCGGCTTCCAGATGATGAAAGAACCAAAATTCACGATCAATACTGATTTCACTTTCGTGGTCGCCAAAGATGGCAAGCCGATCTTTGCGATGCCGGTTGGTCAGGATTCGTGGAAAGATCCGAAGAGAAAATAAAAGTTCGAGGCGTGCGAGATTTATAACCGAACCCGAATCGCTCAGCGATTGTCTATTGTCCACGCCCGTCCTTTGCGTCCGGTTTGACGACGTCGTCGTTTGCCCGACGCGAACAGCTGGCCAATTCTAGTTAACAGAACAAGCAGCACACAAAGGGGGAAATACTAGTTTTCTTACTTCCTGTGAGATAATCCGACAAGCTCAATTCGCGATGTGGAACTAGTAGCAATTGCCGACTCCTGACGACCTCACTAAAACGCCAACGACACTATCGCAAGACAAGGTGCGACGCTATAAGTGCCCGGGTTGTGGTGCCGATTTGTTGTTTGAACCGAAAAATGGTGCTTTGACTTGCCCATTCTGCGAACATCAAGAGCGCATACCGGAAAGCAAAGAAGAAATCGTCGAGCAGAGCTATGAAAAGTATCTTCAACTGCGCCCCGATCAGTTGCAAGCACTCGCACCAAATGCGCTTGAAGTGGCCTGCACTAGCTGCGGTGCGCAGGTAATTTTCCAACCACCTCAAGTCGCCGGCAAATGCGGTTTTTGTGGTGCACCAATTGTCGCTCAACCTAAGGTGCCGGATCCTATT
This sequence comes from Candidatus Obscuribacter sp., assembly GCA_021772095.1. GTDB lineage: Bacteria > Cyanobacteriota > Vampirovibrionia > Obscuribacterales > Obscuribacteraceae > JADYXR01. Next base: position 8,424 of record JADYXR010000258.1, on the reverse strand, counting down.
CTTTGTCCGGAGGCGGTTCTTCCGTTTCGACTCGCGAAGGACGAGGCGGCAGGCGCTATTCAGAGATGGATATCATCGCGGTGGCTCGCCCCCAACGATTTGAAACGATTCGCTGTTACTGGCGAAATATCCGGAATGTATGTGCCATTTTGGACTTATGATGCGTACACAAATACGCATTACTCAGGTCAACGCGGCGACTATTACTACGAAACCGAATACTACACGGAAGTAGATTCTGAAGGAAAATCTGTGCAAAGTTCGCGTCAGGTACAACGCACGAGCTGGCACCTGGTGAGCGGATCGCTATCCAGATGGTTCGATGATGTTTTGGTGTCAGGAACGAAATCGCTTCGCAAAGATCACCTCGAGCAGTTGGAGCCGTGGGATCTTTCAGAACTAAAAGTCTATGATCCGTCATTCCTCGCTGGCTACTTGGCACAGCGATATGAAACCGGTGTGGCCGATGGTTTCGAACAAGCAAAATTGTATACTTCAGCAGTGATACAATCCGATGTGCGACGCGATATCGGGGGCGATGAGCAGCGGGTCTTCGAAGTTGACACCAATTATTCAGCCATCACTTTTAAGCACATTTTGCTTCCGGTTTATGTCGGTGCATATCATCTCCACAACAAACTGTTCCAACTCGTTGTCAACGCGCGGACCGGAGAAGTGCAAGGCGAGCGGCCGTATAGCTGGATAAAAATCACATTATTGGTTCTAACGATTATCGCAATTGTTGCTGCACTGATTATTTGGTATCAAGGCCAAACTCAGTACTAGCGCGACGATCAGCTTGCATTGTTTTCAGCGCGCAATTTTTGCAAATTCTGCTTCGCCTGTTTTATTCCGGATCCTGATTTTGATCCGTTCATCGTTTTATTCACGCTGACTGATTTCGTTCCGCTTGTCGGATTCTTTCCATTTGTTGCTTTATTCGATCCGGTTGCTGATTTCGTTGCGCTTACCGATTTCGTCGCGATCACTTGTTTCGCTGCGGTCTCTGGTTTTCGTTTTGAACTCTCATTCGCCGCTGGATCGATCGGAGCTTGCTGAACAATCGTTTTACTGAGCACAAGTCCGGCGAGCGAACCGACACCGACCACACACCAGAACAGCGACGTATTCACCACTGATTCAGGACCGAGTGAGTAATTCATCGCGAAGATCGAACTGAGCGCCGTGACCGGAAAGAATACCGAAGCTAGCACGTTGAGCCGATGCGCACTGACTGCCATTTCGTACGAGCGTTGAGACTGCACCTCGGTTTTCTGCGCGACCGTGTAATCGAGACCATTCTTGGCGTCGACATACAACAGCTCGAACGCTCTTTCCACGTCTCCAGCAGCGTCTCGCGCGGCGATGATTTCTCGGTCATCGGGAATCATGTCACGAGCTTGTTGCAGTGCGGCGTGCAGGTTGCGACTGCTTCTATGCAGCGGTGAAATCGCTTGCAGAATTGCGAAATAGTCATCGGCACCGGATGCCGCCTGGACCTCGTTTTCATAGTGCTCGGCAAGTTCTGCGTATTCGCCAACGTGCTTCTTCAGCAGCTGACTTGCACTGCCATCCAGGTTCCACGCCCAGATCCCGGCAGGATCACGCCACAAGATGCGGCCGTTTCGGTCTTTGTTATTCGGGCTGGGCGGCTCGTGCAAGACGAGCAACAGATGCCCGTCGGCGTTCATTGCCCGTTGACGTCCGGCGCTGTCGCCGAAACGGTCGCGCATCTGAGGAGGGATGTTCCACTGATCAGGTACGATCGTTCTCATTCGTTTTTATTTTTCCTTTATTCTTTTCTTCTTTCATTTGTTACGACAATCATCACCTGCACTCGGTTAAGAGCGCTTTAAGGTTCGCGCTTATTCATCCAAATTGACCGTCACAATTCAGACGGGACGGTTGGTTTCGACTTTCTGGCATTGTCATATACTGTATACTTGAAGCTTCGTGGAAGGCTCTGAGACTTTGATCGCAGAAGTTGAACAGACATGAACTCTTTGAAAAACAAACAATTTGCACTGACCGCGGTGTTAGCACTGAGCTTGTCTGTGCCTCTCCAGGCACGTTCACAAGGCACAGTTTCCGAAGAAGAAACATTAAAAGCGCCGGTTGAGAGCTCCGAAACAGGCGCTAAATCTCTGCGCGCACCGACAGTGGCGCCCCAGGACATCAAGTGTATTTCCTGGCTCCCGACCGAAAAGCCCCGCGCTGCGATGCTTTGCATTCACGGGTTCAGCTTGCATAAAGGCTGTTTTGCCGCGTTCGGAAAAGAGATGGCAAAAGACGGCGTCGCGGTCTACGCCATGGATCTTCGAGGATTCGGCGAGCTCAAAGACACCAAATCAACTAACTCGAGCCTGGACTTTGACGGCTGCCTCGTCGATATAAAGATTGTCCTGGAGACGATTCACAAAAACCATCCCGGTCTGCCGGTGGTGATTCTCGGCGAATCGATGGGTGGAGCACTGGCTCTTCGAGCGACCGCCTTTTATCCCGAACTGATCGATGGTCTAATCGCGTCAGTGCCCGCGCGCGATCGTTACGGACTTAGTAGTGGCGAAACCAAAGTCGGCCTCAAAGGTGCAGTCAACACCATATTTGGTGGCTACGATAAGAAGGTGCACAACGCCGCATTGGGTGCGGTGCAAAAAATTTCAGCGAAAGATGATGTGAGAGCGGAATGGACTAAAGATCCGCTGATGCGCACCGACTTTTCTTTGAAAGAATTTGTGCAACTCGATAAATTCATGAGTGGTAATTTGGCCGCAGCCGACCTCGTCAAAAAGACACCAGTTCTTTTTGTACAAGGAACCAATGACAAACTAATTCGCCCGGCTGGAACATGGAAGCTTTTCGAGAGACTCAACACAGCGAATCGACAAATGGTATTCAGCAAGAATTCCGAACACCTTCTGTTTGAAGAAGGACAGTTCAAGCCGGATGACCTGACTTTCGTCACCACCTGGATAGATAGAAACATCGCCGCGCTCGATCCAAAAGTTGTGGTAGCCAGTGGCAAACTACCTGTGGTGGCATCAAAAGAAGAGTACTCGGGCACGGATATCGCGAGCAGCGAAGACGCCGCCAAGAAACCTGTGGTAGCAGTGATTCCGCCTAAGCCAGAACCAACCGAATTCAAAAACAAAATCGCCTCGTTGGCTCCGCCCCAGATCAATTTCTGGATCGAATTAAACAGAGACGGTAAGACTTATCGTTGCAACAACAAGATGGCGTTCAAGTCCGGCGACGCAATCAGATTCCACCTGATACCGGGCAGCGACGGCTTCGCCTATCTAGTTATGCAAGCTGGCACCACCGGGAAAAGTGATGTGCTGTTTCCGAATAAACAGTACGGCATGCATAATCATTTAAAAAAAGGTCAGGACTATCCAATTCCTTCAGAAGGATGGATGCAGTTCGACGATCACCCTGGCACAGAACAACTTGGTTTAGTTTTCGCGAACGAACAAGTAGACGTTACTCCAGAGTCGTTGAAGAATCGCACGCTAACAGCGTTTGTTTCGCCGGACGAATCCGGTGCTAAAGACTTATGCCCGACACGAATGAAGTTGTCGTGGGATGATCCTGCGCCGACGTTAATTCCCGACGATTTTTCCGCGGTGGCACAGCTGCATAAAACCGATGAGAGCAGTCTCGTAAGACTCATGGGTCACGGCACCGGAGCCCGCATGGTGTCGGCAAGTATCCAACTTATGCACGGCAAATAAACTGAGGTTGGTCTGATGCGTGTCAAATCGACGACCTTTCAGGTTTATAAAAACTCAAGTAAAGAACATTCGACAGCGGCCAATCTTCAAGCAACGTTAAAATCGAGGGTGAATTAATGCGTCATCGTAACTGGCTCAGCGCCCTGATTGCCACTTCAATGATTGCACCGGCATTTGCACAAGACGCAAGCGTGCCGACACCATCGGCAGTGCCCGGTATTGAGTTCACCAAAATCCAAGATCTGAATCCGAACGCTCGTGGCACCAACCGTTTGGTCAGACAAAAATGGGCGGTCGTCATTGGTGCCTCCAAGTTTCGCGAGGGCCGCCTCGCTCCAGGCGGTGCCGAAGCCGCAGACATGGCGCAGTCCGCCAAAGAATTCAGCGAATATCTAGTCGATCCAAACGGCGGACGTTTCGATCGCAATCACGTTAAAGTCTTGCTTGACGCCAACGCCTCAAGACAAAATATCATGACAGCGCTCGGTCCAAGTTTTCTCGGAAATGGTGTCGGTCCCGACGATCTCGTGGTTGTCTATATCGCGACAAGCGCGTTTCCAACAACCGATGGCAACACTTATCTATGCGCATATGATTGTGCGCTCGACAATATTTATGGCACCTGCATTTCGATGCAAACGCTGATGACTCAGCTGAAAGAGAACGTTAAGAGTGATCGTATCGTCCTGATTTTGCAATCGGCATACAGCGGTGCCGCAGGCTTGGATTCCGGTTCCAAGTCACTCGGTCCGCAAAGTTACAACCTCGATCTCAGCAAGGTTGTGATGGGCAACGGCTTCATAATTATGTCGTCCAGCCAACCAAATGAAATCACATGGAGCAGCGCCTTCTCCAAAAATTTAACTAGCGCTCTGCGCCAGGAAGGTGGGCTGATTTCACTGGACAAAGCCTTCGCAATCGCCAAAGATAAGACCGCTTCCGAAACCGCAACCGCCGGCTTCAAGAAGAAACAAATCCCCGCGATGAAATCAACATGGAGTGGAACTTCGCTTGTTCTCGGAGCACCACCGGCGGAGCGCGTCGCAAATTTACCTGCATCGGTTAATTCGTTTCTTTCAGCAGAAGGCTCATACCTGAAAGCCAGCAATCTGATAGCCGAAGGCAAAACAGATGACGCACTGGAACAATACAAACTGGCGATCGCAGCTGATCCCAAATACGCGGACGCCCTTGCCGACTACGGTGCGGCGTTGACAATGAAGGACGACTGGAAATCAGCTTCCGAGATGTATAAAAAAGCCATCGCTGCACGACCTACCGATGAGCTTTTCCACATTAACCACGCCCGCATTTTGGACAAGATCGGTGATAAAGCAGGAAGCTTGGAAGAGCTCAACACCGCATACCGGCTCAACCCCAAAGATGTTTCAGTACTCAAAACTCTTTCGACAAAATCATTAGCCGCTGGAAAAACAGACGAGGCAGTTCGATACATTGAAGAGGCAGTCGATCTTTATCCAGGCAATTCCGAACTTCGAGAACGGCTTAGTATCACGCTTTTGAAGAGCGGCGACATCGATCAAGCATTAGCTCAAGCAAAAGAAGCAGTCAAACTAAATCAAAAATCAGCAACTGCACACACCACCCTTGGTTCCGTTTTGCTCGTCAGAGGATTTGTTGGTCCCGCTGTTGAGTCCTACAAAGAGGCAGTTAAGTTCGCTCCAAAAGATGCAAATGGACGGTGGCTGCTCAGCAGAGCAATGGAGCAAAATGGCGATCGCGCCGGAGCCATTGCAGAGCTGCACCAATTCTTGAACAACTGTCCTGCAGAAGATCCTCGCGCCGCAAAAGCGAAAGAACATTTGAAGGAACTCGAGAACCGAGAACAACCAAGCACACCGAGTTCGAACTAAAACCTCAGCCCTGGTGTTGATTCAGTCTTGAAGAAGCTGAAGCGAAGCTTGGAAACGCTCGGACACGCAAAACAAATCGTCTTCCAAAATGCCTGAACGGCGACTCTGGAAGACGATCAATTAAAAGCGCACCGAGGTCAATCAGACGGTGATGTCTTCGGCAAAAGGTCTTGCCCAGAATCTAAGCTCTCCAAGTGCCTTTGTAAAACTAGCGTTTCCGCCTTTCTTGGCGGTATCACAAATTCCATTTTCATCACTCAGCAGAGCTTCTGCCTCTCCTGCAGGAACGCAGGTCTGCAGAATCTTAGCGACACTGGCAGATGCATCCGGACCTTCCACACCAATCGGTTTGAAGTGCCTGTATGTTTCTAAAATGAAGAGCTTAGCTTTTGCATCTTTCGATAATGCGGCAAGAGACTTAGGTCCCCCACCGACAATCAAGGCATCAAAGAGTACAGAACCAGTCGCAGGTAGCGCGAAATCAACGACGACTTCTTCTCCATCATCACCTTTGACAGTTCCGCCCGTTGGCGCCACAACCTTCGGTGATGCACCAGCGGCTAACAGAGCATTGGTACTCGCCTTGAAAGCAGCCGAATCAAATCCATCTGCAATCATCATCGCAATCTTCAAAGTTTGAGTGATCGGCACTGGATTAGCCAAAATGCTGAGTGCTTTGCTGGTCTGAACATCCAGATCGGCAGCGGATTTTGGCTGATATTTCGCCACGTCGGCGTCAGCAGGAAATTGTCGGTTGAGCGGCAATTCAATCTTGACTGGCGTTTTAATTCCGAGCCCAACTGCCACCATTTTCGCCAAATCTTTATCAACGTTTTGCAAGACTCCGATAACTCGCTCTTTGATTGCGTCTTCAGTGCAGTGCAACAACTCGAATTGGAAAGCCTCAACAATGTGCTGTTTCTCGACGTCCGTTTGGCTCAGGTAAAACATGCGGGCTTGAGTGAAGTGATCGATGAAACTTTCACTTCTGTCTCTGATCTTCGAGCCCTCCAGATCCTCTCTGACACTGACAAATCCCCCGGCGTCAGCTCCTGCCTGAAAAGGACAGCCACCAGATATGGTGTTGGGCTCGTAGCTGGTGCGACCTGCGTTGATTGTTTGACGCATGTGACCATCACGCTGATTGTTGTGGACCGGCGCGAGCGACTTGTTAATCGGCAGCTCGTGGAAGTTCGGTCCACCTAGGCGTTTCAACTGTGTATCTAAATACGAAAAGAGCCGACCTTGCAGTAGTGGATCATTTGTGAAATCGAGACCCGGGACAATATGACTGATACAAAATGCCACTTGTTCGGTCTCAGCGAAGAAATTTTCCGGATTGCGATTTAACGTCATTGTGCCAACAAGCTGCACGGGAACAAGTTCTTCAGGCACTAGTTTAGTTGGATCAAGAAGATCAAAGTCGAATTCAAATTCACGACTGGTTTCGATTACCTGCATGCCAAGATCGTATTCAGGAAACGCACCATCTTCAATTGCATCCCATAAGTCGCGTCTGTGAAAATCCGGGTCTTTGCCAGAGATTTTCAAACACTCGTCCCATGTGAGCGAATGCACACCCAATCTTGGTTTCCAGTGGAAGTTGACAAAACGTACGTTGTTTTTATCATCGATCAATTTGAATGTGTGAACGCCGAATCCTTCCATCATCCGCATGCTTCGTGGCAGTGCGCGATCGCTCATTGCCCAGAGCACCATATGTGTCGCTTCGGTGTTGATTGAAACGAAATCCCAGAAAGTATCGTGAGCCGATTGTGCTTGCGGGATTTCGTTGTGCGGCTCTGGTTTTACAGCGTGAACAAAATCAGGAAATTTGATGGCATCCTGAATAAAGAATACCGGCATATTGTTTCCGACCAGGTCGAACACGCCTTCTTCGGTATAAAACTTGGTTGCGAATCCTCGCACATCTCTTGCCAGGTCGCTCGATCCTCTTGAACCTGCAACAGTTGAAAAGCGGGTGAATAGTGGAGTTACTGCACCCTTCTTTAGAAACGCTGCTTTGCAATACTGACTGCCGACACCGTTGGCTGTAAAAATGCCGTGCGCCCCGACTCCACGAGCGTGTACGACTCGTTCTGGAATTCTTTCGTGGTCGAAGTGAGTTAGCTTCTCACGCAAAAAGTGGTCTTCAAGAAGGCTCGGTCCTCGCGTGCCTGCTCTCAAAGAGTTTTGATTGTCGTTTACTCTGACACCCTGATTGCTTGTCAAAAACTGATCGGTGCCGTCTTCCGTGAACTGCTCGAGCTGCACGTCCTTATCGGTGTTTGACGGATTTGCCTTAGTACTTTTTGCTTTCGGCTGAGCAACTTTTTTATTTGGCACAATAAACTCCAACAACGATGGGCTTGAATGCCGCGTGAAAGTATTAGACTTTTGCGGTCGTTAAAAGGTACTGGAATGTGCGACAAAATACTAGGCATCAGCGATTTGAATATAGACACTAACTTTGTGAAAAGCAATCAGGAGCTGGCTAGTGTAGACTCTTTGCGGAAAAAATTCGTTCTGCGTTTTTTACTCAGGTCTGAGGATCAGTCACATCGCGTCTCCACGTTTTTCAAACTGAGCAATCGATGATAAAGCTGTTCATACCTTGGAACGATAACATTGGCTGTAAATTTAAGCTGAGCATTTTCACGAGCCTTTCGACCGAGTTTTGAGCGCAAAACCGGGTCATTTATTAGTTGATCAACAGCAACTGATCAGCGACAATGGTTTTTGCCGCTTGGCGTCAGACAGATTTGCCGCTTGACTGTCGCTGAATGTCACTAGATCTTAAATGTCTGAATCTGTAT
>JADYXR010000257.1 GCA_021772095.1 Candidatus Obscuribacter sp. | reverse complement strand
TCTGCATCGAATTAAAAACTCAAGAAGAATGCGTTCTGAAACTGTGGATGGTTCAGGTTCTTCAATATCAGGAGCCTGAACTGGTTTGACGCGAGGACCAGTGTACCACTTGAATACGTGGCGAATCCCACGTTGAACTAGTTCTTATAGACAAATCTTTAAATGCTTTAAATTCGCTAATCAACGCTGGGCTTTGTTCGATCGCTGATTACACCGACGCATTGCTCGAATGTCGCGATACCGCATTTGGTGCCACTGCTTTGTTCAACAAGGAATCAATCTAGCGTTTAGTCAAACGGGTTACCGCCTTTTGAACCTTCCAAAAAAATCGACTGGAAGTCGTTAACATCTGCCCTGATGGCTCGGTTTGTCCCATCAACAATCGTAGTCTCGGGCAGGTGAGTCTGCAGTGCGGCGACGGACTTAGCGTCCAGAGCTTTTGAATCCATGATCATAACTCGCGGCCGTCGTGGAAGGTTGTACAAATACTTCAGCGATTCCGCAGATTGGACTTTTGAAATGTACAAGTACTCCATGTTCCGCATTTGACCAAACATCCGCATCTCATCGGGTCCTACAGGGATGCCAAGAATTTCAAGAAATTTTAAATCCCTTCCTTCCAAAAGATGCAAATCCTTCGTCGTTGTTTTCGTAAAACTCAAACCCACAAATTGCAATTGGGGATTTTTCGCGCAGAGCGTTTGAAGTGTTTTTGATGTTATCTCGCGGCAGCGATTGCCGCGAAAATCGACGAGTTTTCCGCCCACGCTCAGCACCTCCGCCGCCTTGTCAGTGATTGGGTTACCATCAAGATGTACCATTTTTACGTTGACGCATTTTGCGAGAGCAACAACGCCTTTGTCCGTGATCTTGCCGGCATCTCTAGCTGTAAATGCCAACAGGGGAAGTGTCGCGATCAACTCCATGCAGCCATCGTCCACAGCGTTGCACATGTCTAAATTTAGTTCAAAAATATTTTTTGCTCTGGTGATTTCAATAATTTCTTTTCTCGAAATGTCAACGAGTTTCCCCTCGTGTTTATCGGCTGAGCTGTAGGTGATTTTAGGCACGGTGTGCGGCGCGGGCACAAATAATTTAGCGTGATTCAGGCTCAATGCGTCTAAGTTTTGAAGAGTTCCGATCGTCTTGAAACCCTCTTCGGTCATTTCGGTTTTGGACAAGTCTAGTTTGAGTCCATTAATATGGCTTAGTTTGGCAAGACCGGTGCCTGATATGTTTGTAAACGCGAGATTGATATCAGGCGTAGGAAGATTGACTTCAGCCAGGCATTCGAGGTCCTCGTCAGTAATTATCCCAGTCACTTTAGGACAAATATATCTGCGTCCAAAGTGACTCAAAAAATTACCACTGTCGTACTTGAATAGGCGATCATATTTTTCTTGCGGTGTTTCGTTTTTTTCATCGACAGTACTTCCAGAATTTTGCGCTATGAACCATATAACGCCAAGGCTAGCTACTAGAGCGGCGATACAAACAATGATAGAAACACTGCGTCGGAATTTTTTTTGTACTACATGTGATGCCGGTTGGACAAGCGGTGTGCGCTGCTTTATCGAACGGCTAAGACTTTCTTCTACTTCGAGTATGTTTTGAAATCTATCTTCAGGATTTTTTTCGAGCATGCGTTGTACGCATTTCTCCAGCGCCGGCGGGAAAGCGGCATCAGGATTACATTCAGCCAATGTAGGGGCCGGGTTTTTGATATGCATCTTCAACAATTCAAACAGGTCATCTGCTTCGAATGGCAACGTGCCGGTCAGCAAGTTGAAGGCGATGCAACCAAGTGAATAAATGTCTGACGACTCGCCGCCAGGTTTTCCCTGCGCTTGCTCCGGGCTTATGAACAGCGGGCTTCCTTTGATCTTTCCGCTGTGGGAACCCGGATTAGTATTCTCCTGCGATTGACGTTGCAGAGCTAAACCAAAATCTACGACAATTGCATTCATCGCATTTGTGCCGTAGCCCTGCACTAAAATATTGGCCGTTTTCAAATCACGGTGCGCAATTTTCTTGGAATGTGCATGCTCCAATCCGTCGCAGATCTGCATGAGCAGCCGGACTGCAATCTTCGGTGGAATCGGTCCGTTCTCTTCTAAGATCGTTTCGAGACTTTTCCCATCGACGAAATCCATGATCAAGAAGGCGTGATTTTTCGTGGTCACTCCGAAGTTCAAAATTTTGACGAGATTGCCGTGGCTTAGTTGTGACGCCAGTTTCGCCTCTGATTGGAAATCGATCAGACGTCCATCGTTTCCGTGCTTGAGAAATTTTATCGCTACTCTTTTGTCGAGTCCGCTGTCGTGTGCGCTGAAGACACTACTGGTAGCGCCACTGCCCAGGTAGTTGATATCCGTCAAACGACCCGCGCCAAGCGCTTCCAACACATCGTCGGGCAACTTTTGTTGCTCATCGAAATCAGTTGGCACCGGAGAATCTAAATCGCGTTCGATTTGGTTCATTTACTCGCAAGAACAGAGAGCAGCAAGTCTTCGAATGCGTTTTTGTCCAGCTGGGCCGCTACTTGCACTTTCCGCCCGCCGAACAAGCTCGTGAAAGTCTTGCCCTGGCTCTTGCCGCTCGTTGCCGTGTCGATTTTCATTTCTTTGAATTTAAACAGACCAGGCTCGATTGCAGCTGCAGCAGTGATAGTGTCCCAGAAGTAGTATTCGAATCCTTTGACTAAGGACCAGAGTTTCGTTGCGAGCATAGATGCTTTGCTTCTCTCCGCTTGCGCTTCGAGGCGTGCAAGAAACTCTTTGGTTACAGGCAGTTGGTTGGTTAAGTCGAGTGTAATCAGTTTTAGTGGAATTTTCGTGTCAAGGATGGCTTTGAAGGCGCCTGGATCTGCGTAGAGATTCCACTCGGCGCTGCCGTCGTGCCCTTCTTCATCAACGTTGCCGGGCACGTTGATGGCGCCGCCCATAATCACCATCTCCTGGATATTTCCAGCGAGCGCGGGATGTTCCGCCAGAATCCTGGCGATTGTGCTGAGCGGTCCAGTGGTCACGACCGTCAGCGGGTCTCGCGAATTGCTCAAAATGTCGGTGAAGACCGCGTCCGAGCGCCGAGCCTTGCCCTGCTGATACGGCTCTTTTAAATAATTGTCGCCAAACAATGGCAATTCATTGATGATGTGACTTTCCCGACGCCAGTTGTCAGGAAAAGGATTGGGCATGTCGTCGGGCTGCTGAGAAATCTCGGCGCCTTCCACATTTATATAGGTAGCGATTTTGAGCATCGCCTCGAGCGCCTGATCGACAAAACAATCGCCGTTCGTCACGCCGACAGCCTGGAGCTCCACGCCCGGCGCCAACCACAAAAGGATTGCGCTTATGAGGTCATCAACATGACCATCGTGATCGTGCAGTACTTGCTTCAATGTAGACTCTGCTGACATCCAGTAAACACTAGACCAGTTTACTTCGAGCCGTGCCTAACTTGCATTAGCACATGAGAGAAAGTTGATTTTGGCTTAACAAGGCTGCGAAAAAAGCCGGTCTTGGAACTCAAATGCCAAGTTCCGTTTGAACGTCTTCGCATCAGATCGGATGTAG